>JBDSIV010000024.1:0-88132 GCA_039917755.1 Knoellia sp. | reverse complement strand
CCGCGGGGCACTTTCGCAATCTTCGTCGCCAGCGGGCGATCAGGCCACGAATCTGCGAACTGAGGGGGGAGGGGAAGAACGCCGGTCCCGAAATGACGTATGCCGCCCGCTCAAGGTGAGCGGACGGCATACCCAATGCTTTGTGTCTGAGAAGACTCAGTAGCGGTAGTGGTCCGGCTTGTAGGGGCCGGCCACGTCGACACCGATGTACTCGGCCTGCTGCTTGGTGAGCTCGGTGAGCTCGACACCGATGGCGGCGAGGTGGAGGCGAGCGACCTTCTCGTCGAGGTGCTTCGGCAGGACGTAGACCTGCTTGTCGTACTCCCCAGTCTTGGTGAACAGCTCGATCTGGGCGATCGTCTGGTTGGCGAACGAATTCGACATGACGAACGACGGGTGACCGGTCGCGTTGCCGAGGTTGAACAGGCGCCCCTCGGAGAGCACGATGATGCTGCTGCCACTGGCGAACGTCCACTCATGGACCTGTGGCTTGATCTCGGTCTTGGTGATACCCGAGACCTTGGCCAGGCCGGCGATGTCGATCTCGTTGTCGAAGTGACCGATGTTGGCGACGATCGCCTTGTTCTTCATCTGCTGCAGGTGCTCGGACGTGATGATGTCGAAGTTGCCGGTCGTCGTGATGTAGATGTCGGCGATGTCGAGAACGTCGACGAGGCGGGCGACCTGGTAGCCCTCCATTGCCGCCTGCAGCGCACAGATCGGGTCGATCTCGGTGACGATGACGCGAGCGCCTTGGCCCCGAAGTGCCTCGGCGCAACCCTTGCCGACATCGCCGTAGCCGCACACGACGACGACCTTGCCGGCGATGAGGACATCGGTGGCGCGGTTGAGACCGTCGAGGACGGAGTGGCGGCAGCCGTACTTGTTGTCGAACTTGGACTTGGTGACCGAGTCGTTGACGTTGATCGCCGGGAAGAGCAGGTCGCCGGTCTTGGCGAGCTCATAGAGGCGGTGCACACCAGTCGTGGTCTCCTCGGTGACACCCTTGATCTCCTGCGAGACGCGGGTCCACTTCTGCGGGTCCTGGCCGAGGGTGCGGCGAACGAGCTCCTTGAAGACGCCCTCCTCCTCGGAGTCGTTCTCGTCGGTGGGGGGCACCTGACCGGCGGCCTCCCACTCGCGACCCTTGTGCACGAGCATCGTGGCGTCGCCACCGTCGTCGAGGATCATGTTGGCGCCTTCACCACCGGGCCAGGTGAGGATCTGCTCGGTGCAGTCCCAGTACTCCGGGAGGGTCTCGCCCTTCCACGCGTAAACCGGAACACCCTGCAGGTTGTCCACGGTGCCCTCGGGTCCGACGACGACGGCCGCAGCGGCCTCGTCCTGCGTCGAATAGATGTTGCAGGAGGCCCAGCGGACCTGCGCGCCAAGCGCGGTGAGCGTCTCGATGAGGACGGCGGTCTGCACGGTCATGTGCAGCGAGCCGGCGATACGAGCGCCCTTGAGCGGCTTGCTCTCGCCGAACTCTTCGCGCAGGCTCATGAGGCCCGGCATCTCGTGCTCTGCCAAACGGATCTGGTGACGGCCGGCCTCGGCGAGGCCCAGGTCGGCAACCTTGTAGTCAATGGACATGCGAAATCTCTTCCGTTGAGTGTGGGTTTGCGACCCGGCGCAGCCCATCTGGGCGATCTCTTCAAGAGCGGGGTATCACCCGCGCCGGCGACCTCCACTCTAGCGACTTCACGCGGTAGACATGGACGTGCACGGGCCGCACCCCACGCAGCCCGCCAAGGAACGGGGCATCAGATGAGCGACACCTCCGAGAACACCACCGGCAACCCGGCCGAAAACGCAGCCGAGAACACGGGGGCGATCAGCAGGCCCGACGACGTGCGTGACGAAGTCAAGCTCGACCTCGACGAGGACGCCCTGGACACGTGGGAGGAGGTGCGCGACAACTACGTGGTCGACCCTGACTCCGAGGTGGCGCGCCCGGCCCTCACCGAAAGCGAGGACGACGAGGACGACGGGGACGACCTGGCCGTGACGTCCGAGGATGGCGAAGAGGACGACGAGGCGGAGGACGAGGACGGCGACCACGATCACGGCGACGAGGAGGAGTGAGGCGCCGCCATTAGGCTGACCCGCGTGGAGCACCTCGAGAACCTCACTGACCTGCAGGCGATCTGATGGCCGGCGGTCTCTTTGCCCTGCTCGACGACATCGCAGTGCTCGCCAAGGCGGCGGCAGCCTCGCTCGACGACGTTGCCGCCGCGGCCGGACGCGCCAGCGTCAAGGCGACTGGCGTCATCGTCGACGACACGGCCGTGACCCCCCGCTACGTCGAGGGACTGTCACCGGCGCGCGAGCTGCCGATCATCAAGAAGATCGCCATTGGCTCGTTGCGCAACAAGCTCCTCTTCATCCTCCCTGCGGCCCTGCTGCTCAGCCAGTTCCTCCCCCAGGCGCTCACGCCGCTGCTGATGCTCGGTGGCACCTACCTCGCCTTTGAGGGCGCCGAGAAGATCTGGGAGAAGCTCAGCGGGCACTCCGAGCACGCGGTCGACCAGTCCCACCAAGAGGGCAAGGTCGCCGACGAGGACGCGATCACGAGCGGCGCCATCCGCACCGACTTCATCCTCTCGGCCGAGATCATGGTCATCTCGCTCAACGAGGTCGCCGACGAGGGCTTCGTCTCCCGCCTCGCCATCCTCGCCGTCGTGGCGGTCCTCATCACTGTCCTTGTCTATGGCGTGGTCTCGCTCATCGTCAAGATGGACGACGTCGGCCTGCACCTGTCCACCAAGGACGGCGTGCGCGCTTCGATCGGCCGCGGCATGGTCGCCGCAATGCCCAAGCTCCTGTCGACCCTGTCCACCGTCGGTATCGCCGCCATGATTTGGGTCGGCGGCCACATCCTGCTCGTGGGTCTGGACGACCTCTCCCAGGACTATGGGTGGTCGCTGTTGCACCAGCCCTACTCGTGGGTGCATCACGCCGAGGAGTGGGTCCACGGCGCGACCGGCGCGCTCGGCGGCGTCCTCGGCTGGGTCACCAACACCGTCGGCTCGGCCATTCTCGGACTCATCGTCGGCGCGATCGTCGTCGCGGTCATGCACGTCATCCCCCACAAGACCGCGCCTGTCACTGACGACGCGTCGCTCGCCGAGAAGCACTGATCCTGTATGCCGTCTGCTCGCGGAACCCTCGACTGGTCACCTGTCGCTGACCATCGCGACCTTGTCGCGCCCTCGGTGGCAGCCGCCGTGGCGGTCTCAGATGCCAACGGAGACAGCGCAATCGCGGCAGCGGAGGTGGCGCCCATTGACCCAACTCACGCCGACACGGAAGCCTTCTGTGCGGCATACGACGTTGCGCCGCAGGCAAGTGCCAACTGTGTGATCGTCGCTGGGAAGCGAGCCGGCGAGATCACCTATGCCGCGGTCATGGTTCTGGCCACCGACCGCGCCGACATCAATGGTGTCGTGCGTCGCCACCTGGGGGTCCGCAAGATCTCGTTCGCGCCGCACGACGACGCCGTGTCCCTGACCGGCATGGAGTTTGGGGGCATCACGCCAATCGGGCTGCCCGCCGAATGGCCCGTGCTCATCGATGCCGCCGTCGTGGCCGCGGGTCCGGTCGTCATCGGCTCTGGGGTGCGGCACAGCAAGATCCTCGTCGACGGCGCCGCGTTGGCGCAGTTGCCCATGGCTGAGGTTCTGGAGCTGGCGCAAGCCTGAACTCCTCCAGACGATGCGTCAGGGTCGTCATGGGTGACGCACGAGGTCGAACTCGCGCCCGGTCACCTGACTCACCTCGATCATGACGATGATCGGCTTGTCCGTCGCCACCCAGGTTCGCAGGTGCAGCCGGTCGGCGAACCCCGCCGGCGGGTGCTCCATGACGCGGGCCTGGCCCCTCGCGACGACACTCCACGCAAGGTCGTCCTCCACGTCGTCGACTTCGAAGGCCACGTCGTGGTGCATGACGACACCGAGCAGTTTGCTGCCTTCGGAGGTGCAGAAGAAGAGGCGATGGTCCTCGACGGCGTAGTTGACGGGCACGATGTGCACCTCATCGATGAGGTGGAAGGCCAGACGCCCGAACTCTCGCTCGGACAGGCGCTCCCAACAGTCCAGCTCGTGCAGTTCCCTGGTCGGCTCCTCGGTGCTCTTCATGGCCCCACAATACTCCTACCAAACGTAGTAGAACCAGTGATTCCGGTCGCCGCCCTCACACCCCCCTCTCGACCTGTTGGCACGGCAGGACCCCGCGGCGACGGGTGCGACCTCGAGCAGCGGCTGGCTCCCGGGTGATCTGCAGGACCGCGCGGCACGTCATTCTCGCTGAGGCACGTCGCCGCAACAGCATGCGGCAGCGAGAACGACATGCGCGGGCGAGACCTGCAGGTCCCGAGCCTGACTGGGCGGAATGCGTCAGCTGGTGCGGTCGCGCAGTTCGGTGACGTGGCGGGAGACGGCTGGGTCGAGCCCAAGGCCCAGCGCGAGATAGGTCGCGGTGTAGTCAGTGAGCGCAATGAGGGACGCAAGTCGCTCGATCGGGTGACCTCCGCGCGCCTCGACCTCCCACACCCGCACGCCGGCATCACGAGCCGAATCGGCCACCGCCTCGGCGAGCCGACCGGCGTCGAGGGCGGCCAGGTGCTCGGGCGAGCCGGGGACACCCGGCAGGGCAGCGTGGTCACGCAACATGAGCAGCCCGAGCTGGGGAGCCGGCGGCGCGTCAAGGAAGGGGTCGGCAAAGAGCTCACTGCCTCCGTCGGGCGCTCCTCCCCCGGCACGAGTGAAGGGCCCGTCGAAGCAGGCGACGACCTGGGCTGCGGCGTCGGGCAGTGCGCCATGCGTCGTGGGGATGCGGGCCGTGCGCGCGAGCATCGCGGCGGCTCGACCGGCTGCGGCTCCTGTGAGGGCGCCGTCACCGAGGACGACCGGCACGGTCTCGGCCAGGCCCAGGGCGAGGATCTTGGCGGGGTTGATGAACGACTCCGACGACGGACGGCACTCCTCAGCCCTCGAATCCAAGACGTCGGCCACCCGCTCGAGGACCGACTCGGGACAGTCGACGAGGCCGAGCCGGTCGGCCGCGAGCAGCACCGGCGTGAGCATCGACCACATCGCCGTGCGCGACGTGGGTGCTGGTGCGTCGACGTCGACGTGGACCCCCCGACCGCGAGCGCAGACATCGGCCAGGGGTGAGTCGGCGCCACCAACGGTCAGCAGGGCGGCACCGCGGCGGGCAGCTTCGGCAGCAAGAGCGAGAGGGCCCTGCGCTCGGCCCGACAAGGACACGGCGATGACGAGGTCGAGTGGGCCGATCCAGCCGGGCAGTGGTGCCTCGCGGCGGGTCGTCAGCGGGACCGGTGAACCCGGCTCGGCCAGGACATCGAGGACGTCACAGATGACCGAGGAGCCGCCGAGGGAGGCGATGAGGACCGAGCGCGGACGATCGCCCCCGGCCACCCGGTCAATGCCGGCCTCTCTGGCCGCAACAATCGCCCGGCGCACCTGGGCACCTGCGGTTGCGAGCGCGCGCAACGATCCCCGACTGTCCAGAGCCTCGAGGGACTCGGCGGAGTCGAGGAACGCCTCATCAAGATGCGGCATGGTTGGTGCGGCGCAGCGGCCGGTCAGGCCGGCGTGCGCGCCTCGTCGACGAGGAGCACCGGAACGCCGTCGTCGATGCGATAGATGAGACCACAGGTGTCGGACGTGCAGACCAACTCGGGGCCGGTCTCGCCGTTCTCGTCACGCAGCTCGGCTCGGCAGTTGGGGCAGCGCAGGATCTCGCGCAGCCAGGGCTCCATCGTTGCCATCTCAGTTTCCTCTCGCAGTGCCTCGGACAAGGCTCAGAACATCGTCGCGTATCGCGGCCATCGTGTCCGCATCGGCTGCCTCGACGTTGAGTCGGAGCAGCGGCTCGGTGTTGGAGGCGCGCAGGTTGAGCCACCACATCGGGTCGCTCTCGCCGTCGCCGGCGTGGGTCAGGGTGAGACCGTCGAGTTCGTCGACCTCGACGCCCTTGTCCTTGGCCCATTGTGCGACCTCGGCGGTCTTCGCGGCCTGGTCTTCGACGGTCGAGTTGATCTCGCCAGATGCCTGGTATGCCGTGTAGTCGCCCATGACTGCGCTGAGCGGTTCGCTCTGCTCACCGAGGGCAGCGAGGACGTGCATGGCGGCGAGCATGCCCGTGTCGGCGAACCAGAAGTCGCGGAAGTAGTAGTGCGCGCTGTGCTCGCCACCGAAGACGGCGTTGGCCCGGGCCATCTCGCCCTTGATGAAGGAGTGGCCCACGCGGGTGCGCACAGCCTTGGCACCGAGCTCGGCAATGACCTCGGGGACCTGAGCGGACGTGATGACGTTGTGGACGATCGAGACCTCGGCGGCGGGGGTGCCTGAGGCGACCTCCCGGGCCACCTCGCGAGTCGCGATGAGGGCGGTGATTGCGCTGGGGCTCACCGCTTCTCCGCGCTCGTCGACGACGAAGCAGCGGTCGGCGTCCCCGTCGAAAGCCAGACCAAGATCGGCACCGCGCTCCACGACGGCGGCCTGCAGGTCGCGCAGGTTCTCGGGCTCAAGCGGGTTCGCCTCGTGGTTGGGGAAGGTGCCGTCCAGCTCGAAGTAGAGCGGAATGATCGTCAGCGGGAGGGACGGCATACCGGCGTCTGTGCCCAGGACCGCAGGGACGGTGTGACCGCCCATCCCGTTGCCGGCATCGACGACGACGGTGAGCGCACGGATGGAGGACAGGTCGACGAGACCACGCAGGAAGGCCCCGTAATCGGCCAGGACGTCGCGCTCGCTCGTCGCACCGTCATCTTCGTGACTCAGCTCGACGGTGCCGTCGAGCAGCTCCTGCGCGAGGTCACGGACATCGGCGAGTCCGGAGTCCTGGCCCACCGGGCGGGCGCCGGGCCGACACAGCTTGATGCCGTTGTAGGCCGCGGGGTTGTGGCTCGCGGTGAACATCGCCCCGGCGAGTTCGAGCTGGCCGCTGGCGAAGTAGAGGCCGTCGGTGCTGGCCAGCCCGATGTGGGTGACGTCGATGCCTCGACTCGTCACCCCCTTGCCGAAGGCCTGGGAGAGCTCAGGTGAGGTGGCACGCATGTCGTGGCCGATGACGCAGCCCGTCCCGCGCTCGCGGCTGATGATGACCTCGGCGAAGGCAGCACCCAGGGCCCACGCCACATCGACGTTGAGCTGCTCTGGCACGAGGCCCCGGACGTCATAGGCCTTGACGAAGTCAGCGAGGTTGTGGGGAGGCACGCAGTGACCCTACTCGCGCACTACGGTGGCGTTCGTGACCGCCGAACCCCACGTTGCCGACCACCACGACCTCATCCGCGTCCAGGGGGCTCGCGAGAACAACCTCAAGGACATCAGCCTCGACATCCCCAAGCGTCGCCTGACCGTCTTCACCGGGGTGTCTGGCTCGGGCAAGAGCTCGCTCGTCTTCGGCACCATTGCGGCCGAGTCCCAGCGGATGATCAACGAGACCTACAGCGCATTCGTGCAGGGCTTCATGCCCTCGCTGGCTCGGCCGGAGGTCGACCACCTCGAAGGCCTGACGACCGCGATCATCGTCGACCAGGAGCGCATGGGCGCCAACCCACGATCCACCGTCGGCACGGCAACAGACGCCAACGCCATGCTCCGGATCCTCTTCAGCCGACTCGGGACGCCCCACGTCGGTCCGCCCACGGCCTACAGCTTCAACGTCCCCACGCGGAGGGCGAGCGGGGTGATGTCCACCGACAAGGCCGGCGGCCGCGTCGAGAAGGCCGTCGTCAAGGACGCCATCTATCTCGGGGGCATGTGTCCGCGGTGTGAGGGCATGGGGCACGTCAGCGACATCGACCGCACAGCGCTCTATGACGACACCAAGTCCCTGAGCGAGGGCGCGCTGATCGTGCCGGGCTACTCGATGGACGGTTGGTATGGCCGACTGTTCGAGGGCATGGGCCTGCCGATGGACAAGCCGATCGCCGCCTTCACCGCCAAGCAGCTCGACACGATGCTCTTTGCACCTCCTACCAAGATCAAGGTGGAGGGCATCAACCTCACCTTCGAGGGGATCATCCCCAAGATCCAGAAGTCGATGCTGTCCAAGGACCCCGAGGCCATGCAGCCTCATGTGCGCCGGTTCGTCGAGCGCGCCGTGACGTT
Source organism: Knoellia sp. (assembly GCA_039917755.1). GTDB lineage: Bacteria > Actinomycetota > Actinomycetes > Actinomycetales > Dermatophilaceae > Knoellia. The sequence goes on along the minus strand of JBDSIV010000024.1, from coordinate 79,988 downwards.
CCAGGCCTGCCCGGAGTGTGAGGGCACCCGTCTCACACCAGAGGTGCGCAAGTCCACCATCAAGGGCAAGAGCATCGCTGACGTCGCCACCATGCAGATCAGCGACCTTGCTGCGTGGGTTCGCGAGCTCGAGGAGCCTTCTGTCGCACCGCTTCTCGCAGGGTTGCAGCACCTGCTCGACTCGTTCACCGAGATCGGGTTGGGCTACCTCACCCTCGACCGTCCGGCAGGCACGCTGTCCGGTGGCGAGGCGCAGCGCACCAAGATGATCCGCCACCTCGGGTCCTCCCTCACCGACATCACCTATGTCTTCGACGAGCCGACGATCGGACTCCACCCCCACGACATCGCACAGATGAACGGGTTGCTCATTCGGTTGCGCGACAAGGGCAACACCGTCCTTGTCGTCGAGCACAAGCCCGAGACCATTGCGATTGCCGACCACGTCGTGGACCTTGGTCCGGGCGCTGGCACCGGCGGCGGCGAGATCGTCTTCGAGGGCTCGATCGAAGACCTGCGTGCGAGTGGCACGCTGACCGGCCGCCACCTCGACGACCGGGCGCAGATCAAGGACTCGGTTCGCGCGGCGACTGGCGTCATGGAGGTGCGCGCAGCCAGCACCCACAACCTGCGCGACGTCGACGTGGACATCCCGCTGGGCGTGCTCGTGGCCGTGACTGGTGTTGCTGGGTCGGGCAAGAGCTCGCTCATCCACGGCTCGGTCGACGGGCGCGATGGGGTGGTCGTCGTCGACCAAGCCGCCATCAAGGGTTCACGTCGCAGCAACCCCGCGACCTACACCGGGCTGCTCGAGCCGATCCGCAAGGCGTTCGCCAAGGCGAATGGGGTCAAGCCGGCGCTGTTCAGCTCCAACTCCGAGGGTGCTTGTCCAACGTGCAACGGTGCTGGCGTGATCTTCACCGAGCTCGGGGTCATGGCGACGGTCGAGTCACCGTGCGAGGAGTGCGAGGGCCGGCGCTTCCAGGCCGCGGTCCTCGAGTACGAGCTGGGCGGCAAGAACATCGCTGAAGTCCTGTCGCTGTCGATGGACGAGGCCAAGGCGTTCTTCGGCGAGGGCGAGGCCAAGATCCCCGCCGCCCACAAGATCCTCGAGCGACTCGTCGACGTGGGCCTGGGCTACCTCACCCTGGGACAACCGCTCACGACCCTGTCCGGTGGCGAGCGGCAGCGGATCAAGCTCGCGGCCCAGATGGCCGACAAGGGCGAGGTCTATGTCCTGGACGAGCCCACGACCGGCCTGCACCTGGCCGACGTCGAGAACCTCCTCGGACTGCTCGATCGCCTCGTCGACTCCGGCAAGTCGGTCATCGTGATCGAACACCACCAGGCCGTCATGGCGCACGCAGACTGGCTCATCGACCTGGGGCCCGGCGCAGGACACGATGGCGGAACGGTCGTTTTCGAAGGCACCCCCTCGGACCTCGTCGCAGCGCGCTCCACCCTCACCGGGGAACACCTCGCGGCATACGTCGGATGAGCGCCCCCGGCCGCTAGGCTCGCAGGATGACCCTGGTCAGGCCCCAGAGCTGGCACCTTGCCCCCACCGCCGACACATTCCTCCTCCGTGTCGCACCCCGCCCGTCATGACGAGTCATCCCGAACGGCGGCTGCGTCGCTCAGGTGAGGGTGAGGCGCGGCTGCCGCCCACGCTGGCGCTCTGCGTGGCCATCGCCACCTACGCACTCCTCCCCGAGAGCCTGCTCGTGGGACCTCGCTTCGTGATCCCGGGGCTCGAGGTCCTCCTGCTGGCGGCCCTCGTCGCGGTCAACCCCGTGCGGATGAACCGCCAGACCCGGTGGTCACGCAACCTGTCCATCGCCTTGGCCGTGGTCGTCATCATCAGCAATCTCATCGCCCTGGGGATGCTCGTCTCCACCCTCGATGCGCAGGCCCAGGACGCCCGCGGTCTGCTCGTCGGAGGGGTGCAGGTGTGGATCACCAATGTCATCGGCTTCGGCCTTCTCTACTGGGAACTCGATCGGGGTGGACCCGTCACTCGGCACCGCGCGCGGCGCGACCGCCTCCCCCTTGCCGACTGGCGCTTCTCCCAGGACGAGAACGACGACGCCGTCACCGAAGTGGCTGCCACCTCCAGCAAGCGCACGGGGTGGATCCCCACCTTCGTCGACTACCTCTACCTGTCGCTGACCAACTCGAGCGCGTTCAGCCCGACCGACACCATGCCACTGAGCCCGCGCGCCAAGATGCTCATGGCCACTCAGGCCACCGCCGCCCTGGTCGTCTCGCTTCTCATCGTCGCCCGGGCTGTCGGCTCCCTGGGCGGCGGCGGCTGAGCAAGGGCCGTGTCAGCGGGCTGGGTCGCCAGCTCCGCGCTCGATGTCCGGCTCGAGATAGAGCACCAGCTCGATATCTGGCACTGCCGCTCGCGCAGCCCGCTCGGCCTCGTCGATCGCGGCCGCGACCTCGCGGGCGGAGTCGGTGGCGCCGACAGCCAGCTTGGCGGCGACGAGGACCTCCTGAGGTCCCAGGTGCATCGTCTTGGAGTGGATGACGCGGTCGATGGCCTCCGGGCTCGTCAGGGCCTCGACGATGGCCTCTCGGTGCGCACGAGTCGCGGACTCCCCCACCAGGAGGGAGTTCATCTCGACGGCCAGGAAGATCGCGACGGCAACGAGGAGGAAGCCGATGCTGGCGGTGCCAAGGACGTCGAAGATCGGGTTGCCGGTGACGAGCATGAGTGACACACCCAGGAACGCCAGGGCGAGACCGACGAGGGCCGCGAAGTCCTCGAGGAGGATGACCGGGAGCTCCGGTGCCTTTGCACTCTTGATGAAGCGCAGCCACGACCTCGACCCACGGGTCTTGTTGCTCTCTCGCACTGCGGTGCGGAAGCTCAAACCCTCGAAGACGATGCCGAGGGCAAGCACCACGAGGGGCACCCACCACCAGCGCGACTCGAACGGGTCGAAGTCGCTCGCATCGCGCGTCTCCTCGAACTTGTGCCACGCCTCGTACAGCGCAAACAGCCCACCGAGGATGAAGAGCACGATCGCGACGATGAATGAGTAGATGTAGCGCTGGCGTCCGAACCCGAACGGGTGCTCCGGGGTGGCGTCCCGTTCCGACCTCTTGCCCCCGATGAGCAGCAGCAACTGGTTGCTGGAGTCGGCAACCGAGTGGATGCTCTCGGCGAGCATCGAGGAGAACCCCGTCAGCAAGAACGCTATGAACTTCGTGACCGCGATCGCCATGTTGGCCGCGAGCGCGGCAAGAATCGCGGTTTTTCCACCCTCAGAGGACATGGGCCGATCCTATGTGCGGACGACCTCAATGTATGCCGTGAGGCGCGACGCTCAGGCGTCGCCGCCGAAACCGGGCAGGATCCGCAGGTGGCCACGGCGTAGTTCGCCCGCCACGGGCATCGCGTTGACGACCTCACTGGCCACCGTCGATCCCACGGGCCGCGAGGTCCCCATCGGGCCGCTCGTGCGCTGGGGCGGCCGTTCACGCACGGCGTCGACCATGGCCACCAGATCGTCGACCTCTGGGGCCGGCTCGTAGCCGTCGGAGTCGAGCCGGACGACCTCCCAACCCTGCGGCACCGTGAGGCGCATCGCGTGATCCGCGCACAGGTCATAGGAGTGCGGTTCGGCATAGGTGGCGAGCGGCCCGAGAACGACCGCTCGATCGGCATACGCGTAGGTCAAAGTGGCCACCGCGAGCTGAGAGCACGCAGTCTTGGAGCACCTTCGGGACGCGATCACGCCACGACTCTAGGTCACCGCTCCGACCTCGCCATGGTGGCGCGCCGTAGTCTCCTGTTGTGCCTCCCATCGACCCCCGATCCCCCACTCAGGCACCCCGTCGTGACCGGCACGGCCGGGGTGTCCGCGGCCCCCTGGCCTGGCCTTCCGTGCCGGCGATGCGTACGCGACGCGAGACCTTCGACGACGTCGTCATCGAGGTTGCGGAGCGAGCGCGAACCTATCTGGGCACGCGCTACGCCGATGTGGAGTTCGCTGTCGAAGACGTCCCTCCGACCGACCCTGCCCCGTGGGAGGAACAATCCGCTGCCGTGGGGCGGCTGCTGCCCGTCGGAGGCACTGCCGGGCACCGGATCGTGGTTTATCGCCGTCCCATCGAGACGCGAGCGCACGATGTGGGCGAGGTCGCGGCCATCGTGCGCGAGGTCGTCGCCGAGCAGGTCGCTGCCCTGCTCAACGTGCCCCCCAACGAGATCCAGCTCTAGGAGATCGGGTAGGCCCGACCCACGGCCGACTGCACGGCCGTCTCGACAAGCGGTGCCATCGACGCGATTTGCGCACCATCCCCGCCCCCCACGGTGCCGACGGCGGCCCGGAGGTCGCCGGTGCCGCCGGCGCGCCGGACCCAGACGGCCGTGGCGTCTCCAAGGTCGAGGCGGGACGAACTGTCCTGCGGCACGTCGACGGACGTGCTCGTCCAGGTGCCGTCCACCTGCCACGTCACCGTGGCCTTGGCCGGTGCACCGGTGCTGGAGAGCAGGAGCGATCGCCCGTGGCCCACCGGGAACGCCGCACCGAGCAACCCCTGCGCAGGCTCCGTCGATGGAGACCACGCGAAGTCGCCCTTCTGGGCGCCGGTGCGCCACGCCGAGAAGATCGAGGTGACGATCGGGACGTCGGCGGTGACGCGCACGGCATACCGGCCTGATGGGAGTCCGGTGACCGGGAGCTCCCCTGTCGAGCGCGCGGCAACGCGAAGCACTCCACCCAGGGGCGAGGCCCCGTCGGGGCCGAGGATCTGGGCGGAGACGACCGCCTGTTGATCGCCGGGCACAGCGATGCGCAGCGAACCGGACGTCCCCGTGAAGTAGGCCGGAATCACCTGGGTCTTGGACGGTGCCGCCGTGGGGACGGTGGTCTCGGCACCCACCGGCACCGACCCGTCGAGCCAGATGTCGCTCATCACAGCGCGCACGGTGCCGCCGCTGGCGCGCACGTGCAGGGCCGGCGACTCCTCGGCGCCGCTGATGGCGTCGACGAGCATCACAACCCGACCATGAGCAGGCACGACCGTGGCACCGGTCGGTGACGGGACGAGGCCCTTGCGTCCGAGGACCTGGAGGTCGACGGTCACTTCGTTGGCGCCCGGGTTGCTGAGGATGAGACGCTCCTGGCGACCGGGGGCACCCCCACCGCCCAGGAGCCACAGATCGGAGCCGGGCGACGCGCAGGGGACGGTGGCCAGCCCGTTGATCTCTGGGCGGGCGACACTCCACTCCTGGGTGGCTGCCAGCCCGGGAGCCAGTGCTCCGGTGGCGAGGACGTCGCTCGGACCCACGCCCACCTTGTCGTCGCTGGCCGCCAGGCCTCGTTGGGTGACGGTTTTGGTGACGGTGTCGCCCGAGCGCACCTGCACCTCACCCGTGCCGTGAGTCTTCACCGGACCGAGCACCGAGTCGGGCGCGGTCGCCACGGCGATGCGCGCCGGCACCTGGATGTCGTCGACCCCCTTGATGCCGCTGAGCTCGGAGCCGGGGCAGGACAGGGCGGCCGTGGCCACCGGCTCGAGAGTGGTGTCCTGGGGCGTGCGATCCGACACTCGCACGGCGCTCACCGGTGAGAGTGCGGCCAAGGCCACCAGCCCTCCGGCGGCCAGGGCCGTGAGGACGAGTCGGCTCGGGCCGATCCAGCGTGTGCGGTTCATCGCCGTCTCCTCGAGGCACGGCTGCCGAACGGAATGGCGAGGAAGGCGACGATCGCCAGAGCAAGACCCTGAAGCCCGCGCCACCATCCATGGGCGGTCTCGACGTCGATCGTGAGGTGGTGGGTGCCGGCCGGCAGGGCATAGGTCGGGCGTGCCTCGTCGGCCACCGCTGCCAACGCACGGCCATCGACCTCGACGCTCGCATGACCGGCCCACGCGGGCGGTTCGGCGACGGTGAGGAGGTCGCCCTGACGAGCCGTCACGGTCGTTTCGGTGGCACCGTGCTCCCCGGTCGTCGCGACCAGGGAGGGGTCGCCGCCGCTGAGGAGCGCCAGACGTGCGGGCGAGACCGGGCGGTTGGCGGCATTGCCGAGAGCGGCGATGCGCCACACGTCGAAGCCGTCGCGACTGGCGAGCCGTGACAGGCCCTGTGCCGAGTCGAGGCGCCGCGACACGTCCTCACCGGCGGTCTGCGCGACGGCGACGAAACCGATGCCGTGCAGGGCCAGCCGGGGGCCGGAGTCGTTGCGGGTGCCGTCGAGGAGCCGGCTGATGTCACGGGCAACGACCGCGTCATTGGCGACACTCTGCGGGAGTGCTCGGGCCAATGAGCCGGTCTCGCGACCAACAATCCGGTATGCCGCTCCGCTGGGTCCCGGAGTGACGAAGACCGAGCGGTTGGCCAGCTCTGTGGCCGCCTGCTCCACGGCCACAGCCGGGCGCGGGTCGGACCACGTGCGCAATGTGTCGCCGAAGCCGAACCAACCCAAGGCGCCGGCAGCAACCAGCCCGACGAGGCCCAGGGCAGCGACGGCGACACCGCGGGCACGGTCGCGGAACCGGTCGACAGCGACGACTGCGGAAGCAAGGAGCGCCAGGGTCAGGGGCAACATGAACGTGCCGGCCCATGGGGTGACGGGCCCACCAGCAGTAGGTGCCGACGACGCAAGATCGATGTGTGGCGAGGCCAGAACTGCTCCGAGAGAGGCGATCGCGACACCCGCCGCGCCCGTTGACACCGAGCGGATCGAGGGCACGGCCAGAAGTCCGGCAAGGCCTGCCGCGATGACGACGGCGCCAACCCACCACGGGAGGCTCCCGTCTCCACCCGGGCTCAACAGGGCGAGGGAGATCGCGTCGGCACCCGAGGGACCCCACTGGCTCAGCCCGGGCCCGGTCGCGGCGAGCGCCCAGTCGTCGACGACGTCCATGAGCCAGGGGCCCAGCAGCAGTGGCCCGACGAAGGCCGGCACGAGCACGAGACCCCGCAAACCCGGTCGGCCACAGAGCGCCACGCCCAGGCAGACGAGGACGACGACGACGAGCAGTGGCGGCGCAAACGCCCCGAGCACAGCCGCCCCGAGAGCGGTGGCGAACGCCCCAGTCGCGGTCGCACCGGGCCGGGACAACAGGACGACGCCGGCGAGGACCGCGGGCAGGAGCACGAGGGCAACGATGGCCCCAAGACGTCCTTGGGCGACGGCGGCACCAGCAGCGCCAGTGGTGGCCCAGGCCAGGGCGGCCGCACCGCGCACAATGCGTGAGGAGGTGAGCACCCGGGCGGAGAAATAGGCGGAGAGGGCGGCCAATGGCAACGTCAGGACGAGGAGGATTCCCACCACCGCCCCGGCCGGGGAGGTGAGATCACCTGTGCCGGGCAGGTGTTCGATGATCCATGTCGGGACGGCGAGGACGGCAAGGGAGGGACTGGCGGGACCGTCACCGCCCAGGCCGGTGCCCTGCCACCCGTCGAAGGCGGCATGCCACAGGCTGCTCGACGTCGCGCGGCTCGTGATCAGCTCACCCCCGGTCACTCCGGACCCAAGGCGGCTGAGCAGGCCACCGCCGATGTCGCGCCCCGCGGCGGCAACCACGGCCAGGGTCGCGAGGACGGCGAGGGTCCCGGGGTGGAAGGCAGCGCGCGACACCAAAGGGGTCGCGTCGTCCTCGGTCGTGAGGTCCTCATCGGCGGAGGTCGGGGGCGCGATGAGAGCCTCGTGTGCCCGGTCGATGTTGGCGCGCACGATGCTCGACGCGGGAACGAACAGCGAGGCGATGTCACGGTGGCGCACCTCGCGCCGACTCCGCGTACGTAAGCGGCTGAGGAGAACGCGGAAGGGGTTGAGCGAGCCAAGGTCGGCGAAGGCGTCCCTCGCGGCCCGAGGTCGCTTGAGGAGCAGGAGTCCCACGGCCGATGCGAGCGAACTGACGCAGATCCACAGGGCGAGGAAGGGTACCGACCACCAAGAGGCTCGCGCGAGAGCCACCCGTCGGGCGGCGCGGCGATGCTTTCCGGTCGTGGCGTTGGCCAGTCCAATCGACGCGACCGAGCGCATGCGGGCGTGGGGCGCGAGGATCGCGCGCCGACCGGCCAGCTGGGCCCGCCACCCCAGGTCGAGGTCGCCACCGAGGTCGCCGAACGAGGGCTCCCAGCCGCCGAGTTCCCGCAGCACTGTGCCTGTGGCGAGCAGGCCAGCCAGGGGAAGCGCCAGGACGTCACGGCGAAGGTCGTATTGCCCTTGGTCGGGCTCCCCCGACGGCGGGTCGTCGACGACGCGGCCACTTCGGGTGGTGTTGATGCCCACCGAACGCAGGCGGTGGGGGTTCGAGGCGTCGACGTGCTTGGGTCCGACGAGGCCGACGGAGGGGCTGCGCCGGTGGGCCGCCAGCAGGCGGCCCAGCGTCTGGGGCTCCGGGATGGAACCGGCCGGGAGGATCCACACGAGGTCATCGGCACCGAGGTCGGTGGCGGTGGCGAGCCACTGCGCAACCGCAACGCGATCCGGCATACCGGGATCGAGGGGGACGTGCGCGGGCGAGAAGGAGGGCGACTGCTCGGAGGCGATCACGGCGGCGACGCCGTCGGGACCCTGCGCGGAACTGTCGAGGACGACGACGCGGTCGGGGCGCACGGAGGAGGCGACCAGGGCGTCGAGCAGGGCACGCAGTCCAAACTGGCCACCAGAGGTCAGGACCACCGCGTGAACCGCAGGCCCAGAGGTCGGGGCGGCGGCGGGGGGCAGCACGGTGGCAGTCGTCAACGTCATCGGGTGGGCGCGCGCCCGCTCAGACTGCGCGCTTCTTCAACTTGCGGCGCTCACGCTCGGACAGCCCACCCCAGATGCCGAAGCGCTCATCATTGGCCAGTGCGTACTCGAGGCACTCGGAGCGCACGTCGCACCCGACGCAGACCTTCTTGGCCTCGCGGGTGGAACCGCCCTTCTCGGGGAAGAACGCCTCCGGATCCGTTTGCGCGCACAGACTGCGCTCCTGCCAGGAGAGTTGTGTCTCCTCTTCAAAGATGCCGTCGATCAACGTCAACTCGTGCATCGCTGCCTCCTCGACCCTTCGCGACCCAACTGTGTCCCTGCGCCTTCCCCCGTGCGGAGGAACGTTTCACCGGAGCACAATGATGAAATTACACGCGTGTCATCCCCATTCGTCAAGCCGAGTTCTGATATCGGGGCAACTTTTTTGACTGGACCGGCGTGTCGGGCTGGCGTGTCGGTGGGTCAGACTGACCCGCATGCGAATCACAGCCCTCGCGGGCGGCGTCGGTGGAGCGAGGTTCCTCAGGGGTCTGAGAGCCCATCTGGACGTCGTGGCACCGGAATCCGAACTCACCGTCATCGCCAACACCGGCGACGACATCAGCCTCTTCGGGCTGCGCGTCTGTCCCGACATCGACACGTTGCTCTACACCCTGGGCGGGGGCGTCAACGAGGACCAGGGGTGGGGGCGCGCCGACGAGTCGACCCGGGTGCAGGCCGAGCTCGCGGCCTATGGGGCTGTCCCGCAGTGGTTCACGTTGGGCGACCGTGATCTCGGAACCCACATCGTGCGCTCGCAGTGGCTGGCCCAGGGGTTGACGGCATCGGAGGTGACGGAGCGCCTGGCGACGCGTTGGGGACTGCCAGATGCCCGGATCCGGCTGTTGCCGATGACCGACACCCCGGTCGAGACGCACGTCGTCCTCGACTCGCAGGACGCCACCTCCCAGCGGGCCGTGCACTTCCAGGAGTGGTGGGTGCGGCTGCGCGCTGAGGTGCCGGCATTACGGTTCGTCGTGGCCGGGCTGGATCGCGCGGCGGCGGCTCCTGGGGTGTTGGACGCGCTGCGCGACGCCGACGTCGTCGTGTTGCCGCCGAGCAACCCGGTGGTGTCGATCGGGATCATCCTCGGTGTGCCTGGCGTGCGCGATGCGCTACGCGGTTCTCGGGCGCCCGTGGTCGGGGTCTCTCCGCTGATCTCGGGTCGGCCGGTTCGCGGGCACGCCGATGCGTGCCTGTCAGCGATCGGCGTCGAGTCCACCTCCGCTGGCGTGGCGGGGCTCTATGCCGACTTCCTGGATGGGTGGCTCGTCGACCCGGCCGATGCGTCGGTGCGGGTCCGCGGGGTTGAGACCGCAGTCCACGACGGACCGCTCCTCATGACGGACGTGCCGGCGACGGCGCGCATGGCCGAAGGCTTGTTGGCGCTGGCGGAGCGCGTCCGCGCGTGACCCGCCCCCTGACGATCATCCCTGTCCTCGGGGTGCCCGAGGTCGTTGCTGGCGACGATCTGGCTTCCGTCTTGTGGAGCTCCTTCGATGGACCACTGCTCGCTGGCGACGTTGTCGTCGTCTCGAGCAAGGTCGTCTCCAAAGCGTTGGGGCTCACCGCTGCTGGGCCTGACAAATCCACTTTGGTCTTGGATGAATCCGTGCGGGTCGTAGCCGAACGGTCGGTCGGTGATCGCGTGACTCGCATCGTGGAAGCTGCGGCCGGACCAGTCATGGCCGCGGCCGGGATTGATGCCTCCAACACCGGACCCTCGGGCGCGCTCCTGCTGCTCCCCCACGACCCGGATGCGTGTGCGGTCGTCTTGCGCTCTGCTCTCCTTTCTCTGTCCGGTATGCCGGACAGCTCCCCGATCGCTGTGGTCCTCAGTGACACGGCCGGTCGGCCGTGGCGGGCCGGGTTGACGGACTTCGCGCTTGGCTCTGCCGGGCTGCGCGTGCTGCTCGATCACCGCGGTGAGGTCGACGCCGACGGGCGGATGATGTCGGTGACAGCGCGCGCCGTCGCCGATGAGATTGCTGCTGCTGCGGACCTGGTCAAGGGCAAGGCGGATGGCGTGGCCGCGGCGCTCGTTCGGGGTCTGCCGGAGTCGTGGTTCGTGGGCGCCGCAGGCGATGCGGCTCCTGCAGCGTCTGCAACGTCTGCGCCTTCGGCGTCTGCGGATTCGGCTGCAGCATCGGCAGCTCCCGCAGCGTCTGCGGATTCGGCTGCTAGAACGACCACATCCGCAGACGCAAGCGGACTGGGAGGCGAATTCGCCTGCGGAGCACGTCGACTCGTGCGCACGGGGGCCGGCGATTGGTTCGCCCTCGGACACGTGGAAGCGTTGCGATCGGCGTTGGGGGTGGCGCCAGGGTCGGCGGACTCCGAAGCCGTCGGGATTCGCTCCGTGGGGGCCGAACCGTTCGCCGTCCGCGTCGCCCGGGTGGTCGCCCTGACCCTCTTCGCCGACGAGGACGCCAGCCTCGATCTGGAAATCACGGGTGAAGGTGGGACCGACGACGGAGGTGACGACACGGCATACGGGGAAGGCATTGCGACCGTGACACTCGGCGCGAGTGACGCGTACCGCCTTGGGCGACTCACCCAGCGTCTCGAAGTGGCGGCGGTGAGCGAGGACCTGCACGTGAGGATCGACGGCGAACCCACGGCGGAGCACTCGATCACGGCGGACCTCTCCCTCAAGGCCTGAGCTCCTCCATCGGCAATTGCGTGGCGCGGGCTCGTGCGATGAGCGACGCTCGTAGCCATGGTTCCCGCGTACGCCATCCCGACATGGGTGCTCCTCGAGGGCACCAGCGATGTCGCGGCGGTCCAGGCCCTGCGCGCAGCCCGTGGCATCAGCGAGGACGACGAACCCTGCGTGCTGGTTGCCATGCACGGAGCGACGAACATCCGGCGCACCCTCGAGGAGGTGGCCTCCCTCAATCCTCGCCCCAGGGTGGTCGGGCTGAGTGACGAGCGGGAGGCGCACTTCTTCGTGCGCGCGCTCGCGCTGCATGGCTCCGCGTTGGGACTGGAGGGCGCGCCGACGCTGGAGACGCTGCCGCAGTGGGGGTTTCAGATCTGTCGACGCGATCTGGAGGATGAGCTGATGCGCGCTCTGGGTGTGGACGGGACGTTGGCTGTCCTTGTGGATCTTGAACTCGATGCGACGTTCGAGGCATTCACACGGCAGCTGGCGTGGCAGGGGCGTCCGGTCATGGACCAGTTGCGCAGGTTCGGGACAACGACTTCGGGGCGCAAGGAGCTCCTCGCCGGGGCTCTTGCGGCTGCGTTGGCGGTCCCAGACGTCCCTGCGCCCTTGGCTGCTCTGCTCGAGTCAATGCCTCATCCCTGAGGAAGTTTGCTGACTGCAGTTCGGCCGGTTTTGGCGGCTGTCAGAGCACTCTGTTTGACCCTTTCCAAAGGGTCGCAAGAAGTCTGTCCTTGGCGTGAGTTCGCTTGCAGCAGAATCGACTTCACGGCTTTTGACTTGACTTTGAGACGCCAGACGCGTCCGAGCAACCGGCCAGGTCGAGTGCGGCCGCTGCAGCCGGCCCTACGCGACGCAAGACGTTCACCCCTCGTGCGCCCGTCCGCCTCGACACCCTGCTCGAACTCACCCTCGAGAGGTTCCTCGAGCTCGCGAACGACCGGGGGCGCATCGCCCCGCCGGTGCGCATCGACACCTGGTCGCCCACCCGCCCCCCGGACGCCTACGCCGAAATCACCCTGACGGCCCCGCCCGCTGAGCCGCGTATCCCGGACTACGACCCGCCGCCGTTCTGACGATCAAACCATCAAACCCTCTCACGACCGAACGCTCGGACGACCGTGAACTGGACCTCAGGCTCGACCGGGCAGATGAGTTGGCAGGGTGAAGCGCGGACCCCGACGCGGACGCATCGCACCGCTCAACTCCAAGAGACGTTGGACGCGGTAGCGGTGGCCGGCATAGGGCTCCAGCAGCTCCGCGAGCCCATCGTCATCGACCGGCGAACCGGTGAGGGCCCAGCCGATGTTCTTGGCCACGTGGTAGTCGCCAAAGCTCACGGCGTCGGCATCACCGAGCGCCCGGTGCGCGACTTCGTTGGCGGTCCAACGCCCCACCCCGGGCAGGGACTCGAGGCGACGACGGGCCTCGAGTCCCGGCATACCAACTGTGTGTTCGAGACGACCAGGCCGAGTAGCGACCGTGACGCAGGGCCGTGAGCGGGCGCCATCGACCCCTGCCTTGAGCCACTCCCATGACGGGATGAGCGACCACGTCTTGGGGTCTGGCGGCACCATGAGGCGAAGTTCGGCGCCCAAACCCGGTGCGGGAGTTCCGTTGCGGCGCACGAGAGTTCGGTATGCCGCGAAGGCCTCTTTGCCGGTGACTCGCTGTTCGATGATGGTCGGGATGAGGGCCTGCACGACGAGGCCGGAGGCGGGGACGTGCCAACCCTCGAAGCGGCGATGAGCCTGCGCCACGACGTCGTGATGCGCCTCGAACCCGGAGTCGTCATCGTCCTGGCCGAGCAGTTGAGGGAGCCGGTCGAGCATCCAGTCGGCACCTTCGCCCCAAGCCTGCGCCTCGACCTCACCCTGCCGGGAGCGGTCGAGAAGCCGCAGGGTGACCGGGCCCGTCGGCACCCGCCAGGCAAACACCCAGGTCTGTGATCGATCGGTCCACGACGTCGGGTCCCCACCGCCGCGGCGGAACGTCGAGACGACCGCACCGAGCAACAACGGTCGCGACGGGCGCAGCACACGCGTGCGAGCGTTGGCCGATTCGCTGATCACGTCACTGTCTGCACTCAAGGTCTGCCGGGTTCAGGCGCGACGGAACGTCAGGAGGATGAACGTGTAATCAAGGCCCGTCCGCTTCCAGTGCACAGGACGCTCGGCATGGTGCAGATCGGGAGTCTTCCCGAGGAGCTCCAGTCCCTGCGAAGAGGCGTGCGCGATGAAGGCGCGAATGTCGTCGGGACCAAAGATGCGCACGGGGGTTCCGTAGGCCGTCACGCCCCTCGTATCCGGCGGATCCTGGTCGAAGTCGGTGGAGACGCACAGCACACCGCCAGGTCGCAGCACCCGGGCAGATTCGGCGAGGAAGGCCTCGAGCGGGACACCGTGCTCGATGACGGACATACAGGTGATGGCGTCGAGAGAGGCTGCCGGAAGGTCGGTGGCGGTGACGTCACCCTGACGGAACGAGACACCGTCACGGTGCATCGTGTCCCCGAACTCGAGGTTGATGCCGAGCAGCGATCCGGGTGCGTCGCCCAGACCATAGAGGCGCAGCCATGGCAGAACCGAGCTGTAGCGCGCCGAACCTGCATCCATGACGCGCAGGGAAGGCCGGTCCTCGGCGCCCGTCAGGGCGAGAACGGCGGCGACAGCACCCAGCGCGTCCCAGTTCTTGGGCCGATCATGGTGGAGCGGCAACCTGAGGTGGCGCGCCTCGGCCGCGGCTACCTGCCACTGCGCAGCCGAACGCAACACGTCGGTGGGAAGCACGCTGGTGGGAACGGGTCTCACAGCCGCGCGGCGTGCCTCCACCCGGCGTTGCACGGCGACGCGCGTCCACAGGAGTCGTTCCGCGAGGACCTTGGCGGCGCCAAGCACTCGTCCTCCGGGAGGGGCCGCCACCTGGGGCTCAGGCGAACTCGAGATGTTGGGGTCAGTCACGTGGGCCACCCTAGAGGTTCAGCCGTCGACGGCATGGGGGTCCTTGGACGGCAGCAGGTGGTGGGCGCGAGCCCACAGCCACCCGGTGAGGGCCCACAGGACGTCGGCAAGGACATTGAAGAAGCGGATGAGGACCACGACAGCGGTCGCTCCGGCCGGGGACATCACCGACGTCAACATGAGGACCATGACCCCTTCACGGAGCCCGACGCCGGCAGGCAGTATGACGGCGACCATGCCGGCCACCGAGGCCAACGCGAACCCGCTGAGGCAGACCAGGACCAACGACCCCGCATCGTCCGGGGCCAGAGCCGAGGCCAGCAGCAGAACCGACAGGCCGTTGGCGATCCAGGCCGCGACGATGAAGAGCATGCAGTAGGCGATGCCTGAGCCCGACAAGGCATGCTCGAGGGGGTCACGACGGATCAGGCGGAGTCCGCGTGCGATGAGCGCGTTCAGCACAGGGGGCCACAGCAACGCCAGGAACAGCAAGGTCGCCAGAACCCCGAGGGCAATCTCCCAGGGGGAGAGCGCGATCTGCGACTTCGAGCGCAGGAGCGGGAGCGCGGGGACGGCGACGATTGCCCCGCCGAGCACCGAGAGCGCGAGCATCACCAGACCCGTGGCCGCCATCCGGCGACGGGGGACACGCAGACGATGACCCATCTCGGCCTGCATGACGACGGTCCACACCGACCCCGGGACGTATTTGCCCAGCTGCCCGACAAAAAAGATGCTGGCCGCCGGAGGCAGAGCCAGCCGAGTGCCCAGGTCGGCGAGCAGCACCCGCCACCCGAGCATGGTCAAGGCCGGCGAGAGGAGTCCGATGACGAAGGCCGCCGTGAGGACGTGCCAGTCGAGCAGCCGCGTCTCCGCGGCGACCGCCTCCCGGTTTTTCCAGAGCGCCAGCGCCACGGCCACGAGCACGATGATGAGCAGCGCCGCCCGCAAGATGTTGAGGAGTTTTGACCGGGTCAAAGCCGTCACCGACGCCGGAAGGTGAGTCGCAAGATCCCGTATGCCGGGCTGGCACCTGAGCCACTCGTCTCCGGTTGCGCTGCGCGCACCCCACGAGCTGAGGCAGAGGCGCTGCGGATCCGGTCGGTGATGTCTCCATCGACGTCGCCGACGAGCATGAGCCCGAGGTCGTCTGCCCGGGCGATAATGCCCCGGATGCCGGCGGGGCTGATGGCCCACTCGGGGTCGTCCTCGCCGATGGGCAGCGTCACAATGAGGAGACCGCCGGACCGAAGCGCCCAAGAGGCCTGTGCCACAGCGTGATCCACGTCTTGGGCACCACAGTCCGCAGGGTGAAGGCGCGTCATGACGTCGAGGCTGGCGGTGTCGACGTCGAGCACCTCGACGGAGGTGCTGCGGCCGTTGAGCTCGAGCTCGACCGGTGCGAACCCGAGCTCGCGGACCCACCGTGAGAACGGGCTGCGGGTCCCCGACTCGTCGACGATCACTGCACCACGCCGGCCGTTGTCACGAATCCGCAGGATGCCGGCCACGGCCCCCAGGGCAGCCCACGCCGACACGGCATCGGAGCATCGAGGCAGCCCCAGTTCACGCGCCAGGGCCTGCGCGTCGAGGGCGTCCTCGTCGAGGGCGAGAACGTCGGAGGCCCGCACCCATTCGGGGAAGTCGGAGGGTCGCAGGGTGAGTTGGCGTCGACGACGCAGCCGCGCGGCGGTGACGAGATCCTTGGCCCGTTGCACGGCGGTGTCCGCTGGCAGGACCTCCGGCTCCGCGTGGTCGACCAGAGCCGTGGACTCGGTGCTGGCCAACGCTTCGATACCGCCGACGTAGTGGGCCCACGGCCCCGACAGGTCAGGCGGGCGCACTTCGGAACGCAACTTCCCGGCATACGCACGATCGGACAGGCGACGCAACGCGTCGACGAGGGCGGCTCGGTCGTCTGGCGGGACGAGGAGGCCGTCGACGCCATCGCGCACCTGCCCACCAAAGGTGCCGACGCGCGTCGCGAGGACCGGCAGTCCGTGGAGCTTGGCCAACAACACGTTCTGTGAGGCGGTGGCGTGCCGATAGGTGAGCGTCAGCACGTCGTGACGCGCGAGCAGGGCCGCGATGCGGTCGGCGGGCACGTAGCCGCTGTGCACCTCGACGCGCCCGGCGAGGCGCGGGTCGGCAGCGAGCTGCTTGACGCGACGACCGCTGTCACCCCACATCTCTCCCGCGATGGTCAGGCGTACGTCGGGGACGTCGAGCATGGCGTCGAGGAGGAGGTCGACACCCTTGTAGTCGCGCACCATCCCGAGCGCGAGCAGCCGCGTCGGGCCGGTCGAATCCACGTGCTTCTCGGCAGGACCGCCTGGCAGGTGTGGGGGCAGGTCGAGCTCGCGCACGTGCGCCGCCCCCAGGTCGGAAGCGAGTTTGGCCTGTGAGTCCGAGTGCACCACAACGGAATCCACGCGACGGAACAGTGTCTGCATGAACTGCCGGTCCCCCGGCCGGGTCTCGTGTGGGAGGACGTTGTGGGCGATGACGATCGAGCGCGGGCCGCGACCACTGCTGGAGGTCCGCCCCACTCCCGCAGCGCGCAACACGGCGAGGTTGGACGGCACGCCCTGAGGGATGACGTGGACGACGATGATCGCGTCCATGTCACGCAAGCGCCGACCGGTGCGCACCCACGTGTCCGGACGGGCCCACGACAGGGCGCGAAGGGTGCGCGGGAACGGCTCGACGTCGGGGGCGCCACCGGGCACGGCCTGCTCACCCGGATAGAGCATCGAGGGATAGAGGGAACTCCACGAGACGAGGGTGACGTCGTGACCGGCCTCGGCGAGCTCATGACACAACTCGGTCGTGTGCGACGCGACCCCGCCCTTGTAGGGGTGGGTGGGCCCGACGACCGCGATGCGGAGGGAGGCCGAGTTGTCCCCGTCAAACACCGTCTCTGGACCTCACCACGAGGTCGGAGAGGAGGGCGAGCGAGCCGATCATGATGCCACTGACGATGAGCAGCACGGTCGACGCGGGGAAATAGAACGGGTGGCGCACCATGTCGACGACGCCCTTGACGAAGCCGATGAGGATCATCCACAACGCCGGCGGCATGAGGACTTTGAGCGGGTCGAAATACATGACCATGCGCAGGACCTGGAGGATGTAGCGGTAGGCGTCGCCCACGAAATGGAACTTCGAGACGCCGGCACGCTTGGCATAGGAGGTGTCGATGTATTTGATGTCGTGCTGGTTGGACAGGAACGCGATGGTGATCGTCGTGACGCACGAGAACCCTGCCGGCAGCAGTCGCAGGTAGGGCAGCGAGACCTCCCGCCGGAACGCGCGCAACCCCGAGTTGAGGTCGGGGATCTTGGTCTTCGTCAGCCACTGGGCAACGTTGCGGATGAACCACTTCGCCGGGACACGCGCCCACTTGTGCGTGCCCTCCTCGGTAGTGCGGGCTCCGACGACCTGGTCATAGGTCGCGTCATCGCGCAAGATCCGGACCAGCTCGGGGATCCGCTCGTTCTCGTAGGTCATGTCGGCGTCGGTCCACACAACGATCTCGCCGTGCGCCTGCTGGGTGCCGATCCGTCGGGCTGTGCCCGAGCCACCGTTGCGACGGAACGGCATGATCCGCAGGTTCGCGAAGTCGCGGGCCGCCTGCTCGAGCACCTCGAGCGTGTTGTCGGTCGACGCGTCGTCGATGCAGAGCAGCTCATAGGTGAACTCGCTGCTGTTCATTGCCGCCGTGATGCGGTCGATCTCCTTGAGGACGTGCGCACCCTCGTTGAAGCAGGGCAGCACGATCGTGACGTAGGGCCGTGCGGTGCCGTCCTCGAGCACGGCCGGTCGCGGGTCGGTTTCGAGCGATGTCTCGTATGCCGTGCGCTCGCCGCCCGCGCCCCTCTCACCGGGCACTGCGGGGTCGTCGCTCCTGCCCGCGAGTTCGCCCGTGCGCACGGTGATGCGCTCGGTGACCGGGGCCGTGGCCTGCCCGGGGGTCTGATCTGCCTGGACCGGAGTGTTCGGATGCTCGTTCATCGCAGCCGAGACTACCCGGCGGTGACCCGTTCTCCGGCGGTCGGCAGAGCCCGGGGCAGCGTGAGTGAGTAGGCGGCACCGAGGAGCCCGATGAGGCCGAGCACCAGCCAGATCGTGTAGGTGCCGTGCTCGAGCAGCGCCGTGTAGGCCACCGGCGCGACCGCACCACCGAGGCCCCAGCTGAGCTGGACGAGTCCCAGGTAGCGCCCCCGCAGGTGGTCCGGTGCCGCCTCTGCGGCTGTGGCGGAGAAGACGGGGCCACCGGTGAGCTCTCCACCGGTGTAGACGATGGCCCCCAGGAGCATCACGGCGACGGCCACGCCGACGGGCAGCACTCCGGCCAGGGCGAAGCCTGCGTAGCCGAGGACGAAGAAGACCTGGGCGAGGGACATCATCCGAGCGCGAACTCGACCGGTCATCCACCGCACCGTGAGGCCCGCGCCCAGCCCGGTGAGCAGGGTGTTGAGCGTGAAGACCGCCCCGACAACCCAGCCCGGTAAGTCGAGGGTCTCCACGGCATACACGGGCAGGGCGAAGTTGAGCACCATCATCCCGACGACGAAGAGCAGCTGCCCGAGGACGAGCCGGAGGTAGGCGCGGTCGCGCAGGACGACACCCCACCCGCCCGCCGGCTGGTCGTCGATCGCGACGGAGCGGTGGTCGGGCACATCAAGCAGGAGGAAGAAGGCGAGGACGAAGGTGGCGGTGTTGGCGATGACCACGGCGTGGAACGCGAGCTCGGTGTCGAGCTGGACGGCGACGCCGGCGAGGACGCCGCCGATCGCGAAGCCGAGGTTGCGCAGCGCCTGGAGGAAGCCGAACCACAGCTCCCGCTCACCTCGCTGGGTGATGGCGGTGACGACGTTGCCGAAGGAGCCCCAGAACGCCTGCCGCCCGAGGTTGAGCAGCACCGTCGCGAGCGCGACGGGCCAGAACGCCTCGACCCAGAGGTAGGCGAGCATGCCGACGGCCTGGACGAGGTTGCCGATGAGCATCATCCGGCGTCCGCCGAACCGGTCAACGAGCGTGCCGATGACGAAGGCGGCGGGCATGGTGAGCAGCGCCGAGACCGACAGCGCAGCACCGACCTCGACGAGGCTGAGGTCAGTGACCTTGAGGAAGTACAGGATCGTCAGCGGCAGGAACAGACCCGTGCCGATGGTGTCAGCGACGATCGCCGACACGAACCTGCGGTGCTCCCCCACGCGAGGGAAACCCAGTCTCTGCAGCACCTGCGCATCCTGCCTCATGTGTGCAACACCGGGGACGTCAGCGCCCACACGGCACGAGTCGGGGCCTGTGTGACGAGTCGGGGTGCGCAGAGCCCACGACCCGTCACAGAGCCCCCGACTGGAGGGCACGCCGAGCGACCACGCTGCAGCCGCCGCGTCAGAAGGGCTGGGTGATCATCATCGGGAGACGCTTCGGTGGCTGTCGCCACGAGCCGCGGTTGCGGCGCTGCCACACCCAGAGCCCCAAGCCGGCGAGGGCCAGACCGAGGAGTGGAAGGCCCCAGGCCCAGAGCCGTTCCTTCCACACGAGAACGGCATTGCCGACTGGCGCGCCACGGAGCTCGTTGCCGGCGAAGGCGACACACGGCGAGCCGTAGCGTGAAGAGACCGGCACCAGCTGGCTGCCGCCGTCGCGGTGGGTCGGGTTGACGAAGCCCTTGACGCCTCCGTCGGTGATGACTGGTAGCCCGTCGCGCCACGCCGGACGGCAGCCCCATCCCTCCCATCCTGCAGCCGTGCCCTCGGACCAGTTCGCGACGTCCAGCACACCGGTGGTGAGCGGCATCCCGAGTCTTGCTCCCGAGCGGGGGTCGAACATCATCGCCGTCGTCCCGGTCATCTCGCCCGTCTGCTCCTCGACGTCGGGCGCAGTGAGGAGCAGTCGCTGTCCGTCGGGCGACAGCAGAGCCCGCAGCTCAGCTGGCTCCTCCTGCGACCACGACAGGACAGCAGAGGTCGACGTCCACGACGGGTCCCCGAGAGTCCACGTGAGCACCCGAAGCCGCGTCGTTCCCGGGCCGAGGTCGAGCAGGGCGAGGAGGGTGTCGTCGTCCAGCCATCCGGCAAAGGTCGCCTGGAGCCCACCCTCGATGAGGGGACCTCCGCGGTGCTGCCATTGACGCCGACCACCAACCCGCCTGAGCGGACCCTCCCCTGGTTGAAGGTCGCCATGAAGGCATGACGCGAGTCCGGTGACCACCAGCTGGGCTCCAGCGGCGGCGTCCAACGGTGTCCGAGCTCGGCCAGATCCTTTGGGGAGGGCATCGTCACCCCACCCACGAGGTCAGTGAGGACGATGCCGCGTGCGGCCCATCGCCCGTCGGGCGAGAGCGAGGGCTGGAGGTCGGAGAAGTCGATCCTCCCGGCCGGCAGCTCGACCTGCGTCACCGACCCGCCCGGCGAGACGGCATACGGTTGACTGACGAGCCCGACAGACGGCACGAGGGCCGCGGTGACGCCAGGCGTCGTGGTCACGTGGACGAAGGGCGGTTTGGCGATCGTGTCCGGGTAGGCCGACAGACGATCGGTTCCGTCGACCCGCACGGCCGGCAGCGCGGCACGCGGAAGTCCGGAGGGCCACACCACGAGCGCGACGAGTGCCACGACGCACGCGGCGACCATGAGTGGGACGACAACTCCGGTGACGCGGCGCCGACGTCCTGCGCGCCAGAGGTCGTCGCTCACCGGAGCCAGGAGACCACTCTCGGCATCGGCCGCGAGCTCTCGAAGGACGGCGGGCAGGTGGTCGGTACTCATGGCACGGGCTCCTTGCGTCCGAAGGTGTCTGCGAGCTCGGGTGCAAGCACCCTCAATCTCGTCAGGGCATGCCTGGTCTGCGACTTCACCGTGTTGACCGAGCACCCCAGGACCCGTGCCGCCTCGACCTCCGTGCGGTCCTCATAGAACCGGGCGACCAGCACGGCGCGTTGTCGGGGCGTCAGGCGCCGTAGCGCTGCGGCCAACGTCAGGCGGGTCTCCACATCGTCCGGGGCATCAGTCGTCATCTGGCGTTGCTCCCCCGTCTCCTCGACCGGGTCCGGCTGGTGTCGCCGCCACCGCCACGCGTCCACTGAGCGGGTATAGAGGATGCGGCGCACGTAGGCGTCCGCGGTTGCCGGGTCCACCCGCGACCAGTGCTGCGCCGCGCGGATCAACGTCTCCTGGACGAGATCCTCTGCCGAGTGCCGGTCGCCGGTGAGGAGCATCGCGGTACGGAGCAATGGCGCCCAGCGCTCACGCACGTAGGCGTCGAATGCGTCGCGCTCCGCCATCGCTCTCCCCTTCGCTGAACCCAGTCCTACCCTCTCTCAAGGAGATACGGATGCAGACGCTCCGGCGGGTGGAGGGTGGAGACGACGAAGTCACAACACAGGTGTCTGCGACGGCTTTCACAGTCGCAGGAAACTCACGCCTCGTGGATGGGTTCCTTGGGGAGCTTGCGGACCTTGGTGCGACGCCGGCGGCGCTCGGGGATCATCGAGCGCATCTCCTCGAGCTTGCCGAAGCAGAGCAGCCGGTCCTGGGACTCGAGCAGGGTGCGCCGACGCGGGTTGGGGATGACTGTGGCACCCCGGTGGAGAGTGAGCACGGTGATGTCGCGGTCCTCGAGCCCGGACTCCCCGATCGTCTTGCCGACGAGGTCCGCACCGGAGTGGACAATGAGCTCGGCCACGCCGTATCCCGTTGAGACAGTGAGCCGCTGACGCACATCGATCTCGGGGAACGCGACCTGGTTGCCGATGAAGTCAATGATTGCCCCAGCCACATCGAGCTTGGTCGCGGCCTCGATTCCCTCGAGCCCGGGCGAGGAGTTGACCTCCATCACCTGCGGTCCGTCCGCACCCTCGAGCATGTCGACTCCGGCCACCCGCAACCCCATGATCTGGGCCGAGCGCACGGCCGCCAGCTCGAACACCGGGTCGAGCGTCACACCCTCGACCGAACCCCCACGGTGGACGTTGGACCGGAACTCGTCACCCTGCGCCGTCCGCCGCATTGCTGCCACAACACGGTCACCGACGACCAACGCGCGGATGTCGCGCCCCTTGCTCTCCTTGACGAAGCTCTGGATGAGGACGTTCTGGCTCGTGCTCTGCAGCGTCTCGATGATCGCCTCGGCGACCTTGTTGTCGGGGGCGAGGATGACACCAATGCCCTGCGTCCCCTCGAGCAGCTTGATGACGACCGGGGCACCACCGACGCGCTGGATGGCATCCGGCACGTCAGCCCGGTTGCGCACGAAGGTCGTGGCCGGCATACCAATGTGGTGACGGGACAGGATCTGGGTCGCCCGCAACTTGTCTCGTGAGTTCGAGATGCCGTTGGCGGTGTTGGGGGTGTAGACGTCCATCTGCTCGAACTGGCGCACCACGGCCGTGCCGAAGTAGGTGATCGAGTTCCCGATGCGCGGCAGGATCGCGTCGTAGTCGGACAGCGTCTTGCCCCGGAACTGCAGGTCCGGCTCGGGCCCCGAGAGATCGATCGCGAAGCGCAAGGTGTTGAGCACCTTGACGTCGTGACCACGATCAAGCGCGGCGGTGCGCAGCCGTTGGGTCGAATAGGCCTTGGGCGCGCGCGAGAGGATCGCTAGCTTCATGTGGGGTACCTGCAAAGATGATGGGATGTCCGGCGCCTCCCATCCAATCATCCCTGTCGGGTGGCGCGAATGGGTGCGTATGCCGTCCGCTGGGCTTCCGTGGATCAAGGCCAAGATCGACACCGGCGCACGGTCCTCTGCCGTCCACGCATTCGACCTGGAGCGGTTCGAGCGCGACGGCGAGCCGTGGGTTCGGTTCTCGGTCCACCCCTGGCAGGCCACCGACGAGGACGCGGTCACGCTCGAGCGTCCCGTGGTCGACGAACGGGTGGTGCGTTCCTCGAACGGGCACGCCGAGAAGCGGCTCGTCGTCGAGCTCGAGATCGTGCTCGCCCGCCGCCGGCGCACGACGGAGATGACCTTGAGCCAGCGCGACGAGATGGGGTTCCGGATGCTCATCGGGCGCCAGACGCTGTTGGGCGGCTACGTCGTCGACCCCGCAGCCTCCTATCTCGGTCCGCGACCCAAACTCCACCTGCGCCGACGGAACCGGGGCCGTGCATGAGTGGCGCAGCCAAAGCGCCCAGGCGTTCGCGCCCGTCGTTCGCCATCGGCACCGTCAAGGTGCGCCCGGGACACGCCACCGAGATTGGGCTGCCGATCACCAAACTCGTCACCGGCTCCGAGGTGAGTCTGCCCGTGCGGGTCATCCACGGACGGCACGACGGGCCGGTCGTCTGGATCAACGCGGCCATCCACGGCGACGAGGTCGTCGGGGTCGAGGTCATCCGCCGCGTGCTCGCGACCCTCTCCCCCAAGACCTTCCGCGGCACCCTGCTCGCCGTCCCGATCGTCAACGTCCACGGTTTCATGGCCGGCGACCGCTACCTTCCGGACCGCCGTGACCTCAATCGCTCGTTCCCGGGCTCACCACGCGGCTCGCTCGCCGGCCGCCTCGCGAACCTGATGATGCGCGAAGTCGTCGACAAGTGCGAGGTCGGCATCGACCTGCACACCGGCTCGGATCGCCGCACGAATCTCCCCCAGATCCGCGCCGACCTCGACGACCCGCGCACTCGCTCCCTCGCCGAGGCGTTCGGCGCGCCCGTGATGCTGCACGCCAAGGTCCGCGACGGCTCCCTGCGTGGCGCGGCCCGCGAGCGCGGCGCCACCGTGCTGCTCTTCGAGTCCGGTGAGGCGATGCGCTTCGACCAGTGGGCCATCGAGGCCGGGGTCGCTGGCGTGCTGCGAGTTCTCGCCGCGCTCGACATGATCGACGCAGCTCCCACCGCCGATGACACTGCGCCTCCTGCTGGCCTCGTGAGTCGTCGCAGCGGGTGGGTCCGCGCCCGCCGCACCGGAATCGTCCACCTCGATGCCACCTTGGGTCAGCGGGTGGAAGCCGGTGACCGGCTCGGCGGCCTGAGCGACTCCTTTGGCAAGACGCTGCGCCTGGTCAGGGCCGACCGGGCCGGCATCATCATCGGGCGAACCACCGCTCCCCTGGTCAACCGCGGCGACGCCCTCGTCCACATCGCCGAGATCGAGGGCGCGGAGCCTCCCGGCACTCCCGACCACCCGGATGCCGCTGACGGCTTCGACGCCTTGGACGAGATCCCCGTCCTCTGACCTCGGCGCGGCTCCCCTCGCGTCCGCGACCTCGGTCGAGAAGCCGACCACCTTTGCGGACGCGTCAAGCCGGCTGCACCCCGACCCGGTATGCCGTCCGCCCGCCTCGTGTGGAAGCGTGACCTTCGTGGACACTTCAGCCGTGCTCGAGCTCATGAAGCAGGTGGCCGCCGAGGTCATCGCCCCCCGATTCCGCTCGCTCGCAGAGGGTGAAGTGATCGAGAAGAACCCCGGCGACCTCGTCACCATTGCCGACCGTGAGGCCGAGGTGCTCATCACCCAGGCTCTCAGCGCGGCTTACCCCAACGCTGTTGTCCTGGGCGAGGAGGCGCACGCCGCCGACGGGAGCATCCTCGAGCGCTACACCGCGGCGGAGCACGCCTTCACCGTCGACCCGGTGGACGGCACCAAGAACTTCGTCCACGGCAACCCCGACCACGCCGTGATGATCGCGGAGACCGTGGCGGGCGAGACGGTGCGCGGCTGGATCTGGCAGCCCGAGCACCAGGTCGCCTGGGTCGCCGAGCGCGGTGCCGGCGTGGAGCGCAACGGGGAGCGCATGACCCGCGAGCCGGTCGGGACGGACACGTCCCCGCGCGGAGCGACGTCGATCTGGTCGCTGCGCGATCACTCCCTCGAGGGTTTTCCTGCGCTGCAGCCGTCCTGGGTCTGTTGCGGGGTCGACTACCCCAAGCTCATCGAGGGCGCCATCGACTACATCCTTTACAGCCGCTCCAACGCCTGGGACCACGCGCCCGGCTCACTCATGGTCGTCGAAGCCGGCGGTCATGTCGGTCACTTGGACGGCGTCGCCTACGGCCCGCGATCGACCCAGCCGGGCCTGATCGTCGCCGCGGACACGATGACGTATGCCGCTGTGGCCCGCCGGATGCCGGAGGACGTCACCTCGCGCTGAAATCGTTCGACTTATTGCTCGTTCGGGTAGTTCGTTCGAACTACCCGAACGAGCAATAAGTGCGACGGGCGGTTGGGGTCAGGGGGCGGTCGCGGTCCACACTTCGACGGACAGCGGCACGAGCCCGTCCGGGCGGCGCTCCAACAGGTGGTCGTCCTCAGCGACGAAAGCCGCACTCACCTGACGAATATCATTGGCGGCCAACGCATCCAGAGCCTTGGGCCCCTCGGCAGCCAGCAGCACGAGCTGGCCGCCGTTGGCTGCCACTGCCTTGTCAATCGTGGCGACGGTCGTGGCGAGCCGCTCGGGATCCTGGCGCAGGGCCTTGGTCGTCGACAGGGCTGCGTGGCCGCACTGCCCGCGCACCACCTGGGGCCATTCGTTGGCTGCCCTCGAGTCCAACGCCAGGACGACGTCACGCTGCGCCAAGGAGTCACACACACCCTCAACGGCCGCGAGCTCACCGAGCTCGACCCGTTCGCCCCGGTGGGGCCAGGTCGCGAGGGCCGTGGGAAGGATTGTCGCCGCCACGAGCACCAGCCCCACGCCGACGGCCACGGCAACAGGCGCACGGCGCACGAGCTCGCGCACGGCAAAGGCTGCAGCGGCGGTGCACAGCAGCATCACGAACGGCAGGGCAATCAGCAGCCGTCGCTCGGCCCAGGGGTGGTCTGGCGTGATGCCGGGACGCCAGAGCGTCAGGCAAGTCGAGCCAGCGCCGACAAGCAGCGCTCCGGTCCACGCCGGCAGCGACGCCCCCGCCGTCCAGCGCTGAGCGATGACTCGGACAGTCCACGCAAGCGTGGCGAGCGCGATGACGAGGGCGGGGACACCCACCCACCACGACAGCCAGGCCACGCTCTGTTCGGCATAGGTGCGTCCACCATCAACGGTCAGCCCTTGCCGGAGCTGCATTCCGGCGACGAAACGCGAGCCAGGATCGTCGGGCGACTGGCGCACGGTCTGCCACAGGGGGCGACTGGCGAGGACGACACCCAGGAGGATCACCGTCAGGGCGAGCCCATCGGCCAAGCGACGTGAGATGGCCTGTGGCACAGCGCCCCCGCGACGCTGCCACCAGAGCATCCCCGTGGCGAGCAGTCCCATGAGGAAGCCGAGGCCGACCAGAGGCACGAGGCTCCCGGCGATGGTCCCGAGGTATTGGTTTGACAGCAACAGGGCAGCCAGCCCGGCGAGCAGGGTCGAGACTCCAGCGCCGATGAGGGTGACCCGCGGCCAACGTTGCCCCTGCGCCAGGGCGAGGGCCGCCACGGGGATGAGCAGGATCGTCTCGCGCAGGCCGTCGATGCGCACCAGGGCCGTGCCCCCGATGAGGACTCCGGCAAGGAGCGCTGCCCGGCCGACCTCACCCCGATTGCCCTGTCTGGCAGCGATGACGAGCGCAAGCAACCCGCCCGCAAGGGTCACCATCGCGAGGGGTTCGGAGTAGGTCGAGCGCGCGGTGTGCAGGACGGGGAAGAGCAGCGCAACACCGGCTGCAGCCAGTGGCGACCAGCGGGGGGCGCCGATGCGGGCGGTGAGCAGGCCGAGGCCCAGGATGCCCAGGGCCGACATCAGGGCGGGTAGCAGCATCGCCCCAGTCGGGCCCCCGAGCCACACGCCCAGCGACCAGATCGCACCCGGACCGATGACGAACTGCGGCTGGATCTGCGGCTCCTGGGTGTCGCCCACCTCATAGAAGGCGGGGCTGGCGAGCCTGATGCCATCAAGGGCGAGGACTGCTTGACCGCCCACGGACGCCGCCTCCACCCGCACGATGCGGCGGTGAGTGTTTGCCATGGAGATGGCCGTCTGGAGATAGCTTCCGGAGTCACGTCGGGGCAGCACTTGCTCGGAATGCGTTGTGGCAGTCCAGATTCCGGCACCGGCGCTGACCACGATCAGGAGCGCTGCGGTCCAGACCGGCAACGACCGAGCCGGTATGCCGTGTGCCCACCACCCGCACGCACCTGCGGCGATGAGGGCCAACGGCAGGACGAGCCACGGGAACCAGGCGCCCAGACCCGCGAGGACCACCGCGAGGAGGGACATGGCGACGATCCACGTCGCAGCGCCAAGGACGAGGGTTTGCAGCCAACGCCCTGCCGTCAGCTCATGCGATGAGGAAGGCAGGTCCCCCTCAACGGTCGGCAGGGAGCGGCTCATGGGCGGCAACGCTATCCGTTGCCGCCCATGAGGCGCGCTACTGGAGCCCTATGTGGCCGGGGTGTGGCTCGGCCGGAATCACGCCGAGGCGGCCAGCCTGGAAGTCCTCGAAGGCCTGCAGGAGCTCGGCCCGCGTGTTCATCACGAACGGACCGTAGGCAGCAACGGGCTCACGGATGGGTTGTCCGCCCAGGACGAGGACCTCAAGCTGGGGGCTTCGCGACTCCTGACGTTCGTCGGCCCGGACGCGGATCGAGTCGCCCGCACCGAGCACGGCGAGCTGCCCCTTGCGGATCGGCTGGTGTCCCGCGCCAACCTGCCCCTCGCCGGCCAGGACATAGACCAGGGCGTTGAAGTCGGAGCGCCACGGGATGTCCACCTCTGCACCCGGCTCGAGGGTGGCGTGGACCAGTGAGATCGGAGTGTGGGTGATCCCCGGCCCCTCGTGGCCTGCCACGTCACCGGCGATGACCCGCAGGAGTGCGCCGCCATCGGGCGAGCTGAGAAGTCCGACCTCGCCCCCACGAATGTCCTGATATCGGGGGTCAGCCATCTTCTGGCTGCTCGGCAGATTCACCCACAACTGGACTCCGTGGAAGAGCCCACCCTTGACCACGACCTCCTCCGGTGGCGCCTCGATGTGCAACAGCCCCGAGCCGGCGGTCATCCACTGGGTGTCGCCGTCGGCGATGACACCACCCCCACCGTTGGAGTCCTTGTGCTCAAAGATCCCGTCGAGGATGTAGGTCACCGTCTCGAACCCGCGGTGCGGGTGCCAGGGCGTGCCCTTCGGTTCACCAGGTGCGTACTCGACCTCGCCCATCTGGTCCATGTGGATGAAGGGGTCGAGGTCGGCCAGGTCCACGCCGGCGAAGGCACGGCGCACCGGGAAGCCTTCACCCTCGAAGCCGCTGGGGGCTGTGGTGATGCCCTTGACCGGCCGCGTCCGAGCGGTCACGTCGGGCGCGATGAGCTTCGGCAGCGCAAGGATGTCGTCAACGGTCACTGCAGGCATGTCCACCTCCGGCTAGAGATTGAATGTTCAATCACTTGATCAAGCGCCGCCTGGGTCCACGGTATTCCTTCGCGCCCCGACCTGACCGGCGTTCGGGCAGCGACGCCTAGGCTCAGCGGGTGACCCGACCAGCCGATGTCCTCCAGCACATGCTCCGTTCTGACTCCGCGAAGCCGCGGATCACCACCTACGACGACACCAACGGTCCCACTCGTGGCGAGCGCATCGAGCTGTCCGCCCGAGTCCTCGGCAACTGGGTCAACAAGGCCGCCAACGCCCTCCAGGACGAGTTCGACATTGCCCCCGGCTCCGTCGTCCGCCTCGACCTCCCACCACATTGGCGCACGGCCTACTGGGCTCTCGCGACCTGGTCAGCGGGCGCAACGGTGACCCTCGACGACACCCACGTCAACACGGATTTGCTCGTCACCACCGACCCCGAAGCCGCCCGTGCGAGCGACTCCCCCGCTGTGCTCGTCACGCTCGCCGGGCTCGCCCGTGCCGCCGCAACCCCCGTCCCACAGGGAGTCATGGACGAGGCCAAAGAGCTCAGTACTCACGGCGACCAGTTCACCGCCTACGACGAACCTGAGGACAGCGACACCGCACTCGTCAGCTCAGGCGAGCGGACGGCATACGCCGATGTGGTGACCTCCGGTGTGCCGCAGGCAAACCCAGCAGAACGCCGGCACCTCGCGATGACTGACACGGCCGACTTCCTCCGCGCCTGCCTTGCCCTGTGGGCGGCAGACGGATCGGTCGTGCTCAGTCGTGGCGAGGCGCCGGCGAACGTTCTCGAGGAGCGCTCTCGCGCCGAGGGCGCAGTTGGCCCCTGAGCATCACATCTGCTTCTCGATGGCCTTCCAGGTGAGCGTGGCAACAACACCGGTCGAGGCAAGTTTGGCGCTCGACTGCGCCGCCTTGACCGCGGACTCGGTGCCGGGGCCGAAGGAACCGTCGGCGCTGATGTGGAGCGCCTTCTGCAGGGCCGTGACGTTCGCACCGGTCGAGCCGCGCTTGGCGACGGTATTCCAGTACGGCAGCAGGGGGTGGACCTTGAGCTCCACCTTGTCCCAGGTCGCGCGGTCCACGACGCCGGTGCCGGACAGGCCCACCGACTTCTGGAAGGCGATGACCCCGGCAGCCGTGCCCTGACCGAACGCGCCGTCGACGGCGAGGCCACCGATACCGGCCTGGAGCACCTTGACAGCGGTGCCCCTGGAGCCCGTGCTCAGCACGGTCGACTTGTAGGCCGTGAACTCCGTGTCCAGTGTCGAGGTTGTGGGGGTCGTGGTCGGCGTGCCGGTCGAGGACTGGCCCATGAGAGCGGCCCACGTCGACGCGGCGACGACGCCGGTCGGCGAGATGCCCTTGGAGGACTGGTAGACCTTGACCTTGGTCTCGGTGCCCGGACCGAAGGAGCCGTCAGCCGTGATGGCAAGCGCCTTCTGCAACGCGACGACGGCGGGGCCGGTGGAGCCTCGCTGGATGACCGTGTTGGCGTAGGGCAACAGCGGGCTCGTCGTCGGGGCGGCAGGCGTCGTGCCGATGAGCGCGTTCCACGTGGACGCGGCGACCACGCCGGTCGGCGAGATGCCCTTGGACGACTGGTAGGCCTTGACCTTGGACTCAGTGCCCGGACCGAAGGAGCCGTCAGCCGTGATGGCAAGCGCCTTCTGCAACGCGACGACCGCTGCGCCCGTGGAGCCGCGCTGGATGACCGTGTTGACGTAGGCCGACAGCGGGCTGGTCGTCGTCGTGCTTCCACCGTTGCGGGCGGGGACGAGTCCGAGGGCGACCAGCTTGGTCCACGTCGCGTTGTCGAGCTGCTTGGTGACGGCGACGCCGTTGCGCGACTGGAACGACGCGACTGCCGCCTCGGTGCCGGGGCCGAACGAGCCGTCCTTGGCCAGCCCGAGGGCGCCCTGGGCAATCATCAGGTCCTTGTGCGTGTCACCACGCTTGAGCAGCGGGTAGCCCGTGGCCGTCATGGGCGGGGTCGTCGTCGTGACGGGCGACGTCGCACCCGAGATGGGTCCGGTGAGCTGGACCGACATGAGTGCCGTGCCGGTCCACCACGACGTGCGCTGGTAGGCGCCGTCCCAGGTGAACGACATGTGGATGTGGTCGGTGTGCGGTGAAACGCCCGAGTACGGCGCCCAGCCCCGTCCCGGGTCATAGGCGCGCCACATCTGACGGTTCCAGATGATGTAGTTGATGCCGAACCGGCGAGCCATCGCGCCGGGGCGGCCCTGCGAGTCGGGCGCCGCGAGCCAGCGGGTGATCGCGTTGCCGAGTTCGAGTCCGTCAGAGGAGTAGGCGTTGACCATCCAGTCCAGCGCCCGCCCCTCTCCGTGTTCGGCGGCACACGTCCGGTTGATCCCGTAGACGTGCTTGCCGTAGGTGTCGTTGAGGAGCTTGGCGAAGGCCGTGGGGCCAGGCAAGTCACCGCTGAGGCAGCGGTAGCCCTCCTGGTACTTCGGGGCGATGTCGAGCTCTTGAGGCAGCGGCTTGGTCGGTGGTGGCGGGACACTCGAGGCGAGCGCCGCGGAGGCACTACCGCCCGCGAGCGAGAGGCCGAGGGGGATCGACAAGAGAGAGACGGTGACGGCACCTAGGGCGCGAACCGGTCCTCGGGTCGACGTGGCAGGCAGGGTGGCGCGCGTCAACGAAAGCTCCTCAGGGCAACAGGGGTGATGGTGTGCGTGTCTCAAGATCCGTCACAGACGTCACTCCAGACATGTTGGCTTGACAGTTGTCCCACCAGTCACAGGGGTTCCGCAAGTGGTTCGGGGTGAATTACACGCATGTACTTCGATGGCACCCGTTGGTTGGCGGAGAATCTCTTGCTTACCGGGGGAAAGTCGGGAAGATTTCCTGAGCGTGTCGACAGCCCATGCTGCGGCGTCTGGCTCTGGAGCCCCACCACATCGGACGCCTGAACCCAGGTGACTAGAGTCGGCAACATGGACAAGGTCGTCTCCTCTGCAGCCGCAGCCCTCGAAGACGTTCGCGATGGTGCCAGCCTGGCCGTCGGCGGATTCGGGCTCTGCGGCATCCCCAGTGTTTTGATCAACGAGTTGCACACCAAGGGGGTGCGCGACCTCGAGGTCTTCTCGAACAACTGTGGAGTGGACGACTGGGGACTCGGCATCCTGCTCGGCGCCAAGCAGATCGCTCGGATGGTCAGTTCCTATGTCGGCGAGAACAAGGAGTTCGCCCGCCAGTTCCTCGAGGGCGAGCTCGAGGTCGAGCTCACCCCGCAGGGCACCCTTGCCGAGCGCCTGCGCGCCGGCGGCGCGGGGATCGCGGCCTTCTTCACCCCGACCGGTGTCGGGAGCCAGGTCGCCGATGGTGGACTGCCATGGAGGTATGCCGCGGACGGAAGTGTTGCCCTCGCCTCACCTCCCAAGGAGACGCGGACCTTTTCGCTCGGTGGCCAGGAGCGCACCTTCGTGCTTGAGGAGAGCATCGCTGCTGACTTCGGGCTGGTGCGCGCGTGGAAGGGCGACCGCCACGGCAACCTTGTGTTCAACAAGTCCTCGCGCAACTTCAACCCGCTCTGCGCGATGTCCGGCCGCGTCTCGATCGCTGAGGTCGAGGAGCTGGTCGAGCCCGGCGAACTCGACCCCGATGAGATCCACTTGCCCGGCATCTATGTGCAACGCGTCCTTCCTCTGACGCCAGAACAGGCTCAGGACAAGCGAATTGAGAAGCGCACCGTGACTGCTGCGCCGTCGACGACCAAGGAGGCGTGAGCGTGGCTCTCACCCGTGACCAAATGGCTGCTCGCGCCGCGAGCGAACTCACCGACGGCTCCTACGTCAACCTCGGCATCGGGCTCCCGACTCTTGTCCCCAACTTCGTGCCCGATGACGTCGAGCTCGTCCTCCAGTCAGAGAACGGCATCCTCGGCGTCGGGGCCTACCCCAGCGAAGATGGGGTAGACCCCGACCTCATCAACGCCGGCAAGGAGACCGTGACGACACGTCGCGGCGCGAGCTACTTCGACAGCGCGACGAGCTTCGGCATGATCCGCGGCGGCAAGGTTGACGCGGCCATCCTCGGCGCCATGCAGGTGAGCGCCAGCGGCGATATCGCGAACTGGATGATCCCCGGCAAGATGATCAAGGGCATGGGCGGCGCGATGGACCTGGTCCACGGCGCCAAGAAGGTCATCGTCCTCATGGAGCACGTCGCCAAGGACGGCAGCCACAAGATCGTTGACGAGTGCGACCTGCCGATCACCGGCTTGGGTGTCGTCGAGCGGATCATCACCGACCTCGCGGTGATCGACGTCACCGCCGACGGGCTCATCGTGCGCGAACTCGCCCCCGGGGTCACGCAGGACGAGTTGCGCGAGAAGACCGGACCCGAGCTGACCTTCGCCCTGTCGGACTGAGACGACGCACGCGGCCCCACACCCACGAGAGGTCGTGGCGTGAGACCTCAAATGTCCCCCATTCCCTCACCGCTCGATTTCTGGACGACTCGGCTGGCTCCCCGCCATTGGCCTCGTGCTCGGATGCCTCGACCTCATCCTCGCGGCCGGAGTTCCCCACGACTCCCTGTTCGCCTACTTCCTACGTCGCGTTCTGCATCGTCCTCCCCGGATTCGTCGTGCATCGCTCGCTGCGCGACCCGCAGGAGAGCATGGGCGCCGACTTGGCGCTCGGGGGCTGCTACCGGCACCACCGTCGAGCTGATCGCTTGGGCAGCTGCCGTCGGTACGGCACACGGCGACCTCCTGCATTGGTGGCCACTGCTGACCCTCCCGTTGCTCCTGCGCAGCACGAGTCGCCGTTGCATCCTCGACCGGGTTGGTTTGCGACCTTCTTCGTGTCCGTCGCGGCCTGCGGTTCTGCGCTGCTGGCGGCCTTGTACCTGCAGAGCTCATTCCTGCTGAACAACCCGCAGCCGCCGTTGACACGGTCGCTGAATCTCGACCTGGTCTGGCACCTCGGCCTGGCCGGTGAGGCGACCCGCAGCTTCCCGCTCGGGACTGCGCAGCTCCTGGACGACGAGGACCTCAAGCACCACTGGGTCGCCAACGCGCACATGGCGGCGGTTTCACTCGTCACCCGGAATCGACGTGCTGACAAGCAGGAGCTGTGAGATCACGGCGGTGAAGCCGAGCCACTTCACCAGAACTGTGAGCATGACGAGATTGAGGAGAAAGGTCGAGATGTAGACACTGCTGAAACGCCTCAGGTCCCTCAGAAGATGCCCTCGCACGCGGAGGACCAGTTTGCGATAGAGAACGAAGGCACACAGGATCGCCGCGACATAGGTGATGGAGAGGGCGACACAGTGACCGAGCCATCCGACCTGTGGCCGAAAAGGACGTCGACTAGTCGAGCCCCGGTGGGGTCTTGTCCATCGCGCGCACGAGCGCAGCGGGAAGGGCATCGGTCGCCACGGCTGGCGGTAGGAAGTGGTCGAGCAGCTCGCGCTGGTCGGCGCTCAGAGCATCCTCCAGAGCCTGCGTCTGTCGCATGGTGACGCGCACAGCTGGTGCGTTCCTGAGCGCCGCGAGGTTGAGCAAGGCTGTGCTGTTGGAGCCGATGACCACAGCAGCACTCGTCACGAAGCGGTCTAGCTCGACCGGCCGGGTCTGAACGCGCACGTCGACGCCCGGATAGCGCGTCGCGTCGTCAGCAGGATGTGGGTGTACGACAAGGGACAGACCGACCGCCTGGCAGGCTGCTCGCACCCCCCGGACATGCCGCAGGTAGTCACCGGCGTCCATGACGCCGAGCTCGGGCCAGGGCTGCGTGAGGTAGACCGCCATGCGCGGCGGGGCCGGCTCGCCGCTGAGGTGGCCCGCGAACTCCGCTGCCACGGAGGCATTGACCTCCCAGCCTGACGTCGAGTCGCCACGTCGACGGTAGGTCGTCCAGCGCTCGCTCGTCAGGGTGCGGAGCCCACCGGCCACGGCAGCCGCACGGATGGCCGGCCAGGGCCCACGTCCTCCTGCTCGACGGTAGGCGGCCAGGCGGGTGTGCACATCGCCGTAGGACCCAATCCCCTCGTCGACGACCACGACCCGAGGCAGACGCCGCAGACGTCGGGCGAGTTCCACATACGTTCTCAATCCCGGAGCACCCACACAGAGCAAGGTCGGCGACGTTGACGACACCCCGGGGTATGCCGCGCGCTCATCCTGCGTGATTCGGAGTCGTCCGTCGCGGGGCAGATACGTGGTGATGTCGCGCGGCAATACTCGGGCCCGGCCGACAAACGTGCCGGGCTCACGGATCGCGAGGTCGATCTCGACGCCGGTGTCCAGTTGCGAGCGAAGCCACGACGCGGCATACACGAGGTGGGTCACGCTGCTGACGCCGGTGAGGATGACCGGCACCCTCCGTGCGCTCACTTCACACGACCGGTGGTCGACCGGCGCGCGTCAGCCGGAGCACGGTGCGCCACTTCATGGGTCGACGGGGACCTGCGTCGGTGCGAATGCCCTCGATCAGTCCGCGGAACCACGTGCTCAGGTCCGCTCGATTGCGCTCACGCAACAAGGTGATGCCGACCCAGTCGAGTACGTAGATGGCCGACAACGGATGAGGGAGGTTGCGCTTGGCCACCCAGACCCGGTTGCGTGCGTTCATGCGATAGAAGACCGCGTGGCGCGTCGGGCTGGTCGCGGGATGGTGAACGACCACGTCGGGGCAGTAGCGCAGGCGCCACCCGGCGTCGACCAGCCGGAAGGCAAGGTCAATGCCCTCGTGGCCGTACCAGAAGTGCCCGGGCCAGCCACCGACCTGGTCGAAGGCTTCGCGGCGAATGGTGCACACGCCCTCCCAGAAGACCACCACCTCACCCCCGACATCGACCCCACCGTCGCCGGTGCGCAGACGAGGCACCCAGCGGCGAGGTGCGCGAAGACCGTCGGGGTCTGCGCCGCGCGGCTGAGCGACGCCAAGCTCCGGGTCGGCAGCGAACTCCGCAGCCAACCGCGAGAGCACGTTGGGGGTCGGCAACACAGCGTCGTCGTCATAGAAGAAGAGGACGTCGCCGCGTGCTGCACGTGCACCGACGTTGCGACCCTCGGGTATCCCGACATTCTCGGGGAGGTGCACGGCCCGCACGCCACCAGGCAACCCGACGGGCTCCCAGCCGTTGCCCACGAGAACTACATCGAGGTCGACATCGACCTGGGCGAGCAGCGAGGCCAGAGCAGCGGCCAATTCACGCGGTCGGTTGCCCATACTGAGCACAACAGCACCGACGCTGGGGGTCCCCGGCATGCTTCACACTCCTCGCTCGATGTCAGGTGAGGCGGCTCCTGTCGCCTTGACATCGCCCGCGAACGCCGCGCCGCTAGTCTAGGTGACGCCCTTGACCGTGCGTCCCGCCGGGAAAGGTCGACAGTCGATGAGAGGACCCACGTTGGCAGCCAACCCCGAGTCGGAGCGCGTGCGCGACAATGTCACTGGAGCGCACGTCCTCACGGGCGAGATGCTGGTCTGGTCGGACCTCGGACGCGTGGCTGCACCCCTTGCGGTTGAGGTCGTCGTCGACGATGTGGTGCGCTGTCGCGCTCCCCAACGAGTCCTCCTCGCAGGGCCGCGCGCGGCCCTGCTCGTCGAGTCCCTCCCGTCGGACGCCAAGATCGAGATCCTGCTCAGGTCCATCCCCGATTCGCGTGTCGTCAGTGACGCAGCAGGCCTGCACGATCGTGCTTCCCTCCACATTGGCGGGATCGACGCCTTTGACGACGAGACCGGGTTCGACCTCGTCGTCGCGTTGGGTGGCCCCACCCGACTCCTCGGCCCGGACTCGACCGGGATGGGTGAGGCCGATGTCGTGGCCACGCTTGCCGACCTGCTCGCTCCCGACGGCACGTTGGTGGTCGACGTCACCAACGAGCTCGGACTGCACGAGCTGCTCGCAGCCCAGCCCCTGCTCGACGTCGACGACGACGACGCGTGGCACGTCGGCGCGAACGGGTTCAACCACCGCTGCTTGCACCTCGCTGAGCTCGAAGTCATCCGACAAGACCAGGGACTGACGACGGACGCACTCTTCGGCGCGTATCCGACCCCCGACGCCCACCACCTCCTCGTCGACGGAGCGGCTCTGGCCGAGGGCAAACCCGGCCTCACTGATGCTGCCAGACTTCACAGCTGCCGCGCAGCCGAGCGTCACTTCCAAAACATCCCAGCCCTGCGC
Source organism: Knoellia sp. (assembly GCA_039917755.1). Classification (GTDB taxonomy): domain Bacteria; phylum Actinomycetota; class Actinomycetes; order Actinomycetales; family Dermatophilaceae; genus Knoellia. The sequence continues at coordinate 43,138 of JBDSIV010000024.1, read as the reverse complement.
GACCCCCGAATCACCGTGGAGCGTCTCGTCGACGGCGGTGTGGTGACGCAGTTGGCGCCCGCGTGGCTCCTCGTTGCGCACCGCGGCACGGCTGCACAGCGCCTGGCCTTGCCCGCCGTCATCGACGCCGAGACCTGGGTCGACCCTGCCTGGGCCCGCATCCACAGCGTCGACCATGAGGGCGTGTCGTCCGCAGTGTGGGCAAACGGCAACGTCGACGCAGAGGTCCACGTTGGAGCGATCACTCGCGACCTCGCACCTCAGACCCCGGCCAACGGTCGGATCCTCGAGATGGAGCTTCGCGACGCCTGCGCCCGCCGCTCGCACCGCGACATCCGCACGCTCGTCGAGCAGTACCGCACTTGGCTGCGCGATCCGAGCGTCTGGACCACAGCCACCGCCGAACGTCGCGGCTTTGCCACGATCGACAACGTCGTGATCGGGGACGACGGCAAGCTCAGCGCCGTGGACTCGTCCTGGCGTCGAGCCGGAATCCTCGGTGCCGACGACATGTTCGTGCTCGCCCTGCGCCAGTTCGCCACCAGGCTGCTGGCGTCCGCGGCCCCGCACCCCTGGAAGATGAGCACGACTCCCGATGAGCTCACCGCCTCCTTGGCCGCCATGGTCGGCACAGTGGTCACCGAGGACGTCGTGCGTCGAGTCGCGCGGGTGCAGAGCGAGATCGCTTCGGTCGTCAATCCCACTGGTCTCACGGTTGCCGAGATGATCGAGGCCAGCCTCGAGCAGGGCACGCTCCCCCGCAACCTTCCGTCGGCCACCTCCACCGGCTTCCGCGAACTCCTTGCCCTGGACCGCATGCGTTCGCGCCGCATGCGCGAGCACGATGCACAGGTCGCCTGGCTCGAGGGGACGCTGCGCCACCGGGACCGCTACATCCGCGAGCTCGAACGCATCATCGAACGCTACGAGGAGACGCTCACCTGGAAGACGGTTCAGGCGATCAGGGCACCGCGACGGATCGCTACCCAGAAGGCCGTGTCGACCGCGAAGTCAACCGCCAATGAGGTGCTTCCCCCAGATTTCATGAGCAAGGCGCGTCGCCTCGCCCGACGGGCCGTCAAGTAGCCGAGGAAGTCACGCGGTCAGGATTCCGAGGGCGACCACGAGGTCACCCTCGGCCCTGACGGCATACGTCACGGTCTGACCGGCTCGCGTCACCGGGCTGGCCCCGACCGGTGATCGCGCCGCAAGCACGACGATCGGGATGTCCCACAACTTCGCGCACACCTCTGATGCGCACCACGCCCCCCAAAAACCGTCGTGCGCATCCCAGAGTCCGCACCATCGCACCTCGAGGTGCGGAGGTGGCGACTGCGCCGCAATCTCGGCGTCCACGGCATACGCCGCGTTGTGGGCCCGCGGAGGCGACCAGCAGACGACGCGACCGTCGGCAACGCGTGAATGAGTCCCACTCGTGCACATGTGGTCGGCGGCGCGCTCGATCACCAGAGGTGTGCGCATCGCCGCCGCAAGTCGTGCGCTCGCGCCGTGAGTCACGGCCTCAGATGCCGCCGCCACCGTCAATGGTGATGACCTGGCCGTTGATGTTGGTGTCTTCGAAGAGCAGCGTGTGCACGATCGGCACGATGTTGGACGGCTCGACGAGTCGACCGGAGGGGGTCCGTCGGGTGATGGTGTCGAGCTGGGTCTGGCCCAGCACGGACGACATCTCGGACGCGAAGAAGCCGGGTGCAACGCTGTTGACGAGAGCACGTCCGTGCATCTCGCGGGCCAGCGTGCGCATGGCACTGTCCAGACCGCCCTTGGTGGCCGAGTAGGCGACGAGTCCCGAGTAGCCACGCTGGGCGCAGATCGAGGTCACCATGACGATGCGACCACGGTTGCCCTTGGCCATGATGCGGCGGAGCACCAGCCGCGTGAGGAGCAGCGGCGCGGTGAGGTTGGTGTCGATGATCCGCGCGATGTTCTCGGGTGAGGTGTGCACGTGCAGGCTGTCCTGGCCCGCGGCGGCGTTGTTGACGAGGGCGTCGATCGGACCGAGCGTGGCCTCGGCCTGCTTGAGGAAGGCCGACACTGCGTTGTTGTCGGTGGTGTCCACCGATGCGGCGACGACAGACTCAGGGTTGTCCTTGGCGAGCTGCTCGAGCTCGGGAGTCACGGTGCGGGCGAAGGCCGCGACCTTGGCGCCCTGGGCCAGGATGTCCTCGACGATCGCGAGTCCGAGACCGCGCGACCCTCCGGAGACGACGACGACCGAGGCGGGTCCGATGGGAGTAGTGGTGTCAGACATCGCTCTTCAGGGTCTCCTTGATGGGAATGGTGTCCAGGAACCGTATGCGCCGAGGGACGGAGTAGTCCGGGAGTCGCTCGGCGCACCATTGGGTGAGGTCGGAGTCGGTGGCCGCACCGACGAGCACGACCTCGGCGGTGACGATGTTGCCGACGATGGGGGCCTTGCGACCACGAACGGAGGCCCAGGCGACCGACGGGTGGGACAGCAGAACATTGCGGACGGCCGAGGCCGAGACCTTGGCCCCGCCAACGTTGATCTCGTCACTCGCGATGCGGCCGGTGATCACCACGCGCCCGTCGGCGATGTCAACGCGGTCGCCTGTGCGCAGCCGGGCGTCGATGCCCTCCGCGCGCTTGGACGAGCTGATGATGAGTTCGTCGTCCTCGACACTGAGGGTGGCCCGGTCGGGCGCCTCTCGATCCAGCCACTCCTGCGGGAACCCCGCGCGCCCGTCGTGCACGGCGATGGTGGCACCGGCCTCGGAGGAGGCATAGATCCACGACACCCGCGCCTGCGGAAACATCTCGGTGAGTCGGCTGAGGATCGCTTGGTCCACCGGCTCGCCACCGAGCGTGACCTGCTTGAGCGGCAGCGCCGCCACGCTCTCGGGGTCGCGATAGAGCGCTTGTCGCCAGAAGGTCGGTGTGCCCGAAGCGGCCGTGACGCCGGCGGCCAACGCCTGCCCCGGCCAGATGTCGAGTTCACTCGGCTCCACGAACAGGATGTGCTGATCGGGCTGGGTCAGACCGAGGGTGACGATCTGCCACCACGCGTAGGCGCCGTGGGCATAAGGACAGAGCCAGGTGCGGGCAGGCTGCTGTCCCCCCACGGTGGTGAGGGTGTCGAGGGTGTGGGCGACGCGCTTGGGTCGGCCGGTGCTGCCACTGGTCAGCAGCCAGATACGGCCCGCGCTGAGCTCGCGTTCGGTCGTGGCGGGTAGCACGGTGTCACCGTCCACAACCGCGAGGCCGGAGGCGCGCAGGTCATCGACCAGCTCTGGGGTCATGCGGCTGCGGGAGGCGATGAGCAACTCACCGTCCCCGCGCTGAAGAGCGGATGACACCGCGCGAGCGGCCTCGAGGTTGTCGCTGACCATGACTGCCGCGGCAGCCGGAAGGTCGAGGGGCTCGAGATCGCCCCAGGTCCGCGTGCTGGCTCCTGTGACGATCCGGTTGGCAGCGCCAGCCGGATCCGAGCCGCCGGACGTCACGCTGCTTGCAGCTGCTCGAGAAAGTCGAGCACGTCGGAGATGGTGCGGATCTGTCGCAGCTCGGGAGCGTCGAAGTTGAGCTCCTCGCCGATCTCGTCCTCAACGCGCAGCGCCAACTCGGAGAAGTCGAGCGACCGGAAGCCGATCTCCTCCAGAATTGCTGAGTCCTCTGCCGGAATGGTCTTGCCCTGCGCAGACAGAACGTCAGCCATCATGCTCCGGAGGTCGTCCCGGCTCAGTGCACCCATGAATCCACCTAGAAGGTCGTGAAGTTGGTTTCAGATAGTCTACCCACCACGATGGTGCGCCCAGACCTGAAGTGCCGCACCGCCCGACCCGCAAGGAGCACGATGCTGCGTCCTGCCACGGATGCCGACAGCGCCAACGTCCTGCAATGGCGCAACCACCCCGAGGTTCGCGCAGTCTCCTTGACGCAGCACGAGATCTCCGCCGAGGAGCACGCCGGCTGGTGGGCCGCGACGAACGAGTCCCACTCCCGCAAGGTCTACATTTTCGAGCGGCACGGCGAGCCCTCCGGCGTCGTCACCTTCTTTGACATTGACCGGGAGAATCGGTCCGCCTGGTGGGGCTACTACCTCGACAACGCCGGGTTGGGTGAGCGGGGCGAGCTGCTTCCTGCCTGGATCGAAATACAGCGACAGGCCAAGCGGTTTGCCTTTGAGCAGCTCGACCTGCAGACCCTCGAGGGCGAGGTCCTCGAGGCCAATGACGCCGTCCGACGGTTCAACAAGCGCAATGGCTTCGCGGAGATCGAGTCTTCGGTCCGCGATGTCGACGGCACTCCCACCACCGTGATCCACGTGCGCGCGACGCGCGACTGACACTCCTTCTGAGACGAGATCCCGTGACTGACTCAACCCCCACTCCCGTCGACCCCGGCGCCTCGCGCCCCACGACCACCTCCCTCACCATCGGGCAGCACGAGGTCGGACCCGACGCTCCGCCCTTCATCATCGCCGAGATGTCCGGCAACCACGATGGCTCCCTGGACAAGGCGCTCGAGATCGTTCGGATGGCTGCCGACTCAGGCGCCCACGCCATCAAGCTGCAGACCTACACCGCAGACACGATCACCATCGACGTCGACGCGCCTGCCTTCCGCCTCTCCTCGGGGCACGAGCTGTGGGGGTCGCGCCGGCTCTATGAGCTCTACCAGGAGGCCCACACCCCGTGGGAGTGGCACGAGCCGATCTTCTCTCTTGCTCGCGACCTCGACATCCTGGCCTTTTCCTCGCCCTTCGACCCGACGGCTGTGGAGTTCCTCACCGACCTCGACGTCCCGGCCTTCAAGATCGCCTCGTCCGAGATCGTCGACCTCCCCCTCATCCGCCACGCAGCCTCCAAGGGCAAGCCGTTGATCATCTCCACGGGCATGGCGTCCGTGGGCGAGATCGCGGCCGCTCTCACCGCCGCTCACAACACCGGCAACGACCAAGTGATGCTGCTGAGCTGCACCGTGAGCTATCCCGCGGACCCGGCAGCCTCCAACTTGCGTGGCATCCCCGTGATGCGGGAGGCCTTCGGAGTGCCGGTCGGCCTCTCCGACCACACGATGGGGATCGGCGCAGCGGTCGCGTCGGTGGCCTTCGGATCATGTCTCGTCGAGAAGCACGTCACGATGTCGCGCGAGGGTGGGGGCGTCGACTCGGCGTTCTCACTCGAACCCCATGAGCTCGCCTCCCTGCGCCGCGAGACCGAGGTGGCGTGGCAGGCCCTGGGTCAGCCACGCATCGGTGCCCGCGCTGCCGAACGGGAGGGCCTTCGCTTCCGACGTTCGCTCTTCGTCGTGGAGGACGTGAAGGCGGGCGATCCAGTCACCGCGGACAATGTTCGGTCCATCCGCCCGGCCGGCGGGCTTGCACCTGACGACTTCGGTCAGCTCGAGGGCCGTGTCTTCCGCAGGGACGCGTCCAAGGGCACGCCCATGGACTGGGACCTCGTCTGACGCCATCCGGCCGACCTCACGCAGCAACGCCGCGCAGCCCTCATGGGCTGGGTGGCGTTCGCGTGTGGCCCGCTCAGCCCATGGTGGGCGCGTCCGAGGCGGCTGGCGCATCCGTCATGCTCGACGCCCGATCCTCGTCGGTGTGCGAGGCGCTATCAGAGTCATCGCTACGGGCCGAGGTGCGGTCCTTGTCGTCGCGCTTCGTCGGCTCGCGGTCGCCGACGGCCCCCTCGACGTCATCGTCTGCGCTTTCGAGCCACGAGGCCTCGCCCAGTTCCTTCTCGGCACCCGCAGGTCCAGCATGGCTGGTGGACCGCGACTTGCGCCTGCGCGTGAAGAAGCCCTCCGGGAACTCCAGCGAAGGAGCTGGCGGAGGCGGCCCCGGCACCGGGCCCATGGCTTTGGTCCAGCCGAACGCCTCAATGACCTCTGCGGGGTGCAGCACGTCCAGCGCGCCGAGCTCTTCGTCAGCCACTGACCTGGCGTAGTCCTTGGGAATCGACACCTGGTGCATGTCGGGCCACATCCGGCGCGGCTTGCCGACGCCACCGAGGATCGCGTGGTCGGATTCGAGGGCCATCGGGTCGCCATAGATGCCCGCCTCGATGCCGGCGGCCGATGCGTAGAGGATGGCGCTGCTCATGCGGTTGGACACCACACGCTTGTGGCGACGCATCTCGTCGAGCTGCCGATAGAGGAACGCCACATCGGTGTCCTTCCAGAGGTAGCCGCGCTCGCCGTGCGTGATGACCCTGACCCCGGCATCTTCGTATTCGCGCCGCACCTTGGGATTGTCGAACTCGTTCCAGTGCAGACACACCGTGATCGGCACGTCACCCTCGGTGGCCCGGATCTCATTGATGTATGCCGCGTGGTTGCCGACGACTTGCTGGCCTTCCCATCCGTGGAACGGGTAGACGATGGTTCCCTCGCGCTCTTCCGGCCTGTTGCCCGGCTGGGTGAGCCACTTCTCCTGCTCCTCCATCCGGAGAAGGTAGAGCCAGGGAGCTGCCACGAGGCGGTAGTCACGCAGACCCGCAGCCCAGCCACGCCGGGCACAGGCCTGGGACCACACCAACTTGGGGTAGCCCGGCGCAAAGACAGTGCCCACGGCGAAGCCGTCGTGCATGTTCCATCCGTGCTGGAGGTAGCCCCAGATGCGCAGGGGCTCCTCGAGACCGACATAACGCGCCATGATGTGCGCGTGGCCGTAGAAGTGATTGGCGTGGTGCATGTCAGCCCTGCACTGCGCGGTGCACGGCGTCGATGACCCGGTCGAGATCGCTGTCCGTGAGCCCTGCGAACATCGGCAGAGAGATCTCTTCGCTGTAGAACTTCTCCGCGACGGGGAACTGACCGCGCAGGTAACCGAGGTCCTCGAAGATGGGGTGCCAGTGGGCGGGCATGTAGTTGACCTGGACGCCCACGCCGTTGTCGCGCAGAGCATCGAAGACCTCGCGGCGGCGACCGTCGAGGACGCGCAACGGGTAGAGGTGCCACGTCGGGTCGACGTGGTCGCGCTGGGTGGGGAGACGGACTCCGTCCAACCCCGCCAAGCCCTCGTGGTAACGGGCGAAGATCTCGGCGCGTCGCGTTTTGAAGGTGTTGAGCCGCTGCAGCTGCGACAGACCGAGGGCGCACAGGACGTCGGGCAGCCGGTAGTTCAGCCCCCACTCGTGCACCTCCTGGTGCCACGGACCCTCGTCGGGGTAGCGCATGCGCTCGCGGTCACGCACGAGGCCGATGTTGTGGAACTCGTGGGCTAGCTGACCCAGATCCGCATCGAGAGTCGCCACTGCGCCACCCTCGGCACTGGTCATGTTCTTGGTCGGGAAAAACGAGAAGGTGGTGATGTCGGACAGCGACCCGACCGGACGGCCCTTGTAGGTCGACCCGATCGAGTGGGCGGCGTCCTCGAGGAGGAGGGTGCCCGTGCGCTGAGTGATCGGTTGCAACTCGTCGACCTCAATGGGGTGTCCGGCGAAGTCCACGCCCGCGACGACCTTGGTGCGGTCGGTCATGGCGTCCTCGACGAGCGCCGGGTTGATGTTGAGGGTGTCGTCCTCGACGTCGACGAACCGGATGGTGGCGCCGAGTGCCATGGCCGACGAGGCGGTCGCCACGAACGTCATGGGGGTCGTGACGACCTCATCACCGGCGGCCACACCGGCCGCGGCATACCCGATGTGGAGAGCCGCGGTCCCGCTCGTGCAGGTGACGGCGCGCGTCGCTCCGGACAGCTCTTCCAGGGCCCTCTCAAAGGCCGTGACCGTGGGACCGGTGGTCAGCCAGTCCCCACGCAGCACGTCGACGACCGCCTCGATGTCCGACTCGTCGAGCGACTGTCGGCCATAGGGGATCACGAATCAGACCTCGGTCTCGAGGATGGAGACCATCTCCTCGCCCGAGAACCACTGGTCGTTGTTGTCGGAGGTGTAGTGAAAGCCCTCGACCACGGGCTCGCCCTCCTTGGGAGCGGTGTAGCCCCACGACGCGAGGTCGGGCTGGAGGACATAGCGGTCGCCGATGACGAGCGCACGGCGTCCCTCTTCGGCCGAGATCATCTCTTCGTGCAGCTTCTCTCCCGGGCGCAGTCCGATCTCGTGCATCTTGGCGCCGGGCGCGACAGCCTGGGCCAGGTCGGTGATCTTCATCGACGGAATGCGCGGCACATAGAGCTCGCCGCCCTGCATCTGCTCGAACGAGTCGACCACGAACTTGACTGCCTGAGGAAGGGTGATGAAGAACCGCGTCATGCGCAGATCGGTGATCGGCAGGGACTCGCCTGCCTGCGCCAAGCGCCGGAAGAACGGGATGACCGACCCACGGCTGCCCATGACGTTGCCGTAGCGAACGACGCAGAACCGAGTGTCGTAGGCCGCGGCGTAGTGGTTGCCGGTGATGAACAGTTTGTCGGCGGTCAGCTTGGTCGCGCCGTAAAGGTTGATCGGAGAGGACGCCTTGTCGGTCGAGAGGGCCACGACCTTCTTGACGCCCGCATCGATGCACGCCTCGATGACGTTTTGCGAGCCGACGATGTTGGTCTGGACGAACTCCCACGGGTTGTATTCAGCCGTGTCGACCTGCTTGAGCGCGGCGGCGTGTACGACATATTCGATGCCGTGCATCGCGCGGTTGAGGCGGTGCTGGTCACGAATGTCACCGATGAACCAGCGCAGGCGGGGGTCGTCTCCGAACTGCTGGCGCACTTCGTACTGTTTGAGCTCGTCGCGACTGAAGATGACGACACGCTTGGGGTTGTGGTGGGCCAAGAGTTCGGCGATGAAGGCCTTCCCGAACGATCCCGTCCCGCCGGTCACCAGAATTGACGAACCCTCGAGCATGCTCACGAACAAACCTCCACAGCTTGAAGACCTCGACATCCACCTTGGCGTGGGTTCGCCGGCGGTCAACTCCTCGTCACGGCGGCCGCTGACGCGACCGGCTCGACATCGCCTGACGAGGCTGACGCGAGCGAGGCTCAGGCTAACATCCACGTGATGTCCATCCCTTCGCCAACACCCCAAGGCCATCGGCTGCGCCACCTGCCGGATGTGCACGTCGGACTGCGGTGTGATGCCGCCCCGTCCACGGGTGTCGGCCACCTCGCCCGATGCCTGGCGCTGGCCGACGAGTTGCGCTCCCGGGCCGTTGCCGTGACCGTGATCGGCCGGATCGAGGGTGCCCAGTGGCTGACCGACGCGGTCCAGACCCGCGGCATCGACGTCATCGCGGCCCCCGACGAGCCGATCGCCCTCGCGGGGCTCTGCCACCAGCAAGGCTTCGATGCAGTGGTTCTCGATGGTTATGACCTCGCCCCCGACTCGGGCGCTGCGCTGCGCGAGGCGGGCGTGGCCGTCCTGGCCCTGCGCGACGGTCCGCACGGCAGTGCGCAGTCCGCTGACGTCCACCTCGACCAGAACCTTGGCGCGGCGCCCATCGAGGGTCTGCCCCTCGGCGACGTGTCCCTCGCCGGCGTGGAGTTCTCGCTGCTGCGCGACGACATCCTGGGTCACCGCAAGGACCTCACGACTCCTGCTGGCGACAGCACCCCGCACACGGTGCTGGCCTTCTTCGGTGGAACCGATGCGGCCGGCGCCGCGCCGACCGTGGTACCACTGGTCCTCGCCACCGGTCTCCCGCTCGACCTCACCGTCGTCGCGGCCACGGACCACATTGCCGATGAGCTCGCCCGTGAATCGCTCGGTGACCATCAGCGATTGACGGTCATCGCCCCCACCCCCGACATCGCGGCGCACGCTGCGAGCGCGGACCTCGTCGTGACCGCGGCCGGTTCCTCCGTGTGGGAGCTGCTGGCGATCGGTGCGCCCACTGCGGTCACGACCGTCGCCGACAACCAGCTGGTCGGCTACGCCATGCTTGCCGAGCACCGCGTCGTCGCTCCGCTGGGTCCGCTTGCTGCCCTGCGCGATGATCTGGCCCCGACGGCGATCGCCCTCCTGCGTGACCTCCTGACCAATCCCGACACACGCCTCGACCTTTCGCGCAGGGGTCGAGCCCTGATCGACGGTCACGGACGCGAGCGCGTGGCCGACGCGCTACTCGCCGCCGTCGAAGCCGCAGCCATCCCATGACCCACCGAACCGAAACCGGAGGACCCGTGCGCCGCATTCGTGTCGTCATCCAGTCCCGCCTCAACTCGTCCCGGTTGCCGGGCAAGGCGATGCTGACCATGGGGGGTATGCCGCTCATCGAGCTCGTGGCCCGGCGTGTGTCTCGCAGTGGTCACGAAGTTGTCGTCGCCACAAGCGTCGAGGACTACGACGGCCAGATCGCCACCCATTTGGAGTCGGTGGGCATCACGGTGGTGCGTGGGTCCCTGGATGACGTGCTCGGACGGTTCGTCGTCGCATGCGAGGGGTTGGCCGATGACGACTTCGTCGTGCGCCTCACGGGCGACAACCCGGTCGCTGACGCCGACCTCGTGGACGAGCTGATCGAGGCCACTCTTGCATCGGGACACGTCTACGGACGCGTCGACATGGAGGAGGTTCCTGAGGGTCTGGGCGCCGAGGTGTTCACGGCCGCAGCACTGCGGGAGGCTGCGGCCCAGGCTGTGGACGCCTACGACCGCGAACACGTGACGCCGTGGCTGCGTCGGACCCTGGGCGAGCACACGTTTGCGCCCGAAGGGTCGCCCACGGACATCCACGCCTATCGAGCCACGGTGGACTCGCTCAGCGACTACGTCCGGGTGTCTCGGCTCTTCGGCCATATCGAGGACGCCGTCGCGGTTCCGTGGCGTTCGCTCATGGCCGAGATGAGCCGCGAGGTGGAGGCGCGAGGTGACCTCGTTCCTCGCAAGGACGCCTCCCTCGGCGGGCAGTCGGCGCTCGTGCTCAGTGCGCGCACCTTCGCAGAAGGCGGCGAACCCGGGCAGAGCTCGAGCCAGCGGGCCGCCCACCTGCGGTCCCTCCTTGCGCGCGCGGTCGACCTGGGCGTGAGTCACATCGACGTGGCTGCGGCCGACTCTGGCGCCGCCGAAGCGCTGATCGGCGCCACCGAGCCCGCGCTGACGCGTCGGCTCAAGACCATTCTGCACGTCGACGCCACCACCACAGACCTGCCGTATGCCGTGGAGCGCGCCTTCGCGGCGCTCGGCCGACGCTTGGTCGCCTACCTGGTGTTGCCGTCGTCAGCCTCGTTACCGCAGAACTGGGATGTCGCCCGCGCGCTTGTCGCGGATGGTTCGGTGGCCCGACTCGGTGTCGCCGTCTCCTCTCCGGCCGAGCTCGCGGCCGCCTCCGCGCTGGCCAACCTGGACTACCTGGAGGTTCGAGGCGATGAGGGCGGAGCGTGGACTCACGACGTAGACGCCGACCTGATCCGCCTGGCCGGGGCTGGCGTCGTCATCAGCGTCGCACTAGGGGACGCGAGTGAGGCGCTCGCCGTTGGTCCAAAGGTCGTGCTCGATCGCCCTTGGGTCACCTCCGTGGTCATCGCCTGCGACAACGAGGAGCAGTTGGTCTCGGCCGTCGAGTCCTTGGCCTGATCGCTGCCCGGTCCGCGCAATGGAAAGCGGACGGCATACGCGATAGAAGTCCGTCAGGGCTTGGCTGTGTTGTCTTCGCGATAGACCTTGAGGATTTCGTCCATGGGGCCGTCTGCCACGAGCTTGCCCGAACGCAGATAGAGGCCACGCGCGCAGAAGCGCTGCAGATCCTTCTCACTGTGCGACACCAGGAAGAGCGTGCGCCCCTGGGCGAGCAGTGACTCCATACGGCCATAGCACTGCTCACGAAAGGCCATGTCTCCGACGGCGAGCACCTCGTCGACGAGGATGATCGGCTCGTCCAGGGTCGTGATGACGGAGAACCCCAGCCGCACCTGCATGCCCGAGGAGAAGTGCCGGAAAGGCATGTCGAGTCCGGCCTTCACCTGTGGCCCGGCGAACGCAATGATGTCGTCGAACCTGTCGTCCACGTCCTCCTTGCTCAGCCCGTGCAGACCTGCCGTCAGGTAGACGTTCTCGCGGGCGGAAAGCTCACCGAGGAAGCCTCCGGTGAGTTCGATGAGGGGCGCGACACCGCCGTGGACGCTGGAGTGACCGCTGTCAGGAATGAGGACGCCCGCGATGACCTTGAGAAGGGTGGACTTGCCGCCACCATTGGCACCGACGAGGCCGACCGCCTCACCCGACCCGACGTTGAACGAGATGTCGTCCAGCGCCCAGAACGTCTCCGAGGGCGAGGTGTTGCGACCCTTGAGGACGATCTCGCGCAGAGAGAGCCGACGCCGACGGGAGCGATAGAACTCGATTCCGAGGTGGTTCACCTCGATGACTGAGTCGACGTCGCTGGCCAACTGTGGGTCAGTCATCAGATCTCCTTGAGCACGGCGCGCTCGAGGCGCCCGAACACGATCAGGCCGGCGCCGATCAACAAGGCAGTGACGGCCAGCCCGGCAAATACGGGAGCCCAATTCATCGGGGCATCGAAGAAGCCGGCGCGATAGAACTCGAGAATTCCGCTGAGCGGATTGAACCAGAGCAGGACCTGCAGCCATTCGGGGGCACGCTCGACGACATAGATGATTGGCGTGCAATAGAACAGCATCCGCAGAATGATCCGCACGACGCGGATGGTGTCATCGGCCAGAACCGTGGCGGGCGCGAGCAATAGGCCGATGCCCACCAGCAGCAGGAACTGCAGGACGAGGCCGAGGGGGAAGAGCACGAGTCGCCAGTTGAGGTCGAGGTCGCCGCGGAAGAGATAGATGAGGGCGAATCCGAAGAGGACCGGCAGCGAAAGCAGGAACTCCACCCCCTTGGCCAGGACGACCCGAATGACCCACAGCTCGCGCGGGAGGTTCGTGGATCGCACGAGCTTGGCCTCGGCCAACAGCGCGCGCGCCGTCTCATTCACCGAGGAGTTGAACCACTGCCAGGCCAGGAGGCCGGTGATGAGGAAGAGGAAGTACGGCTTGTGACCCGCGTCGGGGCGCTTGAAGACCACCGCAAAGATCATGAAGTAGATGAGCGCCATGGCCAGGGGGTCGAGAACCGTCCAGACGTAGCCCAACCAGGACCGGGCATAGCGGACGCGCAGGTCTCGCTGGACGAGGGTCTTGAGGATGGCGCGGCGGTCCCAGACCCGTCCCCACCGAGTCGCCACACCCGGGGTCGGTGCGGGGGCGGGTCTCGTCATCGTTTCTCCTTGGCCAACAAGTGAGCGGGACGGCTGGTGAGGAATCCCCAGGCCCAGCTGCCGTGCATGGTAGCGAGCGCTGCCGGTACTCGGACGGCCACGGCTGCACCCTGTGCCCGGCCGATGGCGAGACCGCCGACCGTGACGCTCGCGGCATACGTGGCCGGAACAACCCACAACGGCGCCCAAGCGAATCCACCAACGAGGCCGGCTGCGCAGGCGACGAGGGTGACCGGCGGCGCGAGGTAGCGCGCGGAGATCGTGCCGTCGTGGTGGCTGGCGACCACGCGGCGCCACCGGCCGTACTCGAGGTACTGCTTTGCGAGAGACCGGATGGTGCCTCGGGGCCGGTACTCGACGGAAAGCTCAGGATCGAACCAGACCACTCCGTCGGCACTGCGGATCCGATGGTTCAGCTCCCAGTCCTGCGCACGGTCGAACCGGCGGTCGTAGCCATCGACCTTGGTGAGCCAGTCGCGGCGAAACACGCCGAGGTAGACGGTGGCTGCAGGACCCGCTTCGCCGCCCGTGTGGAAGGACGCCCCACCGACACCGAGTCGCGAACGCATGGCGGTGGCCACGGCCTTCTCGAAGGGTGTCTGCCCGACTGCAGCCATCACGCCCCCGACGTTGGCCGCGCCGGTCTCCACAAGGCTGCGAACGGCAGTGGTGATGTAGCCCGGTGAGAGGAACCCGTGACCGTCGACGCGGACCACCACTTCGTGACGGGCCGCGGCGAGGGCGGCGTTCAGTGCGTCCGGCGTCCGCCCAGTGGGGTTCTCGACGACGACGATGCGAGGGTCCTGCGCCTCCAGCCGCCGCGCGACACCCATCGTGTCGTCCGAACTCGGACCCACCGCCAGAATGACTTCGAGCTCGCCGGCGTAGCGCTGATCCAGGATCGCGCTCACGGCTCGTTCGAGATAATCCGCCTCATTGAGCAAGGGCATCACAACGGAGACCGAGGGAAGAGGCGCAGTCGTCATAGCACGGCGAGACTACCCCGCGACCGTCCGGCACCGCGGCGCGATCCAGTTATCGTGTCTGCATGCCAGAACGCCCACGCCGCCCACGCGCCGACGATGTCCGAGCTGCGCCGGTGAACCGGCCAGCGGATGACGGCGAGGCCATCGTGGTGGACACGCGTGGGCGGCGTCGAGCGTCATCGCCAGCACGCGACGCGGCTGGAGAGCGTCGGGAGGAGGCACCGGAACGCCCACGACGAGGTGCCGAATCACGACAGCGCCCGCCCCGCCGTGAGGCTGCCGCTCAGCGCCCAGTCCGTCAGGGGCACACGCAGCGCGAGTCGGCCCCACGTCAGTCGGATCCTTCTCGTCACGGCCCCACGCGCGGCGGCCGCCCCCTCGCAGCTCCCCGCGACGAGGAGCACCCGCGTCGTCGCCGTCGGCTGTGGCGGCTCGTCCCCCTCGTCATCCTGCTCTGGCTGGCCTTCTTGGTCATCACGCCCTTCCATGCGTGGAACACAGTGTCCCGCGTCGATGACTCGCCGGCTGGAACTCGGCCGGCGCAGACACCCGGCAACACCTATCTGCTCGTCGGTTCAGATTCGCGCGGTGATCTGACCGCGGCCGAACGCAAGGAACTGGGGACCGGATCGGCCGAAGGGCAGCGCACCGACTCGATCATGCTCATCCATGTACCCTCCGGCGGCGGCAAGTCGGCCATCATCTCGATCCCGCGCGACAGCTACATGCCCATCCCCGGGTACGGCAGCAACAAGGTCAATGCGGCCTACGCCATCGGGGGCCCGAAACTGCTCATCGAGACGTTGGAGCAGACCACCAACCTGCGCATCGACGGCTACCTCGAGATCGGATTCGGCGGATTCGCCAACGTGGTCAACAGCCTCGGTGGCGTCGACCTCTGCGTCCCCTTCGACATGGACGACACGTTCGCCCACATCAACCTCAAGAAGGGCTGCCAAGTCCTCGACGGCAAGAACGCCCTCGGTTTTGTGCGCGCCCGACACTCAGACCCCCGCGGCGACATCGGTCGGACCGACCGTCAACGCCAGTTCCTTGGGGCGATCATGAAGGGTGCAGCAACCCCGTCAACTGTCCTCAACCCGTTCCGCTACTGGTCGTTCACGCACACCGCTGCGAAGGCGGTTGGCGTCGGTCAGGAGACGTCGATGCGGGATGCGGCCAACATCCTGCTGGCGATGCGTGGCGCGAGCAACGACTCGACGCTCAGTCTCACCGTTCCGCTGAAGGACCTCGGCTATCAGACGCACGCTGGGCTCGCGGTCAAGTGGGACACCGAGCGCGCCCGGGCGCTGTTCACCATGCTCCGCGAGGATCAGCCGCTTGAGGCCCCTCCTGCAGGGACCGACGGAAAGCCCAGCGGCAACTGAGCGGGCCGCCCGTGGTGGGCGGACGGCATACAGTTTCAGCCCTTGAGCAGCTGGCGCGCCATGACGATGCGCTGGACCTGGTTGGTGCCCTCATAGATCTGGGTGATCTTGGCGTCGCGCATCATCCGCTCGAGCGGGAAGTCGCGCGTGTAGCCAGCGCCACCCAGGAGCTGGACCGCGTCGGTGGTCACCTTCATCGCGACGTCGGAGGCGAAGCACTTGGCCGCCGCACCGAAGAAGGACAGGTCGGCGTCGCCACGTTCGGACTTCGCAGCGGCCACATACACCATCTGTCGGGCGGCCTCGAGTTCCATCGCCATGTCGGCGAGCATGAACTGAATGCCCTGGAAGTCGGCGATGCGCTTGCCAAACTGCTGGCGTTCCTTGACGTAGGCCAGGGACTGGTCGAGCGCTCCCTGCGCGATGCCGACGGCCTGGGCGCCGATCGTGACGCGGGTGTGGTCAAGGGTGCGCAGGGCGATCTTGAGGCCCTCGCCGGGCGCTCCGATGAGGCGGTCCCCGGGGATACGCACGTTGTCGAAGATCAGCTCGCGAGTAGGGCTGCCCTTGATACCGAGCTTGCGCTCCTTCTCACCGAAGGTGAACCCTTCGTCGGACTTCTCGACGACAAACGCACTGATGTTGTTGCCGCGCGTTCCGTCGGGGTCGGTGACGGCCAAAACCGTGTAGTACTCGGAGACACCGGCATTGGTGATCCAGGACTTCTGGCCGCTCAGGACCCAGTCGTCCCCATCCTTTTTGGCTCGGCACTTCATCGCTGCAGTGTCCGAGCCGGCCTCGCGCTCGGACAGGCCGTAGGAGAAGGACGACTTCCCCTCGGCCAGCGGCGTGAGGTACTTGGTCTTGATCTCCTCGGACCCACCGAGAATGACGGGCATCGAGCCGAGCTTGTTGACGGCGGGGATGAGTGAGGAGCTCGCGCAGACTCGGGCGACCTCTTCGATGACGATGCAGGTCGCGAGCGCGTCGGCGCCGACCCCGCCGTACTCCTCGCCGACGTGCGGTGCGAAGAAGTCCGAGGCGACGAGGGCGTCGTGTGCCTCCTGCGGGTAGCGCGACTCCTCGTCGACGGTGGCCGCGAACGGCGCGATCTTGGCCTCCGCGACGTCACGGACCGCGGCGCGGATCGCCTCGTGGTCCTCGTTGATCTGGAACAGGGGGAAGTCGCTCGATGCAGTCACCTGCTGATCCTAACGACGGCGTATGCCGTCCTCCCACCCGTTCCGATGTGTCACCGACCACGTTGGTCGGTTGGGGATCAGCGCAGGGCGGGGATGACCTCGCGCTCGAACAACTCGACGCCGGACAGGTCGTAGGCGGACTCGACGAAGTTGGTGATGGCGTAGGTCATGCCTAGGTCCTGCAGGTCGGCCAGCGCGTCCGCCACCTGTTCGGGCGTGCCGACTGCCGGTCCCTCACGATAGGTCTGCATCGTGCGCGCGACAGCCTCGTCGGGCACGCCGGCCCCACGCAGGTGGTTCTCGATCCACGCGAAGCGCTCCTGCACCTCCTTCTCGTTGCGTCCGATCACGACGTTGAAGTTGGACGAGCGGGTGATGGTGTCGAAGTCACGCCCGATGTCAGCGCAGTGCTGCTTGAGGATCTCACTCTTGGCTGCGAACGCCTCGCCATCACCGCCAGCAAAGTTGGTGTAGTCGGCATACTCAGCTGCGATCCGCAACGTCTTGCGCTCTCCTCCACCAGCGATCCAGATCGGGATGCCGTTGCGTTCCGAACCGTCAAAAAAGGTGCCTTGCAACGGTTGCGGGAAGCACAAGGCGCCGTCGACCTGATAGTGCTCCCCGGCATACGTTGCTGTGCCGGTGGTCCACATCTGCCGGAAGATTTCGACGCCCTCACGCAACCGCGCGAGTCGCTCCCCCGCGCCGGGGAAACCGTAGCCGTAGGCACGCCACTCGTGTTCGTACCAGCCGGCGCCGATCCCCATCTCGAGCCGACCCTCGGAGATGACGTCGACGGTCGCCGCAACCTTGGCGAGGTAGGCCGGGTTGCGATAACTCATGCATGTGCACATCTGACCGATGCGCACGCGCCCAGTCACTGCGGCGAAGGCCGACATGAGAGACCACGCCTCGTGCACGGCCTCATCGGTCGGGTGCGGCGTCGGGTGGAAATGGTCATAGACCCAGATCGACTCCCAGTCGCGTATGCCGTCCGCTCGTCGTGCGAGCCCCGCCATCACGCCCCAGTGTTGGGCCGGCTCGATGCCGACGAGGTCGTGACGCCAGCCCTGGGGGATGAAGAGTCCGAATCGCATGCCCCCATGCAACCCGCACACCCCTTCCCCCGCAAGCCCCCGCGCGGGGTGCATGATGCCAAGCATGACGTTCCGCCACCGCAACGACCCCGATCTCATCCGCGAACTCCTCAACGACCCCGGCGTCTGGGTCGTCGTCGGGCTGAGCAACCACGTGGAGCGACCGGCCTACGGCGTCTCGCAGTGGCTCAAGCACGAGCTCAACAAAGGAATCATCCCGGTGCACCCCAAGGCCGAGACAGTTCATGGGGAGCAGGGCTACGCCAGCCTCGCCGACATCCCCGACCAGGACATCAAGGTCATCGACTGCTTCGTGAACTCAAAGAATGTCGGCGCGGTCGTCGACCAGGCCATCGAGCACAAGGACCGTCTGCAGATCGACGCCATCTGGATGCAGCAGGGCATCGTCGACGAAGCTGCAGCGGCCAGGGCACGCAAGGTCGGGCTGGACGTCGTCATGGACACCTGCCCCAAGATTGAGTGGCCGCGGGTCAAGAGCGAGGGCTCTGCCCGCTGAAACCGCCTCCCCTTTTACGGGTCACCCGTAAAAGGGGTCCGGAGCAAGGAAACCGTCCCCTTGCTCCGGAACTGTTTCGCGGGTTACCCGTAAAAGGGTCCCGCGCTGGGAGGGGTCAATTGGTGCGGCGGTCGCGCAGGGCCTGACCCTTGGCGTGCGCCTCGTCGCGCAGGCTGACCCGGAAGTCGGCCATGGCCGCGCGGATCCTCTCGGCCTCCTCGCCCTCACCGGCGCCCAGGATGCGGGCGGCGAGCAGCCCGGCGTTGCGAGCTCCCCCGACCGACACTGTCGCGACGGGAACCCCACCGGGCATCTGGACGATGGAGAGCAGGGAGTCCATGCCGTCGAGGTACTTCAGCGGCACCGGCACCCCGATGACCGGCAGCGACGTCACCGAGGCGAGCATCCCGGGCAGGTGGGCCGCTCCCCCCGCACCGGCGATGAGGACGCGCAGTCCACGCTCCTGCGCCTGCTGACCGTAGGCGATCATCTCGTCGGGCATCCGGTGCGCGGAGACGACATCGACCTCGTGCGCAATGCCGAAGTCCTCCAGCGCCTTTGATGCGGCTTCCATCACCGGCCAGTCACTGTCGCTCCCCATGACCACGCCGACGACAACTCGCGGATCTGTCACTCTGCTCACTCCTCGATCGCTCCCTCGATGTAGTCGGCTGCATGCCGTGCCCGCTCGCGCAGGTTGGCGAGGTCGTTGCCGCTCACGTTGACGTGCCCGATCTTGCGACCCGGTCGCACACCCTTGCCATAGAGGTGCACCTTGATCTCGGGGTCGCGCGCCATGACATGACGGTATGCCGGGTAGAGCTCTGGGTGCACGCCGCCGAGAATGTTGCCCATCACCGTCCACCGATGGCGCGGCCTCGGTGAGCCGAGCGGCAGGTCGAGGACCGCGCGCAGGTGCTGCTCGAACTGGCCGGTGACGGCACCGTCCATCGACCAGTGGCCACTGTTGTGCGGTCGCATCGCGAGTTCGTTGACGACGAATTCGCCTCCGGGAAGCTCAAACAGCTCGACGGCCAGGACACCCGTGACACCGAGCTCCCCGGCGATACGCAGGCCGGCCTCGGTGGCACTGGCCGCAAGATCAAGGTCGAGTTCGGCCGCCGGTGCGATGACCTCAGTGCAGATGCTGTCGGTCTGGACGGTCTCGACGACCGGCCACGCCGCCGCCTGACCGGAGGGGCTGCGGGCCAGAAGCACGGCCAGTTCGCGGACGAACGGCACCTTTTCCTCGAGCAGGAGCGGCGAGTCCTCGGTCGCCGAGCGCTCCAGCCAGTCGGCGAGCTCGTCGGCGGCGCCGATGACCCGCACGCCCTTGCCGTCATAACCACCGCGAGGGGTTTTCGCGACGATCGGCCAACCAGCCTCGTCACCAAAGGACGCGACGTCGGCGGCAGTGCGCGCCACCGCCCAGCGTGGGCACGGGATGCCGAGGGCCGTGAGCCGCTCACGCATCGCGAGCTTGTCCTGCGCGAAGACGAGGGCCTCAGGCGTCGGGTGCATCACGACTCCCGCCGCGGCCAGCGCACCCAACACGTCGGCCGGCACCTGCTCATGGTCGAACGTCACGACGTCACACTCCCGCGCAAAGGCGAGGACCGCATCGACATCACTGTGGGCGCCGACCGGCGCCGACGGGATGACCAGGGCCGCACTGGCGTCAACCGCCTCGGCGAGCACGCTCAGCGTGAGACCCAGCTCGGCCGCGGGACCGGCACACATTCGGGCGAGCTGCCCTCCCCCGATGATGCCGACGACGGGGAATCCTCCAGGGGCACGCTGAGGGGAAGTCACCCCGGGAGGATATCGGCGCACGGTGGGCACCCGGCATACCGGGATCTCCTCGGGTGACACCACGATCTCAACGTTCGGCGGCTACGCTCGGCCGGTGACGTCCACGACGCCCGCTCCGGGCCCGCTCGCCCGGCTTCGCGAAGCCGTCGATGTGCTCTATCGCGAGGCCATCAAGTTCGGCGTCATCGGCCTGGTCGCATTCGTCATCGACATGGGCAGCTTCAACCTTTTGCGGCACACCGTTCTGCAGGACAAGCCGACGGCGGCGGTCATCATTTCTGCCTCGATCGCCACGGTGTTCGCGTGGGTGGGCAACCGAGCGTGGACGTTCCGTCATCGGCGCAACCGGCCCGCCCACCACGAGGCGGCGCTGTTCGCGGGCACCAATGGGGTCGCCCTGCTCATCCAGGCCGCGGCGGTCGCGTTCTCCAACTACGTCTTGGGCTACGGATCACTCACGGCCGACAACATCGCCAAGGTCGTCGGCATCGGGTTGGGCACGCTCTTCCGGTTCTGGGCCTATCGCAAGTTCGTCTTCTCCGGCGAGCCGATCGATGAGGACACCTCACCCCTGTCCGACCGCTGACCGGCCAGCCCCAACTTTTGCTCCCCATGAGGGAGCCTGTGGGGTCCGGAGGGTTCATTACCCTCCGGACCCCCCAGTTTCCCTCCGGTCGCCACCCTTCAGCGCCACAGCGACGCGGCGAATGCTCAGTCGTCAGCCTCGGAGAGGAAGACGGCGAAGAGGGCAGGTCGGGCGCTGACCAGCTCGAGCCGACCACCGTTGTCCTCGGCGAGGTCTCGCGCCAGGGTGAGTCCGAGGCCAGAGCCCGACGACGACACCGAGCGCTCGAAGATGTGTGGGGCGATCGCCGCCGGCACCCCGACGCCCTCGTCGCCCAGTTCGATGACGACCGAGGGTCCGGCTCGTCGGGCGGCGATGTCCACGGTCCCGTGCCCATGAGCGAGTGCGTTCTCTATGAGCGTGGACATGATCTGCGCCAAGGCCATCGGGGTCGCGCGCACCCTCAGTCCACGCTCACCATGAATGCGCATGCTCCGCTTCGACGCCGCAAACGCCGGCTGCCACTCGCGCTGGAGCGAGGCGAGCACCGCGTCCAGCGAGACGCTCGGTCGGGCCGGGTCGCTGACGCGGCTGCGGCCCATGAGGTCGTCGACGACCCTGGTCAGCCGGTCCACCTGGGCGATGGCCACTTGTGCCTCCTCCTGCACCACCCCGAGGTCGTCGGTGGCGGCGATCTCGTCGAGGCGCATGAGGAGCGCCGTGAGAGGGGTACGCAGCTGGTGGGAGGCGTCGGCGGCGAAGTCCCGCTCGGCCGCAAGGTTGCGGGTCACCTGGTTGGCGCTGCGCGAGAGGACATCACTGATCCGGTCGAGCTCGCCGATCCCCGAGTTGAGCGGCAGGAAGCGCGACTCACCTGCTCCGAGGCGCTCGGCCCGGTCGGCGAGTTCGGTCAGGGGGTCAGCGAGGAGGCGGGCCCGACGCTGCGCCACGAACCAGCCGGCGGCAAGCCCCAACAGGACGAGAACTGCGAGGAGGGTGGTGAGGATCAGCACGCCCCGCAGCCCGGAGGTCGTTTCGACGAGGTGGGCGCGCCTGGCCGTGGGCGCCGTCGCCACGACAACTCCCATGACCGCGAGCGGCACAGCCAGCAGAGCCACCGCGGCGCCCACTGCCGCGAGCGTGGACCTCAGCAGGAGGCGACGCATGCGTCGTCACTCCCCCGCAGGGTTGAAGCGGAAGCCGACTCCGCGGATCGTGGTGATGTAGCGAGGTTGCATCGCGTCGTCGCCGAGCTTCTTGCGCAGCACCGAGATGTGCATGTCGAGAGTCTTGGTCGAGCCATACCAAGCGGTCTCCCACACCTCACGCATGAGCTGCTCACGGGAGATGACCTTGCCCTGGTTGCGGTCGAGCACCCGAAGGAGTTCGTATTCCTTGGCGGTCAGCTGGATCTCGTCCTCGTGGAGGAAGACGCGGCGCGACTCGGCATCGACCCGGATGTCGACCTGACCGGTCGGGGCCGGCTCGGGGATCCCGCGGCGCAGCAGGGCGCGGGCTCGGGCCAGCAGCTCGGCCAGGCGGAACGGTTTGGTGACGTAGTCGTCGGCGCCCGCGTCCAACCCGACGACGGTGTCGACCTCATCGGCGCGGGCGGTGAGCACGAGCACGGGGACGGTGTAGCCCTCGCCGCGCAGCCTGCGGCACACCTCGAGTCCGTCCATCGTGGGGAGGCCGAGGTCAAGGACGACGAGGTCAGGACTGTCGCGGGCCGCCTCAAGAGCCTCACGGCCGTCGGCACAGACCTCGACTTCATAACCCTCGCGGCGCAGGGCCCGGGCCAAGGGCTCCGAGATCGCCGGGTCGTCTTCGGCGAGCAGCACACGAGTCATGCCGCGATGCTAGTCGGCGAGGGCAACTCACGCGTGCTGATCCCAGGGCCGCTCTCGTCGAGCACCACTGGAGCGGGCCAGTTCGAACGGCGTGATGGTCCCGATCCCGCGCAGATGGCGGCGCCGTTGCTCGATCATCGAGAACCCAGAGAGTGCGCCGAGCATCCGGGCGACCTCGTCGTCGACAAACACCCGCCCCGGAGGGGTGACGGCGGTGAGTCGACTCGCGCGGTTGACCGTCGTGCCAAAGACATCACCGAGGCGGCTGATGGTCTTGCCGAAGGCCATGCCGACTCGCACTTCGGGCAGGAGTGGGTCCTCCCCCATGGCATCGACGAGGTCAAGGCCGATGGCGGCTGCGGCATTGGCGTCGGCGTGCACAAAGAGAACCTCGTCGCCCACGGTCTTGATGACCCGTCCTCCATGGGTTGTCACGACGTCGCTGGCGAGCTCCTCGAAGCGTTGGACGAGGGTGCCGAGCTGCCTCTCGGTCATGCGCCGCACGAGTGAGGTGAAGTTCACGAGGTCGGCGAAACCGACGACGCGCAGCGGCGCGCTCGGGTCGTGGTCGGTGTCGCGGGCGTCGGCGAGCATGCGGGTGATCGCGGACGTGAGATGCCGCCGCCAGACATAGACCATGAGCGGCTCGAGCTGGTCAACGATGTCGACAATCAGCGTTGCTGATGCCTCGGCCACCCCGCGGTCGGGCAGCGAACGCGCGTCCTTCTCACCGATCTCGGCCTCCTGCTCGGGCGGCGTGAGGTACTCAGCCACGAGCTGGGTCTGCCATACGGCGAGCCGGTCGGAGGTGCGGGCGAACGCGCGAGCCATCGCGAGCGCAAGGTCCTCGTCGAGGTCGTTGTCGCGGATGAGGTCGGAGACACGGACCAGCGCGTCGAGGTCGGCCTCGGTGAACATGACCTCTTCGTCATCGACGATCTGGAAGCCGAGCGCGTGCCAGAGCTTGCGGGCCGACATGACCGACACGGCCGCCTCACGACTGATCTCGCGCCGCCCCATCGTCGCCGGCCGCCCAAGGAGTTTCTCCTCGATCTCGGCCTCGAAGTCACGTGGGCCCTCGCTCACCTGCAGCCTCCTCGAGGTACGCGAAATCTCACCGGACGTGGACGACGTCACCCGCCGCCACGGCATACGGACCGCTGTCGGTCCTCAGGCACAGTCTGCCGTCTGCATCGATCTCGGTCGCGACACCGCGCACTTCGCTCTGCGGAAGGTGCGCGACAACGGTGCGCCCGAGCGTGCCGCAGGCGGCAGCGTAGGCCTCGCGGACGGCATACGGATCGTCGTCCAATGAGCGCAACAACGTTGCGAGAGAACGAAGGTATGCCGTGAGCGCACCTTCGCGGCTCACTCCCGGTGCGCCGGCGAGACGCAGGGACGTGGCGGTGTCGACGGGGAGGTCTGTGCGCTCCTGGTCGATGTTGATGCCGGTGCCGACGACGACGCCCGCAGGGGTGAGCTCGGCGAGGATGCCGGCGAGCTTGCGATCGTCGTCGGCGGGCACAAGCAGGTCGTTGGGCCACTTGAGGGTGATCTCGACGCCACTGACCTCAGTGAGGGCGTCGCGCAGGGCCAGTCCGACGACGAGCGGGATCCAGCCGAGTGGGGCTCTGCTCGGGCGCGGCACGAGGACACTGGCGGCGATACTCGTGCCCGGCGTGGTGGTCCAGGCACGGTCGAGTCGTCCGCGTCCCGCACGCTGCTCCTCAGCGGTGACGACGCGCCACAGTTTCGGGTCGCGGGCGAGCTCGGCGTTGGTGGAGTCGACCGAGTCGTGCACCTCCACCGGCAGCCACGGAGGGCCGGGTGTGATGAGGGACGCATCCATGGAGCGAGAGGTAGCGGGAAGGGTCACAGCGTCAAGGCTAGAGTCCCTTGCATGGCGCAGACCGACACCCAGCCCACTGGCGGAACCGACCTCCCCCCTGCGGGCACGGGCATCGACATCCACACCACGGCCGGCAAGCTCGCCGACCTCAAGCGGCGGGTCGGCGAAGTCGCCCACGCCGGGTCCGAGCGAGCGATCGAGAAGCAGCATGCACGCGGCAAGAAGACCGCCCGCGAGCGCCTCGACCTGCTTCTCGACGAAGGCTCGTTCGTCGAGATGGACAAGTACGCCCGACACCGGTCAGTCGCGTTCGGTCAGGACGCGAACCGGCCCTATGGCGATGGTGTCGTCACGGGTTATGGCACGGTCGATGGCCGCACGGTCGCGGTGTTTGCGCAGGACTTCACGGTCTTTGGTGGCTCCCTGGGTGAGGTCTTCGGCGAGAAGATCACCAAGGTCATGGACTTCGCGATGAAGGTCGGCTGCCCGGTCGTGGGGCTCAACGACTCCGGTGGCGCGCGCATCCAGGAAGGCGTCGCCTCCCTAGGTCTCTATGGCGAGATCTTCCGCCGCAACGTCCACGCGTCCGGGGTCATCCCGCAGATCTCGCTGATCATGGGGCCGTGTGCGGGTGGGGCCGTGTATTCGCCGGCCGTCACCGACTTCACGATCATGGTCGACCAAACGTCGCACATGTTCATCACCGGACCCGACGTCATCAAGACCGTCACCGGCGAGGACGTCGGCTTCGAGGAGCTCGGCGGCGCCAGGACGCACAACTCCAAGTCCGGTGTCGCGCACTACATGGGCACCGACGAGGAGGACGCCGTCGAGTACGTCAAGGCGCTGCTGTCCTACCTGCCGTCCAACAACATGGAGGAACCGCCGTCGTTCGCGGCGTTCTCGGCCGATGACCTGCCTTCGCTCGAGGTGACCGACGAGGACCGCTTCCTCGACACGATCATCCCGGACAGCCCCAACCAGCCCTATGACATGCACCAGGTCATCGAGTCGCTGGTCGATGACGGTGACTTCCTCGAGGTAGCGCCGCTGTTCGCACCCAACATGGTCATCGGCTACGCGCGCATCGAGGGTCGCTCGGTCGGCATCGTCGCCAACAACCCGATGCAGTTCGCCGGGACCCTCGACATCGACGCCTCTGAGAAAGCGGCGCGGTTCGTTCGCACGTGCGACGCGTTCAACGTGCCGATCCTGACTCTGGTGGATGTGCCGGGCTTCCTGCCGGGCACCGACCAGGAGTGGGACGGCATCATCCGCCGCGGCGCCAAGCTCATCTATGCCTATGCCGAAGCCACAGTTCCGCTGGTCACGGTCATCACGCGCAAGGCCTACGGCGGCGCCTATGACGTCATGGGGTCCAAGCACCTCGGCGCCGACATCAACCTTGCGTGGCCCACTGCCCAGATCGCGGTCATGGGCGCGCAGGGTGCGGTCAACATCCTCTATCGCAAGCAGCTCGCGGCAGCCGCCGAGGGCGGCGAGGACGTCGACGCGGCGCGGCAGTCGTTCATCGCCGAGTACGAAGACACGTTGGCCAACCCCTATGTGGCGGCTGAGCGCGGCTACATCGACACCGTCATCACGCCTTCGAACACGCGGATGAACGTCACCAAGGCGTTGCGGGCGCTGCGCACCAAGCGCGAGACCCTTCCTCCCAAGAAGCACGGGAACATTCCGCTGTGATGGCCGAGTCCGAGGAAGTGCAGACCGAAACGGTTGCGGCACAGCGCATCGAGGTCATCGGGGACGCCAGCCTCGAGCAGGTCGCGGCCCTCGTCGCGGTCCTGTCGGCGGCGTCCGGTGGGTCGGTCGAGGTGGCCGAGCCACGGCCTACGTCGCAATGGTCCGCGCCCGCGCGCCAGCTGCGCCGACCCCTCTCCCCCGGAACGCACTCCTCCGGAGCCTGGCAGACCTCGCTGCGCTGACGGCATACGCTGCATGCATGTCTGCGCGCGTGCTCTCGGTCAACGTCGGCGCGGCACAGTCCGGCATCCTCAAGCGCGGCCGAACCGGCATCGACAAGCATCCCGTCGACTCCGTCGCCGTCTTCGATCCCGGCCCCAAGGGTGTCGGGGCGAGTGGCGTCAACGGCGACGCGGTCGTGAGTCTCAAGCACCACGGTGGAACCTTCCAAGCGGTGTATGCCGTGTCGCGCGAGGAGCTGGACTGGTGGTCGCTCGATCTGGGTCGAGACATTCTCCCGGGCGGCTTTGGTGAGAACCTCACGACCGCGGGCTTCGACGTCGACGCTGCACTCGTGGGTGAGCAGTGGCGCATCGGCGGCTCCGTCGTCCTCACAGTGACGGCGCCTCGAGTTCCCTGTGCCACCTTCGCCAAGCACATGGGCATGCCGGGATGGGTCAAGACCTTCGCCGCGCGAGGGCGCACCGGGGCGTATCTCGCCGTGACCCAAGCAGGGACGATTCACCCCGAGGACGAGATCCAGGTGGCATGGCGGCCTGGGCACGGCATCACGGTGCCGATGGCGTTCCGCGCCTGGATGGGGGATCGTGACTTGGCCAGAGAAATTGTCGCGAGTCGGGTGCTGCCGGAGCCGGAACACGACTCGTTGGAAAAGAAGCTCGCTCGCTGGGACGCCTGACCCGGAACCCGCAAGAGGTAGCCAGCCACCATTCGCGTCCTCTTGGACGAAAGTGTCCCGCGTGGCTGAGGGACCAGGTGAGTTAGCGTCGGGCAGGTGACCCAGACCTCTTCTCCCACGCCCGTTCGCACGCCCAGCCCCGTCGACGCCGTTGCTGAGCGCCACTTCGATGCCGTGCTGCACCACAGCCCGATTGAGGCCACCTATCTCGGGGTCGACGTGCGCCAGGACGAGCTGGACGACTTCTCGCCGCAGGGCTACGACGCCCGGGCCGAGCTCGCCCGCACCACCCTGGCCGAGCTCGAGGACGTCAAGCCCGTCGACCACATCGACGAGGTGACGATCGCGGCCATGCGCGAGCGGCTCGGGCTCGACGTCGAGATCCACGAGGCCGGCCTCAAGCAGTGCGACGTCAACGTCCTTGCCTCGCCGATGC
Source organism: Knoellia sp. (assembly GCA_039917755.1). Classification (GTDB taxonomy): domain Bacteria; phylum Actinomycetota; class Actinomycetes; order Actinomycetales; family Dermatophilaceae; genus Knoellia. The sequence continues at coordinate 15,695 of JBDSIV010000024.1, read as the reverse complement.
AGTCGGTGCGCGACGTCTTCGACCTCATGCCGACCGCCACGCAGGAGCAGTGGGACACGATCACCCGACGCCTCGGCGCGCTCCCCAGAGCCCTCGAGCAGTGGCGCTCCACCCTGCTCGCCGCCGTCGTGGCCGATCCCACCCACATCTCGGCCCGCCGCCAGATCGAGGCATGCATGAAGCAGTGCGACGACCTCGTCAGCGACGACGGGTTCTTCACCACCTTCGCCCAAGGTGCCCGCGTTGGGGACCAGGCGCTCCCAGAGGCTGCCCAACGTGACCTCGAGGCCGCAGCCCGCTCAGCCGCCAACGCCTACGCCGAGCTCAAGACCTTCTTCGGGAAGCAACTCCTCCCCCGAGCCCGCACCGAGGATGCGGTCGGGCGCGAGCGCTACCAGCTGGCCAGCCGTCTCTTCCTCGGCGCGACCGTCGACCTCGAGGAGACCTATGCCTGGGGCCAGGAGGAGACCGCCCGCCTCAACGCCGAGATGCGCAAGACCGCCGACCGCATCGTCGCCGGCGGCAGCGTGCAGGACGCCATCGCAGCCTTGGGAAGCGACCCGGCCTACCAGCTCCACGGCACCAATGCCCTCCAGACGTGGATGCAGACCAAGGCCGACGAGGTCATGGACCTGCTCGACGGCACCCACTTCGACATCCCCGAGCCGGTGCGCACGATCGAGTGCAGGATCGCGCCGACCCACACCGGCGGGATCTACTACACCGGCCCGAGCGAGGACTTCACCCGCCCGGGCCGCATGTGGTGGTCGGTGCCCAGAGGTGTCGAGTCGTTCGGGACGTGGAACGAGCTGAGCACGGTCTATCACGAGGGCGTCCCCGGACATCACCTCCAGGTGGCGCAGACGACCCACCGCGCCGAGCTGCTCAACCGGTGGCGTCGCATGCTCTGCTGGGTCAGCGGCCACGGCGAGGGTTGGGCGCTCTACGCCGAGCGCCTGATGACCGAGCTCGGCTTCATGGACGACCCCGGCAACTACCTCGGCTTCCTCAACGCGCAATCGCTGCGTGCGGCACGCGTCGTCCTCGACATCGGCATCCACTGCGGCTTCGAAGCACCCGCCGAGGTGGGTGGCGGCGAGTGGACCTACGACAAGGCGTGGGCCTACCTCAGCGCGCACAACAACGACGACGAGGCATCTTTGCGCTTCGAGCTCGACCGCTACCTCGGCTGGCCGGGACAAGCCCCGAGCTACAAGGTCGGCGAGCGGATCTGGATGCAGCTTCGCAACGAAACCGCTGCGAGAGAGGGCGATGCGTTCGACCCCAAGGCGTTCCACCGCCGTGCGCTCGACGTCGGCTCGGTCGGTTTGGACGTGCTCGTCGAGGCCATGCGCACCTGAGCCCAACGCAAAGGTATGCCGTCCGCTCTCGTGAGGGGACGGCATACCTTTGGGGTCTTTCAGTCAACTCCGGTCACCAGATCGCCCAGCAACCGTTCATCTGCGCGAGCCCGGCGAAGCGAGCCTCGAAGAACGCGTAGCTCTCAGCCGAGGAGGGCAGGGCGCCGCCGATGTGCGTCGGGCCAACGTTGGTCGAGAAGCGGACGTTGGCGCCCTTGGCGCACCAGTCCTTGGCCAGCTGTTTGCCGACGGCGTAGGGCACCACGTCATCGAGAAGGGACTGTGAGACGAGGACGGGCGCGCTCGGCTTGATCTTGCCGATCCGGTTCTCGGCGAGGATCGACGTGAATGGTTCCTCGGTGAGGTAGGCCGACAACGGTTGCCCGTTCTTCGTCAACGTGGACGAGTCCTGGAAGGCAGCCGCAGGCAGGTCAAGCACGCAGTGACCCTCCGTTTTGCGGGCGACCTGCATCCCGGCGTCATTGAGGTAGGTGCTCATGTCGAGGCCATAACCCGAGGAGAGACCGAGAAGCGCGAAGTTGAGGAACTCGGCATACAGGCCCCCGTCGAGGCTCTTGCCCACCGCACCCAGATCCGCGGGCACGGCACCAGCAACGGTGCCCTTGACGCGCAGCTCCGGGGCGTAGGTGCTGGACAACTCGGCCGCAGAAGCCGCACCGCCGCCACCCTGCGAATAGCCATAGAAGCCGATCGGGCTGGTGCCCTTGAGGGTCGTGCCTGACCGGCGCAGTGCGGCGCGAGCGACATCGATGACCGCCTGACCCTGCACCACGCGGTTCATATAGGTGTGAGTCCCGGGGGTGCCGAGACCCTGATAGTCCGTGAGCGCCACGGCATAGCCACGCGCGAGCAGGCCCTGCAGGAAGTAGTGCTCATACATGGTGAGCCCCTCGGCGAGTTGGCGAGAGGGGGCGCACTTGTCGGCGATACCCATCGTCCCGGGCGCGAAACTGATGAGCGGGCGAGCACTGAGCCCAAGCCATGGGGTCTTGGGCTCGAAGATCGTCCCGACGACGGCGATGGATCGCCGCAGGCGGTCCTTCGAGGCATACATGACCCGGGTGGCCGACACGGTCACACTGGACAGGCCGAGAGGGTCGAGGAACTGGGTCGCCGGCTCGGTGCGGATGATCGTTCCAGCCGTGCCCGGGATCGATGCCGGCGGCTCGTAGAAGGCAGGTCGGGCCGGCTCGGCCACACCCGTGATCGTGATCGCGCCAGCGGTGCCGGGGATCGTTCCGGAGCCGGCCGTGGCGGGCGTGGCGACGGCGGCCGTGAGGCCGAGGGCAACCAGCGGGATGAGGGCGCGGCGGAACCTGCGTGACGTCATTGTCGGCCTTTGTTCGATGAGGAGAGGAGGAGGTGCCGGAGCACTTCGCCGGACCGAACCTACCCCCAGGTAACTACCCTCACAGACTTACGGTGACGTAAGTTACTCACGCGTCGGCGAGCATCCACGACAATGAACATGTGCCCCTCGCTCTGACCGTCGTTGCCATCGCTGTCACCGTGATCGTCGTCGCCCGCCTCGCCGCTCCGTTCGGGCTGCCCGCGCCGATCGCCTTGCTCTTCGTCGGGCTGATCGCCTCGGTGCTGCCCTTCGTGCCGGTAGTCACGCTCGATCCGGATGTCGTTCTCCTGGGTCTGCTTCCACCCCTGCTGTATGCCGCCGCACTCGGGACGTCCCTCGTCGACATCCGCGCGAACCGGCTGCCCATCCTCGGGCTCTCCGTCGGGTTGGTCCTCTTCACAACCTTCGGCGTCGCCCTGGTCGCGCACTGGCTCCTGCCCATCTCCTTCCCCGTCGCGGTGGCGCTCGGCGCGGTCGTCGCACCGCCCGATGCCGTGGCGGCCACCGCTGTCGCGCGCGGCATTGGTCTGCCGCGCCGGATCACGACGATCCTCGAGGGTGAGTCGCTGCTCAATGACGCCACCGCGTTGGTGACCCTGCGCACGGCAATCGCCGCCGCTGGGCTCTCCACCTCACATCACGGACTCGCCTCTCACGGTCCGGTCTCCGTGAGCTCTGTCGCTCGAGACTTCGGCCTCGCCGTCGTCGGTGGCGTCGGCGTGGGCTGGGTCGTCTTCTGGCTCATCGGCCTCATCCGCAAGCACCTCACCGAGGCCACGTCGGACACGGCCCTGTCGTTCGCGGCACCGTTCCTCTCCTACCTCCCGGCCGAGGAGCTCGGCGCGAGCGGTGTCCTTGCAGTCGTGACGACCGGGCTGCTGCTGGCCCACAAATCCCTCATCCTGCAGTCCGCAGCCTCGCGCCTGAGCGAACGGGTCAACTGGGCCAGCATCACCTTCCTCCTCGAGAACACGGTCTTCCTGCTCATCGGCCTGCAGCTGTCGAGCGAGGTCGCCGACGTGCAGGCCAGCGACATCTCCCTGGGGCGCGCCGTCGTCGTGGGGCTCGTCGTGCTGGCGACAGTTCTCGCCTTGCGACCCCTGTGGATGTTCCCGTTCGCTTGGCTGTCCAACGTCATGGGCAATGGTGAGGGTATGCCGGCTCCGAACGCTGGCATTGCCGTTGCTTCCTGGGCGGGCATGCGCGGAGTGGTCACCTTGGCGGCAGCCCTCACCCTCCCCGTGACGACCCCCCAGCGGCCCACCCTTGTCCTCATCGCCCTCATCGTCACCGTCGGCACACTCGCCCTGCAGTCCTCGACTCTGCCCGCCCTGGCTCGCGCGCTCGGTGTGCGTGGCCCGGACCCTCGCCAGGACGCACTCCAGGAGGCGACCGTGGTGCAGGCCGCCACCGGCGCCGGACTGCGCTCGCTCGAGGAGGAGCCCGACCTGGATCCGGTTGTCGCCCAGCAACTTCGAGAGAACGCCGAGATTCGCGTCAACCGCATCTGGGAGCGTCTCGGCACCCTGGGGCCGGGCGAGGCCGAGCCCCCGACAGAGACCCGACGACGTCTCCGCCTAGTGATGCTCGAAGCCGAGCGACGCGAACTGGTGCGCATTCGGGACGAAGACGCCGTGGACCACGAGATCCTGTCGAGCGTCATGAACCAGCTCGACGCCGAGGAGGCAGCGCTCACCTGGAGCACGGCCCGCGCGGCTCGACTGCGCGATGCCCCGGTCCTCACACCCGACCAGGTGTCGCCGGGCTGCGAGCACCTCACGTCGGAGCCCGACTGCGCGGTCCCTTTGAGTGCGGAGGGCTGCGAGGACTGCCTGCGCGAAGGGCTGATGTGGGTGCATCTGCGGGTCTGCGTGTCCTGCGGCAACGTCGGTTGCTGTGACTCGTCGCAGGGTCGGCACGCGTCAAAGCACTTCACCACGAGCGGCCACCCGGTGATGCGTTCCCTCGAACCGGGCGAAGCGTGGCGCTGGTGCTTCATCGACGAGGTGCTCGGCTGAGCGCGCCGACACCCTACGGTTGTCCTGTGCCCATGCGACCTGTGACCCCCATCCCTCTCGTTCTCGCCTCGGCCTCACTGGCCCGCCTCGCGACTCTGCGTTCGGCGGGTTTGGAGCCCATCGTCCAGGTGAGCAGCGTGGATGAGGGCGCGACAGTGTTCGCGGCTCAGGAGGCCCATGGCGCGCTCTCCCCCGCCGATGTCGCCCTGCTGCTGGCCAAGGCCAAGGCGGAGGACGTCGTGCGCGCTCGGATCGACGCCGATGAGCCCGAATGCCTTGTCCTGGGCTGTGACTCGGTCCTCGAGCTCGATGGCGAGATCCATGGCAAACCTGCCGACGCGGCAGAGGCCACAGCTCGCTGGCTGCAGATGCGTGGCCAGGCCGGCGTCCTTCACACCGGGCACTGGCTCATCGATGACCGCGCCGTCGAGGACGGCGGCACGAGTGGGGTCGTCGGAGCGACAGCCGCGACCACCGTGCACTTCGCCGACATCGACGACGACGAGATCGCGGCCTATGTCGCCACGGGCGAGCCACTGCACGTCGCTGGCGCCTTCACACTCGATGGGCTCGGGGCCCCTTATGTGCGTGCCATCGAGGGCGACCCGTCCAACGTCGTTGGCGTCTCGCTCCCTCTCCTGCGAGACCTCCTCGCCGAGTTGGGCATCCCATGGCGCGACCTTCGCACGAGCCTCTCAGAAAGTACTTGACAGCTTGGAAAGTAGTTTCTTATGGTGGCGCCATCGAGAATGCCATGCGACGGCACCACCAGGGGAACGACATGAACGCCACGTCCAACAACGATGCAGCCCAGGCCCGCGCGGCCCTCGAACAGGCGCAGAACGCCACCCTCACGACCGACCGGGACCGGCGCGTCCACGGCCTGGCCACTGCCGCCTTCGGAATCCTCATGGGCATCTACGTGGGGGCCTACCGTCTCGTCGACGGGAGCGGCTGGGGCGAGGGCATCCTCTTGGGCGTCTATGTCGCCTCCCTGCTCGGGCTGGCCGCCTGGCAGCGTCGTGCGGTCACGACGATCCCCCGCAACGCGCGCCTGATCGGCTATCTCGGGGTCGCCGGCTCGGCGGTCCTTGTGATCGCGTCGATCATCTGGATGAACATCCGCCAAGGTGACAACCGCATTGGCGGCATCGGCGACCAGCCCGACCACTGGTGGGTCTATGCGAGTGTCGGCGTCGTCACCGCGCTGCCGTCCCTGGCCGCCGGACACGCAATCTTCCGCAGCCGTCGCCTGTGATGTCGTCGCAACGCCCTGCAGCGGGGCACGCCCGTCACCAGCTCGACGAGGTCATCCATGCGCCGGTTCGCTTCAGCATCGTCGCAGCCCTCGCCACGGTCGACGAGAGTGACTTCGCCACCGTCCGCGACGCGATCGAGGTCTCCGACTCGGTGCTGTCGAAGGCGGTCAGCACCCTCGCCACTGCTGGATATGTCAAGGTTCGCAAGGGCTACGTTGGCAAGCGGCCACGCACCTGGCTCTCGCTCACCGGCCGCGGACGAACGGCATACGCCAAGCACTTGACGGCCTTGCGCGAGATTGCCGGCGGCTGAGTGTCAGACGGGGGGTATGCCGCGTCGCTTGGTTGCGAACGAACGATCCCGGTGCGCTGCGTAGCGCAGTCGGTGGAGCAACTCGCTGCGCAGGTTCTCGGGCTCGACGATCTGATCGATCACGAGGTCGGCGGCGAGGCGCTCGAGGTCGACGTCCTCCTCGTATTCGCGGCGCTTCTCGGCGACGAAGGCCTCACGCGCCTCCACGCCCTCAGCGGCCTCCACCTCGGCGATCTTGTTGGCATAGACAGCATTGACCGCAGCCTCTGGGCCCATGACGGCAATACGGGCTGTGGGCAGGGCGATCGTCGCGTCGGGACCGAAACCGGGACCACCCATGGCATAGAGGCCCGCGCCGTAGGCCTTGCGGACGACGACGCAGAACTGCGGGACGGTGGCGCTCGACACGGCTGACACCATCTTGGCGCCGTGGCGGATGATGCCACCGCGCTCGACCTCGGAGCCAATCATGAAGCCGGGGACGTCTGCCAGATAGATGAGCGGGATGGAGTAGGCGTCGCAGAGCCAGATGAAGCGGGAAGCCTTGTCTGCGCTGTCGGTGAAGAGCACACCACCCTTGACCATCGAGTTGTTGGCAACGATACCGACGGTCTCGCCATTCATGCGGCCCAGGCCGATCACCAACTCGGGTGCGAACAGGGCCTTGATCTCGAAGAAGCTGTCGTCGTCGACGAGCCCGTCGATGATCTCGTGGACGTCGAAGGGCTGGCTCTCACGCTCGGGCACGGACGTGCGGGTGAGGGGCGCCGAGGGCGACTCCCCGGCATACGAAGGTCCAGGTGTCTGCCAGTTCTGGGGGACGTAGGAGAAGTAGAGCTTGGCGATCTCAATGGCCTCGGCGTCGTCCGCGGCAAGGATGTCACCGACACCGGAGACGGTGCAGTGCATCCGCGCACCACCCATGTCTTCTAGTGAAACCTTCTCTCCTACAACCATTTCGGCCATGCGCGGACTGCCGAGATACATGGACGCGTTGCCCTCGACCATGATGAGGAGGTCGGTGAAGCTCGGGATGTAGGCACCACCCGCCGCCGACGGTCCGAACAGGCAGCAGATCTGCGGGACCTTGCCCGAGAGAGCAACCTGGTTGTGGAAGATACGACCGGCACCACGACGCCCGGGGAACATCTCCACCTGGTCAGTGATGCGCGCGCCGGCGGAGTCGACGAACCAGAAGATGGGCAGTTCCTCGCGCAGCGCCATCTCGGTTGCGCGCACGATCTTCTCGACGGTGCGCGCACCCCACGATCCCGCCTTCACGGTGGGGTCGTTGGCGATGAGGATGACGGGGCGGTCATCGACGGTCCCGCGCCCAGTGACGACCCCATCGGCCGGCAGTCCCTTGGCCAGAGCGTTGGCGTAGCGGCCGTCCTCGACGAAGCTGCCCTCGTCGAGCAGCAAGGCGATGCGGTCGCGGACATAGAGCTTGTCCTGGGAAGCGAGCTTGGCGGCCGCCTTCGCAGGCGCCGACGCCGAAGCGGCGTGCGCGGCCTCGAGGCGACGACGGACGTCGGCGACCTTGGGATCTGACTGCTCACTCACCGGCATACCACTCACTCTGTCAGGGAAGGGATCGGACTCAGGCGCCGAGGCCGAGGTGACGCGCGATGAGCATGCGCTGGACCTCGCTCGTGCCCTCGCCGATCTCGAGGATCTTGCCGTCGCGATAGAAGCGGGCGAGGGGGTACTCCTCCATGAAGCCGTTGCCACCAAAGATCTGCACAGCGATGCGGGTCGCGGTCACGGCCGCCTCGCTCGAATAGAGCTTCGCGATCGACGCGGCCTGCTTGACCTCCTTGATGGAGCGGCGACCGGCTTCCATCTCGTCCTTGAGCCACGCAGCCTTGTACGTCAGCAGGCGGGCGGCCTCGACCGAGACAGCGAGGTCGGCGATCTGGAAGGACACGCCCTGGTTGGCGCCGATGGGGCGGCCGAAGGCGGTGCGGGTCTTGGCGTAGTCGGTGGAGAGGTCGAGCATCGCCTGAGCCATGCCGAGGGCGAGGGCGGAGATGGCGATGCGACCGTCATCGAGAGTCTTGAGGAACTGCTTGAAGCCCTGCCCCTGCTCGCCGAGGAGATTGGCCTCGGGAACGCGACAGTTGTCGAAGCTCAGGCCGTGAGTGTCGGAGATGTGCCAGCCGAGCTTGTCGTAGGGCTCCTCAACCGTGAATCCCGGTGTGCCAGAGGGGATCATGATCGCGCTGATCTCCGCGTTGCCCTTGTCATCGGTGCCCGTGCGGGCGGTGACCGTGACGAGCGAGGTGATATCGGTGCCGGAGTTGGTGATGAACGCCTTGGCTCCGTCGACAACCCACTGCTCACCGTCCCTGACCGCCTTGGTGCGGGTGGCACCAGCGTCCGATCCGGCGTCGGGCTCGGTGAGGCCGAAGCCAGCGAGGGCGCGGCCGGCAACCAGGTCGGGCAGCCATCGCTGCTTCTGCTCATCGGTGCCGTAGGTGAGGATCGGGTTGATCCCCAGGCCCACACCGGCCGAGAGAGTGATGCCGATGGACTGGTCGACGCGACCGAGCTCCTCGATGGCCACGCAGAGGCTGGTGAACGCTCCGCCCTCCTCCGGGTCGAGGCTGCCACCGAACTCCTCGGGGACCACGAGGCCGAACAGCCCGAGGTCACCCATCTTGGGTACGAGGTCGGTCGGGAAGTGGTGGTCCTTGTCCCACTGCGCGACGTGAGGGGCAACCTCGCGCTCGGCGAAGTCGCGCACGACCGTGCGGAAGTCCTCATGGTCCTGGCTGAGCTCGAACATCGATGTCCTCTCGGTGACGCGGGCGCTGCTTGACGTTAACGTCAACGTAAAGCACTATGGCGGCTATGGCAACCCGAGTCGACACCGAGCAGACCTGGACGATCCGTGAGATCGCCGAGGAGTTCGACGTCACCCACCGCACAGTGCGGCACTACGAGGAACTCGGTCTCATCTCCCCCGAGCGCAACGGCACGATCCGGATCTATCACCGCCGCGACAAGACTCGACTCAATCTGATCCTGCGCGGCAAGCGGCTCGGCTTCCCACTTGAGGAGATTCGCACGATCATCGACCTCTACGACGTGCCCCGAGGTCGCCGTAGCCAGCTCGAATACGTCCTCGCGCAGATCGACGAGCGACGCATCGACCTCGAGCAGCGTCGCCGCGACCTCGATGCCGCACTGAACGAACTGCAGCGTTTCGAGCAGTCCTGCCGCACGGATCTGGGCCGGTTGGGCCGCTCAGGCTGAAACCTGAGTAGGCCGGTGACGCACCTGATGTCTGCTCGTCGCCTAGCGTGTTGGGTGAGACAAATGCCGCCCCACCAAGGAGGACGCCGTGGAACCCGTGTCTCGTGAGGATGACCCGTCACCCTTCGCCTGGATCTTTGGTGGCCTGGTCGCTGTTGTCGGACTTGGTGCCGCGGCGGCTGGACTGTGGCGCCGCAGGGGTTCCGAGGGCACCGAAGACCCGCTCGTCGCCGACCCCGGATCCCGCCCCCGAGAGGACCGTCATGAACAGCTCTGACGAACGATCGGCACTGGCTTGGATCATGTCGGGGACAGTGGGAGCCGTCGTGGCCGCAGGTCTGGGCAAGATGCTGATGGACCGCCGCCGCGACCGAGCCCTGACGGAGGCGAGCGATGCCATTGAGGCCGCCGAGGCTGGCGAGCAGGCGGAGGCCGAGGGCCACCCGAGCTGACGCGCGGAGGGGCCGACACCCGCATCTGGGTGCCGACCCCGCCTGAGGTGTCCGCCGTCCTACGGAAGGGCAGGACTGCTGATGGTGCCGCCGTTGGCAATCGTCAGTGTGGTGCTCTCGTGGCAGGACGCTGCAATGTCACGCTGCGACCCGTTGGTGCTGTTGTAGCTCACCTTCCAGGAGATCGTGGACGCCGTGGTCGACACGGTGGTGTTGGACGTGCTGACCGTCTGTGCCGAGGCGCCATTCACGGGCTTGGTGACCGAATAGATCGCTGTCCCGCTGCAGTCGGCGCTCTCATAAACCGCGAACGCTACGTTGCCGGTCATCGTGCCTCCAGCTGTTGCGCTCACGGTGACCGAGTCGTTCGGGATGAACGACTGGGCCGACGTCAGGCTCGACGGGACCGTCTGGACGATCACGGTCTCGTTCGTGTCGCCACAGGTGGCGTTGTGTGTCGTCCCGTTGTTGTTCGGGAGGTTCCCGCTGTAGACCGCCACCCAGTGGTAGGTGCCGGCGAGAGCCGGGACGAACTGCGGTGCGGGTGAGTTGTAAGCAGCGTTGCCACTCACCGCCACCGCGCCCGAGGTGTAGGCCACGCTGGTGCAGTTGTCCGGCCCGTAGAGTTTGAACGTGATCGTGCCGCCGGCTGCCGCACCTGCCGTGTTGGTCAGGTTGATGACTGGATTCGCCGGTTGCGTGGCGAGACCGCTCAACGTCGCGGAGTCGCTTACCGACGCCCCGAGGAACACATCGGCACCCGCTGTGGTGGCGAGGACGGGCGTCACGGGGTTGACGGTGAAGCACTCGGTGGCCGTGGCGTCGCTCGAGCTGGGGATGCCGTTGGCCGCGTCACCAGTGAAAGTGGCCCTCCAACAGTAGCGACCGGCCGAGGTGACGTACGCCGTCGGAGAATCCACGGTCGCGGGATAGGCCGTGCCCGCCAGGCTCGTGGACCCGACGTTCGTCCCACCGGCTCCACACAGGGTGGGCGCATCGACCTTGCAGAGAGCGAACGCCACCGAACCCGCGGGAGTTCCGGTTCCACCGACGAGACTGACGACCGCAGAGTCCTTCACGGACACCACACCGGTGCCGATAGAGAGACCACTGACCGGGATGGCAGACCCCGCCGACGTCTTGGGCGTCGTGACCGTGGTCGACGTGCAGTTGCTGATGGGCGGCGTCGTCTGAAGGATCGTGTCCTTGTAGTCCGCGCTGTCAGAGTTGCCAGTCACTGTGCTGGGAATGGTGTTGGCGAAGGACAGGCAGGCTGTGCTGCCCCCGAAGATCGTCGCGGTCAGGTCAACCGCGGCCTCACCCTTGAAACCATCGGCACTGTAGGCGGCCTGCGACACATTGGTGTTGAGCAGTGTCGGCGCACCCAGGGTCAGGTTCGGGGCTGTGCCCGTCCAGGTCCGCAGATAGAGGTCGAGGCTTTTGCCCTGCTGGTCCCATAGGATCATGAAGTCACCGGCGGCCCGGTTGGCCCAGGGGTTGCAGTTGGCGGTGAGCTGGGCGTCAGTAGCGCCTTCGTAGTCACATGCTGCCGGTGCCTTGTTCTTCATGAACTCGTAGGCGATGAACCCGCTGCCGCTGTTGGAGTCCCGCTCCCACGCGAAGTACAGCCAGTCGTGCTGAGTGCCACTGTCTCGCTCGGTGTCAAGCCACGCGCGACGCAGATCTACCTGGGCGTTGGGGTTGGTGAACCCGAGAGTCGGCACGGCGTCATTGTGGATGACTCCGATCTTCGTGGTGCTTGAGTTGAGCGGACCGAGTTCCTTGACATTTCCGAAGGTGTCGTTGATCTGAGTCGTGCCACTGTCGGGAATGGTGCCGTCGATGGAGTAGGGGCCACTCGCCGCGAAGGCGCTTGGCACGGTGAATCCGAGGACCAGGGCGAAGACGGAGATCGCGACGAGCGCGAACCGCCGAAGGCCCAATGGTTGAGGTGAGCGCGATCGCCCGCCCTTTGTGCTGGAGAACATGACATTCCTCATTCCGCCCTTGGGGCGTGGAGAAGCACACCTGAGGAGGTCTGGGCATCTGCCCTACTCGACCTCGGGGACGCAAGAGCGTCAATGCCCTCGGAGCAGCCGGTACGGCGATCCCAGGGGTGGATCGGCCACGCCCAACACAGTGGCGCCAGCGGTCACGGGCGACAACCCCCTGTCGGGAGTGGCCCGAACTGGCTGGACATGCTCAGCCTGTCCGACGTGGTCACGACGGATCTGGCAGGCCTCAGGTCGTCGCCAAACCGGAGGGTAAGGACCAATCCGCCTCTGGCAGTGGACACGTGGCACTCTCACGGGTCCCCAAAAGTGCCGTCTGGATCAGCCCAATATGGGGCGGAAGGCATCGATCCGGTCTCCCGGCCGGAGCGTGCCAGAGCCTTCCTCGATTCAGGCATGCTCGGCGAGGAAGTCGTCGATCTCAGCCGCGGTTGGTGCCGTCGCCGGTCCACGACGGGTGACCTTGATCGCTCCGCCAGCGTTGGCGCGACGAGCTGACTCGACCCACGGCATACCAGCCGCCCGGCAGGCCACGAGAACTCCGGTGTGAGTGTCACCAGCACCGTTGGTGTCGACCGCCTTTTGTGGGAAGCCGTCGAGGTCGGTGGTCTCACCGTCGGCGTGGACGGCGCACCCCTCGGGTCCGTCCCGCGCGATGGCGACAGCGCCTTGGGGCAGGTGGTCGACGCACTTCGGGGCGGCAACCACAATGTCGGCCTCGCCGGTGAGCGCCTCACTCTCCTCGGCGTTGCCGGTCCAGACGGTCGTGAGCGCCAGCATCTGCTCGCGGATCTTGTCGTCGAGTTCGGCAAAGATCGCCCCTGGGTCGAGAACCACCTCAACACCCTTGGGGAGCCCAGCAAGCCACTGCAACAGCGGATCTCGCGTGGCCCCAGTGAGGCTGTAGCCACTCACGCACACCAAGTCCCCTCCTTGCGGCTTCGACGTCTGCAGGGACTCCACGCTGATGTTGCGCTCCGCAGCCTGGGTCGTGACGAACGTCCGCTCGGCAGTGGGCTCGAGCATGACGACGCAGATCCCGGTATCGAGGTCGGGGACGACCGGACTTGAGACGGTCACACCTTCGGCCGCCAGCGCCTCCCGGATGAGGTCACCATGGGGCCCCGTCCCGGCGGCGCCAGCGTGGACACACTGGGCGCCCTGACGCGCGGCGGCAATCAGGATGTTGACCGCTCCCCCGGCATACTCCTTCGGCTGTGGAGCCATGACATTGCCGCCGCGCCGCGGCAGCGAGGGCACCTCGACCACAACGTCGACGAGGGCCTGCGCGGTGTGAATGACCCGGGGAGACATGAGCGGCAGCGTATGCCGTCCGCCCACCTCTGGTGATGAAGGCCAAAGATCCCTCCGGTCTCACCAAGATCGAGGCTGCCAAGAAGCCTCTGACCGGCCTCCTCGCGCCCTACCTCATACCGCCCAGGTCGGCCCGCGGGTTTACGGCGGCAGTCGCCGGCAAAAGCGAACCCACCCCAGCAGCATGCGCCGACACCCAACTCATCCGGCCCGTGGCCGCCCTCGACAACGCCAAAGACGCCGCTTCCCTGACGAGCAGCCTCAGCTGAATCAGCCAACGCGCTGCGCCCGTTTACCGTCACTGGCACCCCCGTGACCGCCGCATCGACCGGTGAGACGGCACCCATTCTCCAGCTGGGTGACGGCGACTACGGACGTCCCCAGGGTCCGATGTTGGCCAGCGTCGTACGGGCGGACAATGGCGTCGCGGGTGCCCCCGCGAAGGTCGTCGTGATGGAGGAGCCGGCCGTCACAGCCGCGGAGTCCCTCCCGCCGGAGTTCTCGGCTGTGCGCGACTTCGTGCTCACCGCACCGGTCACGAAAATGTCGGGGACGGTCCTGGGCGGCGGCGACTTCTCAGACGCTGCGACCCTGCTACCCGGCACATACAACGAACTGATCCTGCCGGGTGAGCAACTCTTCTACAAGATCCGCCTTGGCTTCGGCCAGTCGGCCGCAATGACGGTTGATGTACCTGCGCCGGGCACCGCCGTGCCCGAGTTCCGCGGGGCCGACCAGGCCATGTTCGACATGAACGCGTACAACGCAGCCCGCGCCGAACTCCTGCATGCCGGCAGCAAGCCCAGTTCCCGCGCCCCATTGAACAGTGCTCAGCCCACAGTCGTCGACGAAGTCATCCCTGAGGTCCGCTATCTCAACCGTGAGTCCGGGAGCGGCGTTGCACCGGCCTCGATCCCGGGCTTCTACTACTTCTCCCTGGCTCGCGAGGTGGAGAACGTGGACTCCACGGCGAACGTCCCACTGAGCGTGCGCGTCCAGGTCGGGGTGAACGGAGAGCCGAGGGGAGAACCGGCGTATGCCGGGACCGCACCGGATGCTTCCGCCTCACCGAGCGCTTCGCCACCTCCACCGCCATGGACGTCACATCCGCCTCGGGCGCGGCCGACACCAAGCCCGCCTCCGACGACGGTTCGAGCTGGGCTGTCTGGGTCGGGCTGGAGCAACGGCGATCCTCGCAGGGTTGGGCGCGGCATACACGCTCCTTCGCATGCGACGCAGCCGAGAAAAGCTACGCACGCCACGAGTGTGAGGATGGCGGGGTGAACACCATTCGCTTCCACTCCGTCGATGAGGTGCGAGAGCGCCTGTCGCAGGCGGGCTACCTCGCGTCCGACGCCATCGCGACGACGGCCTTCCTCGCCGACCAGCTCGGCAAGCCCCTGCTCGTCGAAGGGCCTGCAGGTGTGGGCAAGACCGAGCTGGCCAAGGCCGTGGCTGAGGCGACGGGTGCGAAGCTCATCCGGCTCCAGTGCTACGAGGGAGTCGACGAGGCTCGCGCGCTCTATGAGTGGAATCACGCCAAGCAGCTCCTGCGCATCACTGCCGAGCGTGACTCTGCTGAGGGCTGGGATGAGTTGCGGGACAACATCTTCAGCGAGGAGTTCCTCCTCCCCCGTCCTTTGCTCGCAGCCATCCGCAGTGAAGAGCCTGTCGTGCTGCTCATCGACGAGCTCGACAAGGCCGACGTCGAGATCGAGGGCCTGCTCCTCGAGATCCTCGGTGACTTCCAGGTGACCGTCCCCGAGCTGGGCACGATCCACGCGATCCACCGACCCTTCGTCATCCTCACGTCCAACGCGACCCGCGAGCTGTCCGAGGCGCTGCGCCGTCGTTGCCTCTTCCTCCACATCGACTATCCGAGCGCCGAACTCGAGCAGCGCATCGTCACCCTGCGCGCCCCGGGCCTCGACGAGGCGCTCGTCGCCTCGGTCGTCCGCCTCGTCCAGCGCCTGCGCGAGTTGCGTTTGCGCAAGGCGCCGTCCGTCTCCGAGACCGTCGACTGGGCCCGAACTCTCATCGCCCTCGGTGTGGCCGGCGATGCCGACCTCAGTGCCGAACTGGTGCGCGACAACCTCGGTGTCCTCCTCAAGCACCAGGACGACATCGAGCGCGCGGCGGTGGCCCTTGACCTCCCCGCCCCGGCCTGACCCGACCCGGCTCCCCCATGTCCACCACCCTCGACTCCCGGCTCGTCGGCTTCGCCCGCGCCCTGCGCGGCCACGGCGTCATCCTCGGCACGAGCGAGATCGTGGACGCCGGTGCCGCGGCGCATGTCCTTGGGCTTCAGGACCGCGAGCGCTTGCGTGAAGGCCTTG
>JBDSIV010000023.1:0-15200 GCA_039917755.1 Knoellia sp. | reverse complement strand
GCGTCCGTCTCTTGATCGAGCCACCGCACGAGCTCGGTCATGACCGTGCGCCCCAGTCCACGGCCGCGGGCGTCGGGGAGCGTCGCGACGTTGGACACGAAGCCCAGACGCCCGTGCGGCATGCTCGGTGCGGGGATGCCAGGAAGCACCTCAGCGAGGCCGCCGGCGACGATCTGGCCGGACTCCTCGATGACGACGATCCGCGTGTTGCTGTCCTCGATACGCGTGCCGAACCACTCTCTGGCGGCGTGCCGCCACGCCTCTTCCTCGAGGACAGGGGTGGGCGTTCCCATGGCTTGGAACATGAGGACCCGCAGGGCCATGAGGTCGTCGATGTCGTCGAGGTGAGCTGGTCGCAGGCCGTCCATGCCGCGACGCTAGCCGAGAGGACGGCGTGACTTCTCGGGATTTCCCGGGCGAGATCGCGGCTCTGACCGCAACCTCAGTCAGAGCCCCGAGCCACCGGGGTGGCTGCGGAAGACCAACGAGGTCTGCACGTGATTGACGCCGGGGCGGCTCGAAATGTTGTCGAGGACGAAGTCACGCAACTGGTCAGGGGACTCAGCGCAGACGTGGACGAGGAAGTCGTCGGCCCCCGAGATGTTGTGGGCTGAGAGCACCCCGGGCAGGGCCGCGATCTCCTTGCCGAAGGTCTCGACCTGGGCTCGGTCGTGACCGGCCAAACCGATCGCAATGACGGCCTGGAGCGGACGTCCGATGCGCGCGAAGTCGAGCGAAGCGTGAAAGCCCGTGATCACACCGCGCGCTCGCAAAGACCTCACCCGCCCCACGCAGGTCGACTCGGCGATGCCCACCTCGCGGGCAAGGGCGGCGTTGGAGACACGGGCATCAGCCACCAGGGCGCCCACGAGCGCACGGTCGATCTCGTCCAGGGTCGGGGGCGGGTTCGGGGCAGGGCCGGGAGTGAGGGGATGAGGAATCTTCGGCACACGCTCACCCTACGGCTGAGTAGCCGCAGAGTCTTCTCTCTATGGCAGCGTTTATCCGGGAATCTGCGGGACTGTTCCATAGAGGCGTGGATTCCCCTCATCATGAAAGGCATGACCAACCAATCCACGTCACTGCTGGGCTCCGCCACGACCGCCGTCCACGCGGGCCGTGAGGACCTCGCAGCCTCGGGACTGCACGTGCCGCTCATCGACCTGGCCACGACGTACCCGATGCCGAGCGTCGAAGCCGGCGGAACGGCATACGACACGATTGCCTCGGGGCGGCGGCCGGACGCCGAGTCCACGTTCGTCTATCAGCGGCTGTGGAACCCCGGGGTCGACCGGTTCGAGCGAGCCGTCGCGGCCCTGGAAGGCGCGGAGTCCTCGGTTGCCTTCGCCAGCGGCATGGCGGCGCTCACGGCGACCCTGCTCGCCAGCGTCGCGGCGGGCAAGCCGCACATCGTCGCTGTGCGCCCGCTCTATGGCGGGTCGGATCACCTGCTCGCCACGGGGCTGCTCGGCACGAAGGTCAGTTGGGCCACGCTGGACACTGTCAAAGCCGCCCTCCGGGAGGACACCGGCCTCGTGCTGCTCGAGACTCCTGCGAACCCCTCGCTCGACCTCGTCGACATCGCTGCCGTCGTGGCGCAGGCCGGCGACGTGCCGGTTGCCGTGGACAACACGTTCGCGACGCCGGTGCTCCAGCAGCCGATGCGTCAGGGTGCAACTCTCGTGCTGCACTCAGCGACGAAGTTCATGGGCGGCCACGGTGACGTCATGGGCGGTGTCGTCGCGGCCACCCACGAGTGGACGGCCCGGCTCCGCCAACTACGGGCCATCACCGGCGCGGTCCTTCACCCTCTCGCCGCCTACGAGTTGCATCGCGGGCTCCAGACGATCCACGTCCGGGTTCGCGCTCAGCAGCTTTCGGCGGGTGTCGTGGCGCAGTGGCTGGCGCAGCGACCTGAGGTGTCGGGGGTCCACTACCCGGGGCTGCCCGGCGGCGACCCGCTGGGACTGGTCGGAACGCAGATGTCGGGGCCCGGTGCGCTCATCGCCTTCCGCCTCGCCGGGGGGTATGCCGCGGCGTCGGCCTTCCTTGAGCGTCTCGACCTCGTGACCCACGCGGTGTCACTGGGCGGGGTCGACAGCCTCATCCAACATCCCGCGAGCCTCACCCATCGCCTCGTTGTCGCCGATGCCCGGCCCGATGACGACCTCCTGCGGCTGTCGGTGGGCCTGGAGGCCGTGGAAGACGTCATCGCCGATCTCGACAAGGCCTTCGCCAACCTTCCCTGAGGCACTTCGCCGACCCCGAGTGCCGAAGGCATCCCATCAGACCCCTTCGGCCCGGGCCCTCGTCGGGCCCGCGTTCTCCACAGGACCAACAAAGGTCGCGGCGTCGTCCACAGATGCCCTCTGGCCGGTTTTCCTGCGCATCGCGCGCCACACGCTGGGGTGATGAAGCGACCCGCGCCCGACCGAGACACTCGCCGCGCCCTGGGCGCTGCGCTCGCGGCCGACCAGGACGTAGTTGTCCACCGTGCCCAACTGCGTCACGTCGGCGTGGACAAAGCGGCAGTGCGTTCCGAGGTCCGGGCCGGGCGCTGGTTCACGCACGGCAGGCACACGATCAGCACCGAGGGAGGTGAGTTCTCTCCTCGGGCCGACTTGTGGCGGGCGGTGTGGGAGTCCGGGGCAGGGGCTGCACTCGACGGCGCCTCCGCGCTGGTCGCGGGTGGACTGCGCGGCTTCGATCCCATGGCTACCGACGTCTCGCAGCCCCGCAACAACCGTCACCACAGGGTGAGCGGTGTCCGGCTCCATCGAAGGATGACGATGCCCCCAGTGGTGAGCGCCGGGATCCCGCGAGTACGTCCCGAGGTCGCCGTGGTCAACGCCGCGCTGTGGGCGAGGTCGGATCGAGAGGCCGCGCTGGTCCTGTGCCTCGTGGTGCAGCAGCGGCTCACCACACCGGCTCGGCTTCTCGAGGCGTGGCGGAGTGCCCGCAAGTCAGGACCTCGGGTCCCCTTCCTTGCCGAGGCCGTGGTGGACATCTGCGACGGGGCGCAGGCCTTGGGGGAGCTGGACTTCGGACGACTTTGTCACCAGCGAGGACTCCCGGCGCCATCGCGACAGGTCGTCCGCCAGGGTGTCGACGGCCGGGTCTACCTCGACGCCTTGTGGGAGGACATCGGCCTTGCCGTGGAGATCGATGGCGGCCACCACCAGTGGGCGCTCAACCCGGTTGATGATGCGCTCCGTCAGAACGATCTGGTCATCGGTGGAGACGTGGTGCTGAGGATCCCGGTCCTTGGTCTTCGCCTTCACCGTGAGCAGTTCATGGACCAAGTCGTCGCGGCGCATGCACAGCTGTCTCTTCGAGCGGCGTAGTGAGTGCCAAAGGCGTCACCTGTGACTCCTCTGGCACTCGGGCGGGTGTGGAGGGGGGAATGCCTGCGATGCCGAAGTCGTTTAGGTCTCTGTGTGCCTGCTCTGGCACACTTGTTCGCTGGACCGGTTCACGGCACGAACGCGTTTCCTGAGCATCACCCTCACGAGTGGATGCAGGCGGGGCGCTACCAGGTTTGCATCAGCGTGATGGACCCGCCGACCCGGACACATCCCAAGGAGAAAATCGTGAAGAAGGACATTCACCCGAACTACGCCGAGACCACGGTCACCTGCACCTGTGGCGCGTCGTTCACCACCCGTAGCACCGCCGAGAGCGGCGCGATCCACGCTGAGGTGTGCAGCCAGTGCCACCCGTTCTACACGGGCAAGCAGAAGATTCTCGACACCGGCGGCCGCGTTGCGCGCTTCCAGGCTCGCTACGGCAAGAAGGCCGACGCGTAGCACTCCCAATGCGCCGACCCGTTGATCCCCGCGAGGGAATCCGGGTCGGCGCATTCGTGTATCCGTCCCTTGCGCCACTGACCCCCACCTGACCGTCCCGAGAGGACAGCCCCATGTTCGAGTCCGCTGCGACGCTCGCCGACGAGCACGCCCAGCTCGAACGGGAGATGGGTGATCCGGCCATCGCCTCGGACCCGGACCAGCTGCGCGAAATCAACAAGAGGTACTCCGCGCTGGGACCGACTGTGACGGCATACGCCGAATGGCAGGTGGCCACCGACGACCTCGAGGCAGCCCGTGAGCTGGCCGCCGAGGATCCGACGTTCGCGGAGGAGATCCCGGCGCTCGAGCTGACCGCGACGGAGGCCGCCGATCGTCTGAGGCGGCTGCTCATCCCACGCGACCCGGACGACGATCGTGATGTCATCGTCGAGGTCAAGGCGGGGGAGGGCGGCGAGGAGTCGGCCCTGTTCGCCGGCGACCTGCTGCGCATGTATCTCCGCTACGCCGAGCAGCGCGGTTGGCGCACCGAGGTGCTGGACGCGACCGACACCGACCTCGGTGGCTACAAGGATGTGCAGGTCAGCATCAAGTCCAAGAAGGCGCCTGCACCGGGCGAGGGGCCGTGGGCGCGGCTCAAGTACGAAGGTGGCGTCCACCGGGTCCAGCGGGTCCCCGTGACGGAGACGCAGGGCCGCATCCACACGAGCGCGGCAGGCGTGTGGGTGATGCCCGAGGTCGAGGAGGTCGAGGTCGAGATCCACGCCAACGACCTGCGGATCGACGTGTTCCGCTCCTCGGGGCCCGGTGGCCAGAGTGTCAACACGACCGACTCGGCGGTACGGCTCACCCACCTTCCGACCGGCACCGTCGT
The DNA here is from genome assembly GCA_039917755.1 of Knoellia sp. Classification (GTDB taxonomy): domain Bacteria; phylum Actinomycetota; class Actinomycetes; order Actinomycetales; family Dermatophilaceae; genus Knoellia. The sequence continues at coordinate 10,520 of JBDSIV010000023.1, read as the reverse complement.
CATCTGTCAGAACGAGAAGTCGCAGCTGCAGAACCGCGAGGCCGCGATGCGGGTGCTGCGAGCGCGCCTGCACCAGATGGCCATGGACAAGGCCAACGCGGCCAGCGCCGACATCCGCGCGAGTCAAGTGCGCACCGTCGACCGCAGCGAGCGCATCCGTACCTACAACTTCCCCGAGAACCGCATCAGCGATCACCGCACCGGATTCAAGGCCTACAACCTCGACACGGTGCTCGGCGGGGAGCTCGACCCCGTCGTCGAGTCGGCGATGGCCGCGGACGACGCCGCGCGGCTTGCCGTGCTCGGCGAGGGCGCCGCGTGAATGACCTGCGGTCGGCGGTGCGTCAGGCCACGGCCCAACTGACCGACGCCGGAGTTGGCTCACCCGAGCACGATGCCGTCGCGCTCGCGGCCCATGCCCTTCGCGTTGACTCGGGGGAGGTGCGGCGGCTCATGATCCTTGGTGGTCCGGTCCCTCCCGGGTATGCCGCACTCGTGGCCGAGCGCGCCAGTCGCGTTCCGTTGCAACACCTCACGGGCAAGGCGTGGTTCCGCGGGCTCGAGCTCGAGGTCGGTCCGGGTGTCTTTGTTCCGCGCCCCGAGACCGAGGTCGTTGCCGGCTGGGCGATCGAGGCAACTCAGGCCTGCGTGGACGCGGGCGTGGCGGCGCCGGTCGTCGTGGACCTCTGCACAGGCTCGGGGGCGATCGCCCTCTCACTGAAGTCCGAGGTTCCGCAGGCGCAGGTGCATGCGGTCGAGGTCAGCGACCTCGCCGTGGCGTGGGCCCAGCGCAACCGCCAGCGGCTCGGTCTGGACGTCGAGATCGTTCACGGCGATGCAGTCGTAGCGTTCGAAGAGCTTGTCGACGTCGACGTCGTCGTGTCCAACCCGCCCTACATCCCCACGACTGCCGAGCCGATCGACCCCGAGGTCCGCGACCACGACCCCCATGTTGCGCTCTACGGGGGGAGTGAGGACGGGCTCGCGATTCCGCGTTTGGTGGCGGCCCGTGCCGCCGAGCTCCTGCGCAGTGGGGGTGTCCTGGTGATGGAGCACGCCGACAGCCAGGGCGCGTCGCTCCCCGCGGCTCTGCTGGCCACGGGCTCGTGGTCGCTCGTCGAGGACCGGCTGGACCTCACGGGTCGTCCGCGCGCGACCGTTGCGGTCCTTGCCTGATTGACGGGTCACCGTGTCGCGACAAGAGTTGCGGCCCCCAGCCAGAAGGGTGGGTGTCGCGGGGTCTCGTCAGATCACGTCAGGTCAGGTCAGGTCAGGTCAGGTCAGGTCAAAGCATCCACATCAGGAGAACGACGATCAGCAGAACACCAGCGATCGTCCAGATGAGGGCGGAGCCACGCGTTTGTTGCACCTCTTCCGAGGAGACAACAACGAGTCCATGACATGACGCAGCAGCTGCCCGTTCGTGCGCCCCTTCGCCGAAAGATGCTCAGTCAAGGGGTCGGCCCATCTCGCTGTCGGGGCCGCGCACGTCTCTCCACCTCACCGGTCCTAGGCTGAGCCCATGAGTCCGGTCTTCGACTGCACGACGCCCGAGGGACGCCAGGACGGCATCGCCAAGGCGACCGTCGGGGTGCGCCAGGGCAACCTCGTCGTCCTCCCCACCGACACCGTCTATGGGATCGGGGCCGATGCGTTCGCGCCGGACGCGGTCCAGCGACTCCTCGATGCCAAGGGCCGCGGCCGCGACATGCCACCCCCCGTGCTCGTCCCGGAGATCCGAACCCTCGACGGACTTGCCACGGACATCCCTGACTACGCGCGCGCCCTCATCGAACGCTACTGGCCGGGCCCCCTCACCCTCGTGTTCAAGGCCCAGTCCTCGCTCATGTGGGACCTCGGCGACTCAGGAGGCACGGTGGCCGTTCGGATGCCCGACCACGATGTGGCCCTTGAGCTGCTCAAGGAAGTCGGCCCCATGGCCGTGTCCAGCGCCAACCGCACCGGATACCCCGCCTCCCGCACCATCATTGATGCCGCGACCCAGCTCGGTGCCTCGGTCGAGTTCTATCTCGATGCCGGGCCGGTCACGGGTGGGCTCGCGTCGACCATTGTCGACTGCACGCACGCCGAGCCGACGATCCTGCGGCGTGGCGCGATCGATGCCGACGAGATCCTGGCGCTCGTTGCCCGACACCTAGAGTTGCCGCCAACCGCGCCAGCTGAACCGACACCAGATTCTTCAGGAGTGAGCAACGATGAGTGAGACGTTCTACGGTTCCGACTTCGCAGCCCTGGAGGCCTACGACCCCGACATTGCTGGAATTCTGGTGTCCGAGCTGGACCGCCTGCGCGGCGGACTGCAGCTCATCGCGAGCGAAAACATGTCCTCGCCCGCCGTGCTCACCTCCTTGGGCTCGACACTGTCCAACAAATACGCCGAGGGTTATCCGGGCCGCCGCTACTACGGTGGCTGCTCCGAGGTCGACAAGGCAGAGACGCTCGCCATCGATCGGGCCAAGGCCCTGTTCGAGGCCGACCACGCCAACGTCCAGCCGCACTCCGGCGCAAGCGCCAACCAGGCCGTTTATGGCGCCTTCATGAAGCCTGGCGAGACGATCCTCGCGATGAGCCTCCCGCATGGTGGCCACCTCACTCACGGCACCAAGATGTCGTTCTCCGGCAAGTGGTTCAACGCTGTCCACTACGGCGTCGACAAGAACACCGAGAACATCGACTACGCCGAGGTCGAGCGTTTGGCCAAGGAGCACAAGCCCAAGGTCATCCTGGCTGGCGGCTCGGCCATCCCTCGGCTCATCGACTTCGAGTTCTTCCGCCGAGTGGCCGACGAGGTCGGCGCGATCTTCTGGGTGGATGCCGCCCACTTCATCGGTCTCGTGGCCGGCAAGGCGATCCCCAGCCCGGTGCCCTACGCCGACGTGGTGAGCTTCACGACCCACAAGGTGCTCCGTGGTCCGCGCAGTGGCGCGATCGTCTGCAAAGAGGAGCACAAGGCCGCCATCGACAAGGCCGTGTTCCCCATGATGCAGGGCGGCCCGCAGATGCACACGATCGCGGCAAAGGCGACGAACTTCAAGGAGTGCGCCTCGCCCGAGTACGCCGCCTACGCCAAGCAGGTCATCGCGAATGCCCGGGTGCTCGCCGAGACGTTGGGAGAGAGCGGCATTCGCCCGACCACGGGAGGCACCGACACCCACTTGTCGCTTCACGACCTCCAGCCGGTGCAGGTCACGGGTGTCGATGCCGAAGCGCGCTGTGACGCAGCAGGGATCACCCTCAACAAGAACGCCATTCCGTTCGACCCGCAGAAGCCCAACATCGCCAGCGGGATCCGCGTGGGCACCCCGTGCGTCACCACGCAGGGCATGGGCGAGGACGAGATGCGCGCCATCGCCGGCCTCATTGCCCGCGCCGTTGTCGACGGTGACGCAGACCCCGAGCACAAGGTGTCACAGCAAGTGCGCGCCGAGGTGACAGACCTCGTGACCCGCTTCCCGGCATACCCCCGCTGATCCGCTCCTCACGTCCCGACTTCATGCCCCACTGGGACACGAAGTCGGGGTGTGGGTGTCCCGTTGGGGCACGAAGTCGGGTATGGATGTTCCGTTGGGGCACGAAGTCGGGTATGGATGTTCCGTTGGGGCGCGTTCCGCGGTCCGTTCCCGTGGTGCGATCCTGCCTGCACGGGCACTGAGTCGAGGGGCTCAGCTCAGCCGCTGCGGTTGTCGTGCAGGTCGTCATCGGCGGCCTGTTCACGGGCCTCGAGCTCGAGTTCCGCCTTCTCGTCGTCCAAGGCGAGCGCCCTGGGCTTGGTGCCCGAGGCGGAGACCACGGTCCACACGCTGCGAGCGAGCACCTCGAGGTCGAGCAGCGGCGACATGTGTTTGAGGTAGTAGAAGTCGTAGGAGAGTTTCTCGATCGTCTCCTCCTCGGATGCCGCATAACCGTGGCGCACCTGAGCCCAGCCAGTGATGCCAGGGCGCACGAGGTGGCGCTGGTCATAGAAGGGGATCGCCTCGCGATACTTCTCGACGAAGCTGACCTGCTCCGGACGGGGGCCGATGAGCGACAGTTCCCCACGCAGGATGTTGAAGAGCTGGGGGAGCTCGTCAGCGCGGATGCTGCGCAGGACGCTTCCCAGCCTGGTGATCCGCGGGTCGTCTCCAGTGGCCTGACGGGCACCCTCTGCCTCGGCATCGGCGCGCATCGTGCGGAACTTGAACAGCTCGACGAGCTCGCCCCGGCGGCCGACCCGGACCTGTCGGAAGATCACGGGGCTGCCATCGGTCACGCGCACGATGATGGCGACGACGGCGATGATCGGTAGCCATAGCGGGAGGGTCGCGACCACGAGGACAAGGTCGACGGCGTGCTTGAAGGGCAGGAAGGGCAGCTTGCGGAGCAGCGAGGTCTCGATCTCCCAGCCCTCGGAGAGGTGGTCGAGAGGCACCCGACCGGTCTGACTCTCGTAGACCTCGTTGAGCGGACGCACCTCACGACCCGCAACCGAGGTCGCGGACACATAACGCGTCACCTCGCGCGACCACGGGGCGCTGAGGTCGACGGTGAGAATGGTGTCGAGCGGGGGAGCGGACAGGGGGCCGGTCGCGGCCGGGTCGATGACTCCGACGACCTGAATGTGCGGCGTCGCGTCGAGAGCTGCCACGATCGCATCAGAACTCGTCACGATGACGAGACGCTCGGTCCAGGGCCGCAGGCTCAGCGCGGCACGCAGCAGGAGGACGAGTGCAAGCCAGATGAGAAGCATGGTGAACAGGTGGGGACGCGAGTAATACGGGCGGACGAGGACGATCTCGGCGGTGATCGCGAGGAAGGCAAACAGCACAGTGAGGGCTCCACGGCCAAAGGACGGGCGTGGCGGTCCTGGGGGCAGGAGCGCGGCCACGAGCGCGCTCCCGAGCAACGAGCCGATGAGAGCGACCACCAGAATCTGGGTGAGGCCCCGGGCCTGGGTCTGGACCGTCACCGCATTGCTCCAGGGGTGCCCCCCGAACTGGATCACGGCGGCGATGACGAACGCGATGACCAAGAGTGCTGCGTCCGCGCAGGCTGTGCCAACGAGGAGCCGCTGTCTCATAGCGGCGAGTGTATTCGCCCCACGAGTCTCGCTTGGGGACGCCCGGCGCCGTGGGCCAGTTGGTGAGCCGAGGGCGCTTGTGATAGTTTTCACAAGCACCCGAAAGCGTCACCGATCCGAGTCGATGAGAGACCCAGTGATGACCCAGCAGAGCGCAGCGAAAGGCGACAACGTCTTTGACGTCGTCCTGCGCAGAGCGCTGCTTCCGACCGCGGTGGCAGGTGTTGTCACGGCGCTGGTCCTGACCCCGTTCCGTGGTGTCGCAGGCCTCGTTGCCGCCCTGGTGGGTGTGGTCATCGGAACCCTGTTCTTTGCTTCGGGATTGTTCATCGTGGGCCGATTCGTGCGTGACAACACCCAGCCAGCGCTCTTCATGGCCGTCGGGATGGCGGTCTACTTCGCCCAGGTCATCGCCCTGCTCGGGGTTCTGGTCCTGGCCCGCCGGATGGAGAACTTCGACAGTGTCGCCGCGGGTATTGCCCTGCTCGTCACCGTGCTCGTCTGGCAGGGCGCCCAGATGTATGCCTGGCGACACGCTCGTGTTCCGGTCTACGACGAGCCTGCGGCGACCGAACTCGACCCGGATCGGACGGCCTCATGATTTCGCCCCGCGTCGCCGTGACCCCTGTGCGTCCGGTACCGTACGGCGTGCTGTCGGCAACAGATTCGACCTGCTCGAATCCCCGTCGTGCCACAGATTTCCTTCTCGCGTTCGAAGCGACGCGACAGTTGTTTGACTCATCCTTGGAGGAGAGGTCTTGAGCCTGAACGTGGTCACCCTGCACATGCTTCCCGGCATCGGTTCCGTTGCTGGCGAAGGCGGGTTCGAGACGCCCGGCGTCAAGGACTTCTGGTGGCCCCTCATCGGTGAGGGAGCGTGGGCCTTCACCCGGCCGGCTCTGGTCCTCCTGATCTCCGTCGGCATGATCGCGTGGTTCTTCGCGGGCACAGCCCGGCTGAGCGTGGTCCCGACCAAGCGTCAGTTCATCGTCGAGGGTGCCTACAACTTCGTGCGCAACACCATCGGGCGCGACATCATCGGCACCAAGGACTTCCTGCAGTTCCTGCCCCTGCTGTTGACGCTCTTCTCGCTCATCCTGCTCAACAACGTGTTCGGGATCCTGCCGTTCATCCAGTACCCCACGATGAGCCGTCTCGGCGTCCCCCTGGTGCTGACCCTGATCGTCTACATCGTCTACCACACGGTCGCGATCCGCCGGAAGCACGGCGTCCTGCCCTACCTGAAGTCGCTCGTCCCCCCGGGACTGCCCGGATGGCTCAAGCCCATCCTCTTCGGCCTGGAGTTCCTCACCTACTTCGTGATTCGCCCGCTCACGCTGGCGCTGCGACTCATGGGAAACATGCTCGCCGGTCACTTGATGCTCCTCGTCTTCATCCTCGGTGGCGAGTACCTCCTGCTCCACGGCGACAACCTGTTCCTCAACTTCTCGGGGATCCTTTCCTTCGGCTTCTCCATCGGAATGACGTTCTTCGAGCTCCTCATCGAGTTCCTTCAGGCGTTCATCTTCACGCTGCTCGCCGCGCTCTACATCTCCGACGCCGTCTCCGAACACCACTGAGACGCCACACACCCCCGGTGAACCAGCCGGACTGCATGACCAACTGAATACACCGCACCTCACACGACGCCGGAACCCTTCCGGTGCCTCCGAAAGGACAGCTTCACATGACTGGCAACATCGCCTTCCTCGGCTACGGCCTCGCCGCAATCGGCCCCGGCATCGGTGTCGGCCTGATCTTCGCCGCCTACATCAACGGCGTCGCGCGTCAGCCCGAGGCCCGCGGCATGCTCCAGACCATCGCCTTCACCGGCATGGCGATCACCGAAGCACTGGCGATCCTCGGTCTGGTCTTCGCCTTCGTCTTCAAGGGCTGACGACACCCCTCGTCACCGCTGACCGAGCCCTAACAGATAGGACCAGATGTGATTCCCACATCCGTCGTTGCCGCCGATGAGGTGGGCTTCCCCTCGGGGTTCCCGCTGCTTCCGCACCCGGTTGAGATGATCATCGGGCTGATCTCGTTCGCCATCATGTACTGGCTGTTCAAGTCCAAGGTGGTTCCCCGCATGGAGGCGCTCTACGCAGAGCGCACCGCGGCGATCGAGGGCGGCATGGAGCAGGCCGAAGAGGCCCAGGCTCAGGCCCAGGCAGCCCTGCAGCAGTACGAAGCCCAGCTCCACGAAGCCCGCACCGAGGCCAACGCGATCCGTGAGGAAGCACGCGCCGAAGGTGCGTCCATCGTCACCGAGATGCGCGAGAAGGCGCAAGCTGAGGCGAGCCGGATCACCGAGTCGGCCAGCCGTCAGATCGAGGCGGAGCGCCAGCAGGCCGTGGTCTCACTGCGCTCGGAGGTCGGCACGCTGTCGACCACCCTCGCAGGCCGCATCGTGGGCGAGTCCCTCGAGGACGAGGTGCGCCAGAAGGGCATCGTCGATCGCTTCCTGACCGAACTCGAGAGTGGCACCGTCCGCCCCGAGAAGGTCGGCGCGAGCGCGACAGCGGGCGGATCCTCCCAGGCGCATCAGACCGAACTCGACCTCGGGGCCGACGGCTCAGCAGGGCGGGACTCCTGATGCGTGGCTCGTCGCGCGGCGCCCGGGTGGCGGCCGACAAGGCTCTCACCGAGGCGCTCGACGGCGTCGACCGAGCGGCTTTGGCCGAAGAGCTCTTCTCGATCGCCGGTGCGATCGAAGGTGACGTCTCCTTGCGGCGTGCCTTTGCCGATCCCTCTCGCGAGGGAGACGCGAAGCGCGCACTCGCCGACCGCCTCTTCGGCGGCAAGGTGAGCGAGGCAGCCAACAACCTCACCGGTGAGGTGGTGGCCCAACGGTGGTCCGACGAGGGAGACCTCGGAGACACGTTCGAGGCACTGGCCGTGCGGGCGCTCATTGCGAGTGCCGAGAAGGCCGGCCGCGTCGACGCCGTCGAGGACGAGCTGTTCCGCTTCGAGCGGATCATCGCGGCTGACGCGGAGTTGCGCGACACCCTTTCCAGCCGCAACACCGACGCCACCGGCAAGGCGGGCGTCGTGCACACGCTGCTCGCTGGCAAGGCTGCACCCGAGACGATCCGTCTCGCGGAGCAGGCCGTCCTCGTGCCGCGCGGTCGTCGCCTCGACCGAGTGCTCGACGCCTATCTCAAGCTGGCGGCCACCCGACACGACGAGCTTCTGGCTCGGGTGACCGCCGTCGTGCCTCTCGACGAGCGGCAGCAGTCACGTCTGGCCTCGGCCCTGCGTGAGCTCTACGGCAAGAAGGTCACCCTGCAGATAGTGCTCGACCCGAGCATCATCGGCGGGATCCGCGTCCAGATCGGTGACGAGGTCGTCGACGGCACGGTGCTGCGTCGACTTGACACTGTGCGACGCGACCTCGCCGGCTGACCTGACCCACTGCTCGACCACACCTGAACACGCACCACCCACACACACTTCGGCTCATTCGGAGCCGGCAGCGGTTACATCAAAGGGAGAAGAGATCACATGACGGAGCTCTCGATCCGTCCGGAGGAGATCCGGGACGCACTGGACACCTATGTCCAGTCCTACGAGCCCGGCGCGGCCTCCCGCGAAGAGGTCGGCCGAGTCAGCGACGCCGGTGACGGCATCGCCCACGTCGAGGGACTGCCCTCGGCCATGACCAACGAGCTCCTCGAGTTCGAAGACGGCACCTTGGGCCTGGCACTCAACCTTGACGTGCACAGCATCGGTGTCGTCGTCCTCGGTGACTTCTCCAAGATCGAGGAGGGCCAGCAGGTCAAGCGCACCGGAGAGGTCCTCTCCGTTCCCGTCGGCGACAACTTCCTCGGTCGCGTGGTCGACCCGCTCGGCAACCCGATCGACGGTCTCGGCGACATCCAGAGCGACGAGCGCCGCGCGCTCGAGCTCCAGGCGCCCAACGTGGTCCAGCGCAAGTCGGTCCACGAGCCGTTGCAGACCGGCCTCAAGGCCGTCGACGCCATGACGCCGATCGGCCGTGGCCAGCGTCAGCTGATCATTGGTGACCGTCAGACCGGCAAGACCACCGTCGCCGTCGACACGATCATCAACCAGAAGGAGTTCTGGGAGTCCGGCGACCCGACCAAGCAGGTGCGCTGCATCTATGTCGCCATCGGTCAGAAGGGCTCGACGATCGCCGCCGTTCGCGGCACGCTCGAGGACGCCGGCGCGATGGAGTACACCACCATCGTCGCGGCCCCCGCGTCGGACTCGGCCGGCTTCAAGTACCTCGCTCCCTACACCGGTTCGGCCATCGGCCAGCACTGGATGTACCAGGGCAAGCACGTCCTCATCGTTTTCGATGACCTGTCCAAGCAGGCCGAGGCCTACCGCGCCGTCTCCCTCCTCCTTCGCCGCCCGCCGGGCCGCGAGGCCTACCCGGGTGACGTCTTCTACCTGCACTCCCGCCTGCTCGAGCGCTGCGCGAAGCTCAGCGACGAACTCGGTGCGGGCTCGATGACCGGCCTCCCGATCATCGAGACCAAGGCTGGTGACGTCTCGGCCTACATCCCGACCAACGTCATCTCCATCACCGACGGCCAGATCTACCTGCAGGCAGACCTCTTCAACGCCAACGTCCGGCCCGCGGTCGACGTGGGTGTGTCGGTGTCCCGAGTCGGTGGCGCCGCGCAGACCAAGGCCATGAAGGGTGTCTCGGGTCGACTCAAGCTCGACCTTGCCCAGTTCCGCGCGCTCGAGGCCTTCGCCATGTTCGCGTCCGACCTCGACCCGGCCTCCAAGGCCCAGCTGGCCAAGGGTGCACGTCTGGTCGAGCTGCTCAAGCAGTCGCAGTCGAACCCGTTCCCGGTCGAGGAGCAGGTCGTCTCGGTGTGGGCCGGCACCACCGGTCAGCTCGACTCCGTGGCGGTCGAGGACATCCGCCGCTTCGAGGCTGAGTTCCTGGACCACCTGCGTCGCAGCAAGAAGGACCTGCTCGACGCGATCCGTGAGACGGGCAAGTTCGAGGAGTCGACCGAGGAAGCCCTCAAGGTCGAGATCGACGCCTTCAAGAAGGGCTTCCAGCCCTCCAACAAGGACAACGTGCCCGTGGGTGACGAGTCCGAGAGCGGCGACGACGCTCTCGACTCCGCGCAGGAGAAGATCGTCAAGCAGAAGCGCTGACGCTCTTCGGTATGCCGGATGGTCACCTTTCGTGACCATCCGGCACCGGAAGCCAGGCGCAGGGCCACGCGCCCACTGACCGCGCCACACGGCATACCGGCGTCGTTCGACCACACCACTCAGCACCACCACAGACTTCAGACCAGGAAGGGCGGAAAATTATGGGAGCGCAGATCCGGGTTTACCGGCAGCGCATCCGGTCCGTCAGCGCGACGAAGAAGATCACGCGGGCCATGGAGCTCATGGCCGCGGCTCGCGTCGTCAAGGCCCAGCAGGCCGTGCGTGAATCGACCCCCTACGC
>JBDSIV010000022.1:0-8048 GCA_039917755.1 Knoellia sp. | reverse complement strand
CCAACTGGTTCCACACCTTCGTCGTGCCGACAGCCGAATGATGGCGTACCTCGAGTCGAGCGGAGGCAAAAAGCCCAGGTGCGTTGCAGGACATCCCCGGCAGTGAGCTCAGCCGAGCCAGATGCCTTCGTCCCACGCGGCAGCCAGGACGCCGGAATACGCGGCGAGGTCGTGACCTTTCTCGACCACCCACGCATCGTTGTTGTAGGTGTCCTCGTAGCGGTCGCCGCGGTCGCACACCAATGACACGATCGACCCGCGCTCACCTGCGGCCTGCATCTCTGCCGCCAACTTCAGCGCACCATAGATGTTGGTGCCTGTGGACGGTCCGGCGTGAATACCGGTGCGCTCACGCAGGAATCGCATCGCCGCGATCGACGCGCAGTCCGGCACACCCAGCATCCGGTCGACGACGAGTGGCAGGAACGACGGCTCGAGCCGGGCCCGCCCGATGCCCTCGATCCGGGACGACTCCAACCGCGCCTCACCATCGCCCTGCCACGCCGGGAGGAACGCAGAGTGTTCTGGGTCGACGACACACACCTTGGTGTCCAGCGCCTGGTAGCGCACGAAGCGACCGATCGTCGCCGACGTCCCACCCGTGCCCGCACCGACGACGACCCATGCCGGCACCGGGTGCTCCTCCAGCGTCATCTGCTCAAAGATCGATTCGGCGATGTTGTTGTTGCCGCGCCAGTCCGTGGCGCGCTCGGCGTTGCTGAACTGGTCGAGATAGATGCCGCCGGCACCTTCGGCCACCCGGCGCGCCTCGTCATAGACAGCGGTTGGGTCGTCGACGAGGTGGCAGCGCCCGCCCTCACGCTCGATGAGGGCGATCTTGGCTGGGGAGGTCGAGGATGCCATCACCGCGACGAAGGGCACGCCGAGCATCCGGGCGAAGTGCGCCTCGCTCACGGCCGTCGACCCGGACGATGCCTCGACAACAGTCGTGGTCGGGCCGATGATCCCGTTGCACAGCCCATAAAGGAACAGTGAGCGCGCGAGCCGGTGCTTGAGCGAGCCGGTCGGGTGCGTGGACTCGTCCTTCAAATAGAGGTCGACGCGTCCGCAGCCGGGCAGGTGCACCTTGATGAGGTGGGTGTCGGACGTGCGGGTCGCGTCGGCGCGCAGCTTGCGGATGGCCTCGCGCACCCACGCCCGGTCCGGCTCGGTCCGCATCCCCGTGTCAACGAGGGGGGACGGGGTTGCGGGCGTCAACGATGACATGCGCTCACCGTATCGACCGGTCCGACCTCGTGCGTCTGCGCATCCGGTTGTTCTAGCAACCGCATGCGCAGACGCAAGAGAAGGTGACCGGGGGACAAAGACGGAGGCGGTATGCCGGGTGGGCACCCGGCATACCGCCTCGCGTTGTCTGTGGTGCTGGGACTCAGGCCTTGTTGTGGCCCTCGTCGAGGTGGGGCGTCGAGAGGTCGGAACCCTCGGAGGTGCCTGACGTCGACGGGGCGGAGCCTTCGGCCCAATCGCCGGCGCTCGACCAGGCGTCACCATCGGCGACGGACTCGGTCGTGGGCTCGCCACCGAACTCGGCGGCCTGTGCCTCGTCGGCCTGTGCCTCGGCGGCCTGTGCCTCGTTGGCCAACTCGTCAGCCTTGTCGGACGCCTTGTCCTTGACCTCGGTGGCCTTGTCGGGCGCCGTGTCCTTGACGGCAGCGGCCTTGTCCTTGACGGCCGCACCTGCAGCGGCAGCCTTCTCCTTGGCAGCAGCGGCAAGGTCGGTCACCTTGTCACCCACCGAGGCGCTGTGGGTGGACGCGTGCCCACCCACGGAGGAATCCCGGCCACCGGCAGGCGGGGTGTAGGCGCCCGCGGTCGCCCACGGGTCCTTCTTCTGCGTCGACTTCTTCCAGGCAAAGGCCGCGGCCCCGGCAGCGAGGACGAGGAGGAGAAGGCCCTTCTTCTTGCCCCCGCCCGCCTGCTTGGCAACCGCGTCACCCTTGAGCACGTGGTAGGCGTCGGGCGCACGGTCAGCGGCCTCGGAGGCAGCACCCTTGGCGGCGGTGGCTCCAGCGATCACGGTCGCGAGGGCGGTGGCCAGCTTGGGCACGACCTCGTCCAGAAACGTGTCCTTGGCGTCGTGGACCTTGGGCGCGGCCTGGTCGGCGTAGTTGCGCGCAGTCTCGCGGGCGCTCTCGACGTGCGGGGCGGCCTGCTCGGCGTAGTTGCGCGCAGTCTCGCGGGCACTCTCCACGTGGGGGGCGGCCTTGTCCTTGAGGTCGTGAGCGCGCGACCTGAGGTCGGCGGCGGTGGACTGCGCAGAGGACTGGACGTCCGATGCGGTGGAGGCAGCGGACTCGGCCTTGGCGGCGACGGCCTCGCGCGCCTGCTCGGTCTTGCTCTTGGTGCGGAACACAGCGTTCTCCTATCGATGGACGATTGAACGGTTGCTTCCATCAAACACTGTTCGGAGGCCACTGTCACAAGAGGGTCACGGACCAACATCTACAGTTGGACCCATGAAGGCAACCCTCAAGACCAATCACGGCACCATCAACCTGAACCTTTTCGAGGACCAGGCTCCCAAGACCGTGAAGACCATCACCGGCCTCGCGACGGGCGAGCTCGACTACAAGGACGACGCGGGCCGGACCAACCCGGTGCGCTTCTATGACGGCCTGATCTTCCACCGCATCATCCCCGGCTTCATGCTCCAGGGCGGCGACCCGCTCGGCAAGGGCTTCGGTGGCCCCGGCTTCGCCTTTGACGATGAGATCCACCCCGAGCTCCAGTTCGACCGCCCCTACCTCCTTGCCATGGCCAACGCCGGCAAGCAGATGGGCAAGGGCACCAATGGCTCGCAGTTCTTCATCACCGTGACCCCGACCCCGCACCTCAACGGCAAGCACACCATCTTTGGTGAGGTCGCCGACCAGGAGAGCCGCGACGTCGTCGACAAGATCGCCGCCGTCCAGACAGGTGGTCAGGACAAGCCCAAGGATGACGTCGTCATCGAGAGCTTCGACGTCGAGGCCTGAGAAGACCTCAGGTTCCACGAGCAAAGGCGACGTGACCGCGTGAGCGAGCCCACGGCATACGGACAGGCCGGCACCCCCGAAGAGGTGCCGGTCTGCCCGCGCCACCCCGACCGCGTGTCCTATGTGCGCTGCCAGCGCTGTGGGCGGCCGGTCTGCCCCGAGTGCCAGCGCCCAGCTGCGGTTGGCGTGCAGTGCGTGGACTGCGTGCGCGAGGGCGCCAAGTCGGTGCGGCAGGGGCGGACGATCTTTGGCGGCGATGTGGCAGCCACCGGTGGCCGCCCGCTGGTCACGACGACGATCATCGCGATCTGTGTCGCCGTGTTCGTTGGCCAATGGGTCATGCCGAGCCTCACCGATGACGTCGCCTTTGCGCCCTACCTCGGCGACACCGAGCCGTGGCGCTTCCTCACGTCGGCGTTCGCGCACGCCCCCCGCAACTTCCTCCACATCGGCTTCAACATGTACGCCCTGTGGATCATGGGCCAATACCTCGAGCCGATGCTGGGGCGTGCCCGCTTCGCCGCGCTCTATCTCATCAGCGCGTTCGGCGGCTCCGTCGTCTATCTGCTGCTGGCCTTCCCGCACACGGTTCAGCAGCTCAACAACCGCGACTTCGGCGCGTGGGAGACCGCGGCCGTCGGAGCGTCGGGCGCGGTGTTCGGGCTCTTTGGGGCCTTCCTCATCCTTCAGCGCCGGCTCGGCCGGTCCGCCTCGATGATGTACGCGACGATCGGCATCAACGCCGTCATCGGGTTTGTCATCCCCGGAATCGCCTGGCAGGCACACCTCGGCGGGTTCCTCGTCGGCATCGCGTGTGCGGCGGTCTTCGCGCACTTGGGCAAGCGCCCCGAGGGCGCTGGCACTCAGGCTGCGTCGTTCACGGTGCACTGGTTTGCTCTCGCGGGCATCACGACGCTGCTCGTCGTGCTCACGGTGGTCAAGTACGCCGTGACTTCCTCCCCGATCTGACAGGTCCGACTTCGTGCCCCAATGGGACACAGCGGGTCGGCCGAAGGCCTCCCTCTTCGTGTCCCATTGGGGCACGAAGTCGAGGTTGGGAGCTGTGGATTACATCGATGTCATTTCTCCACAGTGGGGACAACCCCTGTGGATAACTCGGAGACATCCACAAAACTGAGCACCCGGCATACCCCACGGTGTCCCCACAGAGAACGGCCCCTGACCGCACAGGTCAGGGGCCGTTCTCGCGCAGCATGGTCAGCGCCAGCGCGTCGTCATGAGGAAGCCGGCCATCATGAACGCGAAGCCGGCCCCGAGGTTCCAGCGGTGCAGCGAAGGCACGGGATACTCGTGCGCACCGGAAATGTAGTAGGTGACGACCCAGATCAGGCCGACGATCATGAGCCCGACCATGACGGGCACGAACCAGACCGGATTCGGCTTGACGGCGTTGCTCTGCGCCGTGCGGGGCGGTGTGTAGGCGGGCTTGGGGCGGCCCTTGGACTCTGGCACGGACTGTCTCCTTGGCGTGTGGTGTCGTGGCCTAGCGTAGAGCCTGTACCGGAAGAGGGGTTGACCCGTGGTCCAACGCAAGGCTTTCCTCACGACACGTCCCGGCCCGTGGTCTGTGGCCGTGCCGATCGTCGCTGTCCTCGCAGGGGTCCTGTTTGCCACGAGCGCCACTGTCGCCCAGGGCCGCAGCCTGCGCTCCGACGCCGCCGGATTGCCCGACATCATCCGTGAAAAGACGCAGAACAACGCGCGCATGACGGGCCAGCTGCAAAAGCTCACGACCGAGGTCGAGGACCTCACGCACGCGGGTGCCCCAGGCAACCTCGCGATCCAGGGGCTGGAGAGCCGGGCCAACACTCTGGTCTTTGCCGCGGGACGCACCGCAGTGCGCGGTCCGGTCGTCGAGGTTGCGCTCGACGACTCCCCCCTCACCGCGGATCAGTTGCCCGAGGGCTTCGGCGTCGACGACATCGTCGTGCATCAGCAGGACGTGCAGGCCGTCGTCAACGCGTTCTGGGCCGGTGGCGCCGAGGCGATGATGATCCAGGACCAGCGCATCATTGCGACGAGCGCCATCCGCTGCGTCGGCAACACGCTCATCCTGCAGGGCCGCGTCTACTCCCCGCCCTATCGGATCCGCGCCATGGGTGACATCGACAAGCTGAACCACATTCTGGGTCAGTCACCGCAGGTCCAGATCTATCAGGAGTACGTCAAGGCAGTCGGCCTCGGCTACAAGGTGAGCACCCACGAGCGGATGGATTTCCCTGCCTACGCCGGGTCGATCACGACCGAGCACGCCATCGCCGTCCCCGCCCCCGCAACGGCGGTCAACGAGCCGTGAGGCGTTCAGTCAGTGTCCTGGGTGAGCTGCTCGTCACCCTCGGGCTGCTCGTCCTGCTCTTTGTCGTGTGGCAGGTCTGGTGGACCGACGTGGAGTCCGATCGTGCGCAGGCCACCACGGTCGCGTCACTCTCGCAGAAGTTCACCAACCCGCCCGAGAAGGGTTCTGCCGCACCGCCATCCGACTTGCCGCCCGGCGCCTTCGCCATCGTGCGGGTGCCGCGCTTCGGCGCTGACTACGCACGTCCGCTCGTCGAGGGCACGAGTGCCACCCAACTGGCCGAGGGCTTGGGACACTACGACGGGACGGCCAGACCTGGGGCGGTCGGCAATCTCGCCATCGCCGGCCACCGCACGACCTATGGCAAACCGCTCGCCGAGATTGACACGCTGCAGGACGGCGATCGGATCATCGTCGAGACCGCCGCCGGATGGAGCGTGTATGCCGTGTCGAGCCACGAGATCGTTCGCCCATGGCAGGGCGAGGTGATCGCCCCCGTGCCCGGAGACCCCGGGGCCAAGCCGACCAAGGCGGTGCTGACCTTCACGTCCTGCCACCCGAAGTTCAGCGCCAAGCAGCGCTGGATCGTGCACGCCGACCTCGTCGAGAAGCGCACCCGCGCGCAGGGCGCACCCTCCCTTGCCCTTTCCACTGCAGGAGGAGCCTGATGTATGCCGGGTTGTGGCGTGCGCTGCCGGGTCCGGTGGTCGTCAAGGCCGTTGTGATGCTGTTGCTACTCCTCGCGGTGGTGGTGGTCTGCTTCGAATGGTTCTTCCCCTTGGTCGAATCGTGGTTGCCCTTTTCCGAAAACACGGTGAGCACCGACACTGGAACCACTGCGCTCCTTCCCCAGCTCGTGTCACACCGTGAGGACCTTCGATGAGTGAGACCCGCATCCTCGTGGTGGACAACTACGACTCGTTCGTCTTCACGATCGTGGGTTATCTCGAGCAGCTCGGTGCTGGGTGCACGGTGGTGCGCAACGACGCCATCACGGCGGCTGACGGTGCCGACTTCGATGGTGTCCTCGTCTCGCCCGGCCCGGGCACCCCCGAAGAAGCCGGTGTCTCGATGGCGATGATCGAGGCGTGCGGCGAGCGCTCCCAGCCGATGCTCGGGGTCTGCCTTGGTCACCAGGCGCTCGGCGTCGTGGCCGGTGGGGTGGTCGGTCGGGCACCCGAGCTGCTGCATGGCAAGACCTCGCTCGTGCACCACTCCGGCACGGGAGTGCTGGCCGGGCTGCCGACGCCGTTCACGGCCACGCGCTACCACTCGCTGACGATCGACCCAGCCTCGCTGCCCGACTCACTCATCGGGACCGGGCACACCGACAGCGGCATCATCATGGCGGTCCAGCACCGTGATTTGCCGCTGCACGGCGTCCAGTTCCACCCCGAGTCCGTCCTCACCCAAGGCGGCCACCGACTCCTCGCCAACTGGCTCGAGGTGTGCGGCGACGTCGACGCGGTGGCGCGCTCGGAGGGGCTCAGCCCGCTCGTCCACGATGGGGCCGACGTCGCCGCCAGGGTCATGGGCTGACCAGAGGCAATGGCTGCGCCCCACGTGGGGTGATCACCACCCTTGCGATGCGGTGGCCAAGGCAGCGAGGGATGCGCAGAGGGTGGCCGCCATCCACAGGCCACCCCAGGAGAGGCCGTTGTCCACAGGCGGGCCCGGCCCTGCTGCGCTGGCCCGGCGAGGTGTCGAATGCTGTTGGCATGAAGTCACTTCCTGACGCCGTCCTCAGCCTCGTGAAGTCCCAGTGGGGCGTCGTCACCCGTCAACAGCTCCTTGGACACGGGGTGTCCAAGGAGACCATTCGATGGCATGCCGGCAGATCCTGGCGCGTGATCCTCCCGTGCATCTATGTCATCGACGCCAACTACGTCAGCGAAAAGCAGCGGCTCATGGGGGCCCTGTTGTATGCGGGACCGCTCTCCCGGCTGGCGGGAGCGAGCGCTGCCTCGCAACACGGCATAGCCAACGCCAACGCGCGCGGCCGCGTTCTCGTCGTGGTGCCTGGCTCGCAGGCGAGTCGGAGCAAGGGCTACGTCAGCATTCGGCGAACCCTGCTCGACGATCCGTTGGCCGTGGCGCGAGGCGGGCTACGGCTGAGCTCGGTGGCCCGGGCCTGTGTCGATGCGGCAGTGGCTGAGCCAAGCATGTGCAATCGCACGGCTCTCATCGTCGAGGCCGTGCAACGTGAGCTCGTCACTGTCGATGCGTTGGCCGAGTGGTGCTATCGGTTGCGCCCCGGCGACGGCGCCAAGGTCCTTCCTGCGGTCGAGACTGCGGCACTCGGCGTGTGGTCTGTCCCCGAAGGCGAGGTGTTCGACCTGATGGGAACCTCGAGCCTCCTGCCCGAACCCCTGACAAATCCACGCCTGTGCGACGCGAGTGGATGCGCTCTCCTCACCCCCGACCTCTGGCTCGACGACGTGGCCATGGCCGTGATGGTCCACTCCCGCCAGTACCACTCGACCGGCGACCAGTTCGTCGACACGATCGAACGCGACTCAGAGCTCGTGGCCGCAGGAGTCGTCGTCCTCGGCGTGACCCCCACCGGAGTGCGCCGTGATCCTGGCGCCACGCTCAGAAGGATCGAGGCGGCGTATGCCGTGGCGTTGCGTCGCGAGCGACCTGCCGTTCGCGTGAGGCCGCGAGTCACCTCACTTGCGCCGCAGCCGTTGCTGAACCAGCTACTGCACCGTAAGTGGGCCAATCACCCCATTTTA
>JBDSIV010000021.1:0-13696 GCA_039917755.1 Knoellia sp. | reverse complement strand
CGAGCATGAAGTGTGGTGGGTGGGCGGAGCCGCCGCCGCCAGGGGATGGGAGGATGCGGCATGCCCCGACTGCCTGACGGAGACCCCGCACCGGACTCCGGGGAGCTGCCGGCATCAGCACTGGCTGGGTTGGGGGAGCGACCCTTCGGCATCTACCTGCATGTGCCGTTCTGCCGTGTGCGCTGCGGCTACTGCGACTTCAACACCTACACGCTTCCCGAGCTCGGACCCGGCGCCAGCACGTCCACCTTCATCGACACGACCCTGGCCGAGCTTGACCTGGCACGAGTGGTGCTCGGCGAGGCAGCACCCCCAGTCGACACGATCTTCGTCGGCGGAGGAACGCCAACCATGCTCGCCGCCGCCGATCTCGTGAAGGCTGTGGACGGCATACGACAGCGTTTTGGATTGGCCGATGACGTCGAAGTGACCACCGAGGCCAACCCCGACTCGGTCACTCCAGACTCCTTGCGCGAGCTCGCCGACGGCGGCTTCACCCGGATCTCGCTCGGCATGCAGTCGGCAGTTCCTCACGTCCTCAGGACGCTCGACCGGACCCACGACCCCGCGGGTGTCGGGCGGGCGGTGCGCGCCGCGCAGTCGGCCGGACTCGTGACGAGTGTTGACCTCATCTATGGCACTCCGGGGGAGTCGGTCGACGACTGGCGACTCAGCCTCGATCAAGCGATTTCCCTTGAGTCAGAACACGTTTCGGCTTATGCGCTGGTGGTCGAAGAGGGCACGAAGCTCTCCGCTCAAGTGCGTCGGGGCGAGATCGTGCGGCCGGACGACGATGACGAAGCGACGAAGTACGAGATCGCCGACGAGGTGCTGTCCGCATCTGGTTTCGACTGGTACGAGGTGAGCAACTGGACACGCACACCGGCCGGGAGGTGCCGCCACAACGACGGCTACTGGACCGGGGCCGACTGGTGGGGTGTGGGTCCTGGTGCGCACAGTCACGTTGGCGGCGTGCGCTGGTGGAACGTCAAGCACCCCAGGGCGTATGCCGGCCGGCTGGCTGAGCGACTCTCTCCCGGAGCCGGGCGCGAGACGTTGACGACGGAGCAGATCCGTGACGAGCAGGTGCTGCTCGGGGTCCGGGTGCGCGAGGGGCTCGGCATCGACGACCTCGACGAGGTCGGTCGGCAGGCAGTGGCTGGCCTGGTGGCCGATGAGCTCATCGACGGGCCGGCAGCCATCCGAGACCGGCTGGTCGTGCTCACCCTGCGCGGTCGACTCCTCGCCGACACGGTCGTCCGACGGCTGCTGGGCGTCGACTCCTGAAATCCGCGCCCTTGTGTGCCTCAGCGGAACCTCTGGCTTCCGCTGAGGCACACAAGGCGAGGGATCTAGGGTGGCGCGCATGACTGCCACGACTGCCACGACTGCCACGACTGCCACGACTGCCCGCCGGCTCGAGGGCCGCACCGCCATCGTCACCGGAGCCAGCCGAGGCATTGGCCTGGGCATTGCCGAGCGCCTCATCGCTGAAGGCGCGCGGGTCTGCATCACGGCTCGCAAGCAGGAGGCCCTCGACGAGGCGGTCGCATCGCTGGGCGGACCCGAGGTCGCGATGGCCGTCGCAGGGCGTGCTGACGACCCGGCGCACCAGGACGACGTGCTGGCACAAGTGGCAGAGACGTTCGGCCCCGTCAACCTGCTGGTCAACAACACCGGGATCAACCCGGCCTACGGGCGCTTGGTCGACCTCGATCTCGACGCAGCCCGCAAGATCGTCGAGGTCAACTGCATCGCCGCACTGTCATGGATCCAGAAGGCCGTTGCCGCCGGGCTCGAGGAGCGCGGGGGAGCGATCGTCAACGTGTCCTCGGTGGCGGGGGTACGTCCTGCGCCGGGCATCGGCTTCTATGGCGCGAGCAAGGCCATGCTCATCCACCTCACGCAGGAGCTGGCGGTCGAGCTCGGCCCGACTGTGCGCGTCAACGCCGTCGCGCCCGCGGTCGTGAAGACCCGGTTCGCGACGGCGTTGTATGAAGGCCGTGAGGAGGAGGTGGCTGCTGGCTACCCACTCGGACGCCTCGGGGTGCCCGAGGACATCGCTGGGGTGGTCGCGTTCCTGCTCTCTGACGACGCCTCGTGGATGACGGGTCAGCTCGTCGTCGTGGACGGCGGGCTGCTCCTCAAGGGTGGCGTCTGACCCTCCTTGGACGCTGCTCAGCTCGCTTGGCGTTGGGCAGGAATTCCAGCCGTTACTTCACGAAGCGCGGCGTCATGGGAGGCGTCCACTGCTTGCCCTCATTGGCGCGCAGGGCTCCCAGGATGTGGAGAACGAACGCGAATGCGAGAGCGATGAAGTAGGTCGCGAAGCCCACGAGGATGAGCATCAGCGGGAACGAGATGAGCAGGACGATCCCGGTGATGATCTGGATGTTGAGCGAGTTGGCGGCGTGCTGGCGCACGAAGTCACCACGGTCCTTGTACATCACATAGATGACGAGCGAGCCGACAAAACCGAGCAGGCCAGCGCTCAACACCATCGCGATGAGCGGGACGAGGTGGCTGAGCATGCCCCATTGGCGCTGCTGGGCTGGATCGAGGACCTGCTGGCCGTAGGCCGCGGGCTGGCCTGGGTAGGTCGACTGGCCGGAGCCGGGCTGCTGGTAGGTCTGCTGTGGCTGCTCGTACGGCGGGGGTGGGGGCGGCTGAGGCGTGGGCTGGTGCGGCTCCTGCCCCTGCTGCGGGAACTCGGGTTGCGGGGTGGTCATGGTGTCCTCCTTCAGGGGACGGGGTGCTGTCACCCAGTCAAGCCCATCACAGACACGTTTCATCCCCACTTCGGGGTGGAATCAGGGTGCAGTCAGGGGCGACCCTGCCGCGGAAGGCGAGCGGGCGGCATACACCTGCGAAGTCTGAAGTTCAGGACGCAGTGACGAAGTCGATGAGTTCTTCGACACGGCCCAGCAGCGAGGGCTCGAGATCGGCGTAGGAGCGCACGGTGCCCAGAATCCGCTTCCACGCACGCGCGATGTCGGCCTGGTCATCGTGGGGCCAGCCGAGGTGGGCGCAGATGCCGTGCTTCCATTCGATGTTCCTGGGAATGACCGGCCATTGCGTCATGCCGAGCCGCTCGGGCCGGACCGACTGCCAGACATCTACATAGGGGTGGCCCACGATGAGGACGTGCGGTGCGTAGGGGGCAAGCCGCGACGCAGCGTCGACCACCCTCGTCTCCTTGGTGCCCGGCAGAAGGTGGTCGACGAGCACGCCCATCCGTTTTCCCGCGCTGGGGGCGAAGTCGCGGATCGCGGACTCGAGGTCGTCGACACCGCCGAGGGGCTCGACGACCACGCCCTCGATGCGCAGGTCGTGGCCCCAGACTTTTTCGACGAGTTCTGCGTCATGCGTGCCCTCGACAAAAATCCGAGAGGCGCTTGCGACCTTGGCTGGCGCGTTCGTCACCGCCCGGGACCCGCTCGCGGTGCGTGAGGCGGTCTGGCGTGCTGCGGCCAGTCGAGCGTCGGCCGCAGCGGTCGGTTTGGTGAGGGTGACGGGGCTGCCGTCGACGTGGAAGCCGGGGCCCAGTGGGAATGCCTTGGTCCTGCCTCGGCGGTCCTCGAGGTGCACCACCTGGATGCCACCAGCCTTCTCGACGCGCACGACGGCACCGACCCAGCCGGTCTCGACGTCTTCCACGACGACGCCGATTTCGGCCGCCAAGGGGGTGGAGCGGCCCTGGCGGGGCGCCTTCCAGTCACCGGAGAGCACGTCCTGGCCGTAGCGATCAGTCACCTGCGCGAGGGTAGACGTAGAATTGGCACTCACCAAGCATGAGTGCCAGTGAGGACGGAGGTGTCGGAATGAGTGACGATCGTCGGCTCGCGGTGCTGCGCGCCATCGTGCAGGACTACGTCGAGACCTCCGAGCCCGTGGGCTCCAAGGCCCTGCTCGAGCGTCATCAGCTCGGTGTCTCCGCCGCGACGGTGCGCAACGACATGGCTGCCCTGGAAGAGGACGGCCTCATCGTGGCGCCGCACACGAGTGCCGGCCGCATCCCCACCGATGCGGGCTACCGATTGTTCGTCGACCGACTCAGCGGGGTCAAGCCCCTGAGCGGCGCGGAGAAACGTGCCATCAGCTCGCTCCTCGACGGAGCGATCGACCTCGACGACGTCGTGGACCGGACCGTTCGGCTGCTCGCGTCGTTGACCCGGCAGGTCGCCGTGGTTCAGTACCCGTCGCTCACAAGGTCATCAGTGCGCCACATCGAGCTCGTCCCCATTGGGGGTTCACGCCTCCTCGTCGTCCTCATCACGACGACGGGCCGGGTCGAGCAGCGCATCCTGGAGACAGGCCTCGAACTTGCCGAGCCGGCGACTGAGCGGATGCTCGCGTCACTGCGTTCCGACGTCAACGGCGCGACTGTCGGCAAGACTCTGGCCGAGGCTGCCGGAGGTCTTGGCGAGCTGCCGACCCAGGTCGACCCCGGTGCGCGTGGCCTCCTTGCCGCGATCGCCGCTGAGCTCACCGAGGTCCTTGTCGAACAGCGTGAGGAGCGGGTCGTCATGGCCGGCGCCTCGCACCTCGTGCGGTCCGGTGAGGACTTCCCGAGCTCGATCGGACCGGTTCTCGAAGCCCTTGAGGAGCACGTCGTCCTCCTCAAACTTTTGGGTAGCGTCTCCGAGCAGGGCGATGCAGTTGCCGTGCGAATCGGTGCTGAGAACTCGTATGCCGGGCTGCGGTCGACGTCGCTGGTCACCTCTGGCTATGGCGCAGGTTCCGACCTCGTGGCCGGCCTTGGTGTCGTCGGTCCGACGCGCATGGACTACCCCACGACCATGGCGGCGGTGCGAGCCGTCGCCACCTATGTCAGCCGGATTCTCACCGACTGACCGCCCCGAAGCGCACCACCCACACGTGACCGCAATACACCCCAGCGAAGGACGTCCACCACAGTGAACGACTACTACGCCGACCTCGGCGTGGCCCGCGACGCGACCGCCGATGACATCAAGAAGGCCTACCGTCGCTCAGCCCGCAAGCTCCACCCCGATGTGAACCCCGGCCCGGAGGCCGAGGAGGCATTCAAAAAGGTTTCGCAGGCCT
Source organism: Knoellia sp. (assembly GCA_039917755.1). Lineage (GTDB taxonomy): Bacteria > Actinomycetota > Actinomycetes > Actinomycetales > Dermatophilaceae > Knoellia. The sequence goes on along the minus strand of JBDSIV010000021.1, from coordinate 8,629 downwards.
ATGACGTGCTCTCCGATGCGGAGAAACGCCGCAACTACGACATGGGTTCTGACCCCTATGCCGGGGGAGCTGCCGGATTCGGTCAGGGCTTTGCCTTCAGCGACATCATGGATGCGTTCTTCGGACAGGGTGCCGGGCAGCCTCAAGGCCGTGGTCCCCGCTCGCGCCAGTCCCGCGGGCAGGACGCGCTCGTGCGCCTGGACCTCGACCTCGGCGACGCCGTCTTCGGGGCCGAGAAGGAACTTGTCGTCGACACCGCTGTCGGGTGCACCACGTGTCACGGCGCCGGCACCCAGCCCGGGACCGGCACCCGCACCTGTGACGTCTGCCAGGGGCAGGGGTCGGTCCAACAGGTCCAGCGCAGCTTCCTCGGTCAGGTCATGACCTCGCGACCCTGCGTGAACTGTCAAGCGACGGGTCAGATCATCGAAGCGCCCTGCTACGAGTGCTCCGGCGATGGGCGCGTGCGCACCCGTCGCAGCATGACGATCCGCGTCCCCGCCGGCGTCGACACGGGCACCCGCATCCAGCTCGCAGGAGAAGGCGAGGTCGGTGCCGGCAACGGCCCTGCCGGAGACCTCTATGTCGAGGTGGCTGTGCGTCGCGACAAGCGCTTCCAGCGCCAGGGTGACGACCTGCACGCCACCCTCGAACTCCCGATGACCGCAGCCGCGCTCGGCGCCTCCGTGCCGTTCGAGACCTTCGACGGGGTCAGCGACCTCGAGGTCAAGACGGGGATCCAGTCAGGCGAGCAGATCTTGCTGCGCGGCCTCGGTGTGACGCACCTGCGGGGTTCCGGTCGCGGCGACATCGTCATCCACGCGATGGTCCAGACCCCGACCAAGCTCAACGGGGAGCAGGAGGCGCTGCTGCGTCAGCTCGCCACGCTGCGTGACGAGGAGAAGCCGACCGGTCGCGTCGCCAACCCCACCGAAGGTTCGCTGTTCGGCAAACTCCGCGACGCGTTCAAGGCCCGCTGACCTCGTGCAGCTCACTCCGGCTGATGACATGTGGCAATGCACGCTCAGTGGTGACTTCTCGCCAAACGCGCGCACTGCCACTCGTCATCAGCCGGTCGAGGAGGTGGCCCCGTGAGTCTTCACCTCTATCTTGTGGCTGCTGGCACGTTGGATGGGACCCGGGCCGGCGATGTCGTCGTGCTGGACGGGCCCGAAGGTCGCCATGCGGCCACGGTCAAACGCACCCAGGTCGGCGAACGGCTTCGGCTGTCCGACGGTGCGGGGCGAGTCGTCACCGGTGCAGTGGCGAGCGTCGAGCGTGACCAACTGACGCTGCGTGCCGACATCGTCGAGGACGTTCCGGAGCCCAGCCCGCGCTTCGTCCTCGTCCAGGCGCTCGCCAAGGGTGATCGTGACGACCAGGCCATCGAGGCCGCCACCGAACTGGGAGTTGACGAGGTGGTGCCCTGGCAGGCCAGTCGCAGCATCGTGCAGTGGCGGGGCGATCGAGGTGCCAAGGCCTGGGCCAAATGGGACGCGGTCCTCGTCGCGGCGACCAAGCAGTCGAGGCGCCCCCGACGTCCCGTCCTTGCGCCCGCAGCGACCACGGCCGCGCTTGTCACGCGAATCTGCGAGGGTGCGACGGCCTACGTGCTGCACGAGGAGGCCGACGCGCCGCTGGCCTCGCTCACGCTGCCGACCGAGGGCGACGTCCTCGTCATCGTGGGACCTGAGGGTGGCGTCGCTCCCGAGGAACTCGCGGCGTTCCGCGACGCCGGGGCCGAGATCGTGCGCCTCGGTGACACGGTGCTTCGGTCATCGAGCGCTGGGCCGGCAGCGCTCGCGGTCCTCTGCGCTGCGGCTCGGTGGCGCTGACCTGCCGCTGACCTGCGCGGTTGGTGCCGAGGGCCGTTCATCGCGATGCGGGGCCCAGCCATGGGGGCGCCATTCGTCAGCCTCTGCGCGGTTGGCGCCGGGGGCGTTCATCGTGATGCGGGGCGCAGCGATGGCGGCGCCATCGGTCAGCCTCTGCGCGGTTGGCGCCGGGGACGCAGATCGTGCGCCCGTCGAGGCGCTAGCGAACTCCGGGCCTCGATCGAGGTGAGGTGATCCAGCCAGCGAAGCCCGACCCCGCGGCTCGGATCAGTTGACGGTGAAGGTCACAAGTCGCTCGGCGACAGCGGAACCGTCCTTGGCGGAGCTGGTGAACGCCCGGAACGTATAGGTTCCTGCGTCGAGTTGCCCGAGGTCGACGCTGAAGGTTCCTCTCGACGGTGCGCCGACAGAGGCAGTGACGAAGCCGGTCCGCACGCTCGTCGTCCCGCGGCGAAGCTGCCACTCGACGTTGGCTTCCCACGCCACTGCCTGACCTCGCACAACCACGGACTTCGTCTGCGGCAGGTCCGCCCCCGGCGCAGGGTTGTCAATCCAGATGTCGCACAACGCCTCTGGGGGAGTGCCCGCTCGAGTGAAGGGCCGCGACGAGTCGAGCTGGCCGAGCAGCCGCCCACCGTTCGCGGGCAGGATGGACACGGGCAGGTCCCCGCGCCCCACAGCGCCCTGGGCGGACCACACGAGGGCGTAGGCCGCGAGCCGGGCGCTGCTGGCGTCAGGGGCATCCGCCCCAGCACCACCGAGCCGCAACGTGATGGCGCTCTGGGTGACCTTGAGGTCCATGAGGTGTACGCCCCGCCACAGGTCGGTGCGAGTGAGGGCTTCCACGACGGCGCTCTTGACGCGCGACGTCTCCGTCGAACCCATCGACGCGGTGCGGTACTCGCGGACGAGACCGGGCCGGTTCGTCGTGCCACCGTTGGTTCCGACGCGATAGATGGCCTGCGCCATGGCCGACGTCGTTGTGCCGTTTGGTGTGGCCGTCGAAGATGTCGAACTGGGGGAGGTCGACGGCGACGGTGATGCCGAGGGCGTTGGAGCCGGGGAGGTGACAGTTGGGGTGGGCCTTGCGGAGGAGCTCGGCGGCCCCCCGGGGAGGGTCGGGTCGGTGTCCGGCCGAGACGCCCACACCGTGCCAGCCACGAGCGTGGCCGCGGCTGCTGCGACGCCGAGGCCGGCCACCCACCGGCCACGCCCAGTGTTGGCTTCCGGCGCGGACGCCTCCCGCAGAATCGCGTCGAGACGCGATGACGGGTGGATCTGACCGGCCCGGGCAGCGAGCGCCTCGCGAAGCTCACGCTCGGTCTGAGACTGGTCTTCGTGGGTGGTCATGTCCGGTCCTCCATCTGGGTGCGCAGGGCAGCGAGGCCGCGATGGGCGTGAGCCTTGACCGAACCGGGCGCGATGCCCAGGGTCTCGGCGATCTGGGCCTCGCTGAGGTCGAGGAAGTAGCGCAACACGAGGACCTCACGCTGGCGGTCCGACAGTCTCTGGAGCCGACCGAAGAGCTCCTCTGCTCCGGTGCTCGACAGCGCTTCGTCCTCGGCGCTGGCGGTGTGCAGCCGGCCGCTTGCCCGTGTCGATTCGAGGTAGCGCTGCTCAACCTTGTGGTGGCGGAGGGCGGAGCGCGCACCGTTGACGACGCTTTGTCGAAGGTATGCCGCGCCACGGCCTTCGCTGATGTCGTGCCACTTGCGATGGAGGGCAACGAAGGCATCTTGCGCGATCTCCTCGGCGAGGAGGTCGTCGTGCACGAAGAGCCAGGCGAGACGAACCATGGGACGCCAGTGCACGGCATACAGGCTCGAGACGCCGTCATCGGCGGCTGCGCGCGCTGCGGCGTCCCGTCGTGTGCCCACGGGTGTCATTGTCACGCCACTATGACGCGCAGCCCAGCACATCGGTTTACTGTCGGCTCATGAGCACGGTGCCGACCGACCCTGATTGCCTCTTCTGCACGTTCGTCTCCCGAGAGGTTGAGCCCGACGTCGTGGGCGAGACCGAGCACAGCCTGGCCTTCCGTGACATCAACGCGCAGGCACCCACTCACGTGCTCGTGGTCCCCAAACGGCACGTGGCCAATGCGGGCGAGCTGGCGCGGGCCTCGGCGACGGAACTGCAGGATGTCGTGCTCCTGGCGCGAACGGTGGCCGAGGCCGAGGAGCTCGACGGCGACTACCGTTTGGTGTTCAACACGGGGGCCGGTGCGGGACAGAGCGTGTTCCACGCCCACCTCCACCTGCTGGGTGGCCGGTCGATGCAATGGCCGCCGGGCTGAGCGGAACCGTAGACTCAGGGGTGACATGACAGATGCACCCCACCCGTCCACGCCCACCGACGCGTCGACGCACTTCCCCGTCCACACGGTCACGATCCCCGCTGACGTGCCCATGGTTTCTCTCCTCGGACCGAGGGACGAGTTGCTGCGCACGATCGAGCAGAAGTTCCCGCTCACCTCGATCCACGTGCGTGGCAACGAGTTCCACATCTCCGGCACCAGCCCCGAGGTCGCCCTCGTGGAGCGCGTCATCGATGAGCTGTTGGCCGTGATCGACGGCGGGCAGCCTCTGAACCGTGACTCGATTGAGCGCTCCATCGCCATGATGCGCGCCCAGACGACCGAGCGGCCGGCCGACGTGCTAACGATGAACATCGTCTCGTCGCGCGGACGCACCATCCGGCCCAAGACGTTGGGGCAGAAGCGCTACGTCGAGGCGATCGACGAGCACACCATCACCTTCGGCATCGGCCCTGCCGGCACCGGCAAGACCTATCTGGCCATGGCCAAGGCGGTCGCTGCTCTGCAGGGCAAGCTGGTCAACCGGATCATCCTCACGCGTCCCGCGGTCGAGGCGGGCGAGCGACTGGGCTTCCTGCCCGGCACGCTCAACGACAAGATCGACCCCTATCTCCGGCCGCTCTATGACGCCCTCCACGACATGGTCGACCCGGAGTCGATCCCGCGGCTCATGGCGGCGGGAACCATCGAGGTGGCGCCGTTGGCCTTCATGCGTGGTCGCTCGATCAATGACTCCTTCGTCATCCTCGACGAGGCGCAGAACACCACGCCCGAGCAGATGAAGATGTTCCTCACCCGACTGGGCTTCGGCTCCAAGATGGTCATCACCGGTGACGTGACCCAGGTGGACCTGCCCGGCGGCACGACCAGCGGCTTGCGCATCGTGCGCGACATCCTCACCGACCTCGAGGACATCCACTTCGCCGAGCTGACCGCTCAGGACGTTGTGCGCCACCGCTTGGTCGGCGAGATCGTCGAGGCCTATGGGCGGTGGGACACCGATCAGGATGGACATCGCCCTTCGTCGCCGCAGCGCCGCAGACAGCGCACCGAGAGCGCCGGTGAGCAAGCATGAGCATCGACGTCCTCAACGAGACCGACTTCGCGCTCGATGAGCTCGAGCTCGTGGCCTGTGCCCGCTACGTCCTGGGTGAGATGAAGGTCCACGCCCAGGCCGACCTCTGTCTCCGACTGGTCGACGAGGCCGCGATGGAGACCCTGCACGTGCAGTGGATGGACCTGCCCGGGCCGACCGACGTCATGAGCTTTCCCATGGACGAGTTGCGTCCAGGCAGTGAAGACGATGACCTCGAGGAGGGCGTGCTCGGCGACATCGTGCTCTGCCCGAGCGTGGCGCAGAAGCAGGCCGTGGACGCGGGGCATGCGACCGAGGAGGAACTCCTCCTCCTCACCACCCACGGGATCCTCCACCTGCTCGGCTACGACCACGCCGAGCCCGATGAGGAGCGCGAGATGTTCGAGCTGCAGCGTCAGCTCCTCCTGACCTTCCTCGCGACGAGGGGCCGACCCGGTGCCTGACCCAGCCAGTCCCGGCACCCGCGCGGTGTCGGGAACTCCAGCGGTGGCCTCATGACCAGGCTCATCGTGATCAGCATCCTTGGTCTCGTCCTGGCGTTTGCGCTCTCGGCTGCCGAGGCCGCGATCTCACGGGTCTCGCGAGTGCGGTCGCACGGACTCCTTGATGACGGGCGGGCCGGCTCGAGGGCCTTGGCGACCGTTGTGGCCGACAGCGCCGCCTATCTCTCTGTGCTGGCCTTTGTGCGGGTCATCGCCGAGATGACCACGGCGGTCCTGGTGACCGTTGCGGTCCACCGCCTCATCGATGGCACCTGGAAGCCCCTGCTCACGGCCATCGGTCTCATGGCGGTCGTGTCCTTCGCCCTTGTGGGCGTCTCACCGCGCACCCTCGGCGTTCAGCACGCGGCGACGGTGTCGCTGATCGCGGCACCGGTCGCGATCTGGATGCGTCGGGTCCTGGGACCGCTCGCACGCCTCCTCGTCCTCCTCGCCAACGCCGTGACGCCGGGGCGCGGCTACCGCGATGGCCCGTTCAGCAGCGAGTCCGAGCTGCGCGACCTCGTCGACCTCGCCGGCGAGTCCTCGCTCATCGAGGCAGGCGAGCGCCAGATGATCCACTCCGTCTTCGAACTCGGAGACACTCTCGCCCGTGAGGTCATGGTCCCTCGCACCGACATGGTGACGATCGAATCGGAGCGAGAAGCGCGCAAGGCAATGAATCTCTTTCTCCGGAGCGGCTATTCACGGATCCCCGTCACCGGTGAGGACTCTGACGACGTGCTCGGACTCCTCTATTTCAAAGACGTCGTGCGTCGAGTGACCTCAGACCCGGCGAGCGCAAAAATGCCTGTTTCCGAACTCATGCGACCGATGCCCTTCATTCCCGAGTCCAAGCCGGTTGACGCCCTGCTTCGTGAGATGCAGCGCGACCAGACGCACTTCGCTCTCGTCATCGACGAGTGGGGAGGCACGGCTGGGCTCGTGACGATCGAAGACATCATCGAGGAAATCGTGGGTGAGATCGCCGACGAGTACGACCGCGAGACCCCAGATCTCGAGCAGCTGGGGGACGGGCGCTGGCGCGTCGACGCCACGATGGACATCGACGACCTCGCCGAGGAGCTCGGGGTGAGCATCGAGGAGGACGAGGTCGACACCGTCGGAGGTCTCATCGGCAAGACTCTGGGGCGCGTGCCGATCCTGGGCTCGACCTGCGAGGTGGCCGGCCTGCGGCTCACGGCCGAACGCATGGCCGGTCGACGGCACCGCATCGCTACCGTCATCGTCGAACGTGTCGCACTTGCGGAACGCGAGAAGATGCATCACGCCGAGACCGGGAGTTCCCATGAGTGAGCACACCACGAGCGAAACCCCTGCCTACGTCGCAGGGTTCGCCTGCCTGATCGGCCGCCCCAACGCAGGCAAGTCGACCCTGACGAATGCCCTCGTGGGCGACAAGGTCGCCATCACGTCGAGCAAGCCACAAACGACCCGTCACACCATCCGGGGGATCGTCACCAGCCCCGCGAGCCAGATCGTGCTCGTGGACACGCCCGGCCTGCACAAGCCACGCACCCTGTTGGGGGAGCGGCTCAACCACCTCGTGCGCGAGACCCTGCTCAATGTCGATGTCGTCGGCTTCTGCCTCCCGGCAGACCAGCGCATCGGACCGGGGGACCAGTTCATCGCACGTGAGCTTGCCGAGCTGCGCCAGGCCAAGCGCACGCCCATCATCGCGTTGGCCACCAAGTCCGACAAGGTCGATCGGCAGCGTCTGGCTGAGCACCTCATCGCCATCGACCAGCTCGGGGAGTGGGCCGAGATCGTGCCGTGCTCGGCCACTCGGGGTGACCAGGTCGATGTCGTCGCATCGGTGATCGCGAAGTACCTCCCGCCCTCGCCCGGTCCGCTCTATCCCGGTGACGTCCTCACCGACGAACCGCACGAGGTGATGATTGCCGAGTTGGTGCGTGAGGCCGCCCTCGAGGGTGTGCGTGACGAGCTCCCCCACTCGCTCGCCGTCGTCGTCGAGGAGATGCTGCCCCGCGAGAATCGGCCCGAGGGCAAGCCCCTGATGGACGTGCGGGTCAATGTCTTCGTTGAGCGCTCATCGCAGAAGGCCATCATCATCGGCCGAGGTGGGTCCCGTCTGCGCGAGGTCGGTGCCACTGCTCGTGAAGGCATCGAGAAACTCCTCGGTCAGCGCGTCCACCTGGACCTTCACGTCAAGGTCGCCAAGGACTGGCAGCGCGACCCCAAACAGCTGCAGCGCTTGGGTTTCTGACTTGCAAAGGTCCGCTCACACCGGACGATACGTTCCCGCCCAGAGCGGGTACGCGGCATACCCGCATGGTGTGGCTCGCGGCCGCGTCCGCGCTCTCTCAGGTTGAGATCGACACCAGTTTTCGGCATGGTGGACGGGTTGCCCAACGCTGCCCACGGCCTACGAGCCGCATACGTAACTGACGAGAACAACGAAGGAGCGGCGTTCGCGCCGAATCACCCGTGAACCAAAAACTTCTGAAAACTGGCCCCTCTGGCCCTGGGGATGCCGCCGGAGAGCGCGACGTCCTCGACGGCCCCCTCCACGACGACACGCCTCACCCCGCTCTCGACCACGCGGTCGAGGAGCACCAGGCCAACGCGCCCCAGAAGCTCGACACCATCGTCTTTGGTGTCACCGCCGTCATCGCGATCGGCTTCGTCCTGTGGGGCTTCCTCAGCACAGAGTCGCTCGGGTCGGCGTCGTCCTCCGGGCTCGGCTGGGTCGTGCACAACATGGGCTGGCTCTTCTCGCTCGTGGCGTCGGGCTTCGTGCTCTTCGTCATCTGGCTCGCGGCCAGCAAGTACGGGCGCATCCCGCTCGGCCGTGACGACGAGGAGCCGGAGTTCAAGACCGTCTCCTGGATCGCGATGATGTTCTCCGCGGGCATGGGCA
>JBDSIV010000020.1:0-17110 GCA_039917755.1 Knoellia sp. | reverse complement strand
CCTCTGAGGCCGGTTCGAAGAGCGGGGCGTCAAGAACCCAGAGGAAGCTCCACGCGCTCTCGTCGATGAGCTCGCAGCGCTTGCCGATCTCGAGGCGAGCGGCACCGAGGAGGGCGCGCGAGGACTTCGTGGACCCCGCGGCGAAGAAGATGCAGTCGCCGGGCTTGGCACCCACCTGCGCGGCGAGGCCAGCCTTCTCCTCGTCGGAGAGGTTCTTGGCCACCGGCCCCCCGAGCTCGCCCTCGTCGGTGACGAGAACATAGGCGAGGCCCTTGGCGCCGCGGCTCTTGGCCCAGTCCTGCCACGCGTCGAGCTGCTTGCGGGGCTGCGAGGCTCCGCCGGGCATGACGACTGCCCCGACGTATTCGGCCTGGAACACCCGGAACGGGGTTTCCTTGAAGTAGTCGGTGCACTCGACGAGTTCGTTGCTGAAGCGCAGGTCCGGCTTGTCCGAACCGAAGCGCCTCATGGCGTCGGCATAGGTCATCTGCTCGAAGGGTGTGTCGAGCTCGACGCCGATGAGCTGCCAGACAGCCTTGACGATGGCTTCACCAAGTTCGAGGACATCGGACTGCTCGACGAAGGACATCTCGATGTCGAGCTGGGTGAACTCCGGCTGACGGTCGGCGCGGAAGTCCTCGTCGCGGTAGCAGCGGGCAATCTGGTAGTAGCGCTCCATGCCGGCAACCATGAGCAACTGCTTGAACAGCTGCGGGCTCTGCGGCAGGGCGTACCAGGATCCCGGGGCCAGCCGCGCGGGCACCAAGAAGTCGCGCGCACCCTCGGGCGTGGAGCGGGTCAGGGTCGGGGTTTCGATCTCGACGAAGTCGCGCTGTCCCAGCACCGTGCGAGCTGCCGCGTTGACCTTGGACCGCAGTCGCAGGGCAGCACCAGCGGATGAGGCACCAGGGCGGCGCAGGTCGAGGTAGCGGTGCTTGAGGCGAGCCTCTTCACCGACGGTGACGCGTTCGTCGATCTGGAAGGGCAGTGGTGCACTCGGAGCGAGGACCTCGATGGCCGAGGCAACAACCTCGATCTCACCCGAGGGCAGCTCGGGGTTGACGTTGGCCTCGGTGCGGGCGATGACCTCACCCGTCACCTTGATGCAGAACTCGGCGCGCAGGTCATGCGCGGCACCCGTGAGGACCTCATCGCGGGCGACGACCTGGACGAGCCCGCTGGCATCGCGCAGGTCGATGAAGGCCACTCCCCCGTGATCGCGACGCTTGCCAACCCAACCGGTGAGCGTGACGGTCTGGTTGGTGTGGTCGGCGCGCAGAGTGCCGGCCTCATGAGTGCGGAGCACGAGGGGTCCTTTGGAACGGGGGTGGATGAACTCCGTCATCCTACGGAGTCGCCCCCACCTCGCACGAACTGCATTTCCGGTATGCCGCCCGCTCGCGTCCGCAACCCTGGCCACCTTCTCGACCAACCTTGCGGACGCTGCTGTATGCCGTGACGCTCGCGTCCGCAACCCTGGTCACGTTCTCGACCAACCTTGCGGACGCAGGCAAGCTGGGTGTGGCACGGCGAAGGGCCGCACCACCGGCAGGTGGAACGGCCCCTTCGTCAATCCATCGGCTCAGCGGCCGACCCCGATCAGTTCGGGATATCGAACTTCTGGCCCGGGAAGATCAGGTCCGGGTTGTCGATGTTGTTCTCTTGCGCGATCTTCTTCCAGCTCACGCCGTACTTCTCGCCGATGCCGGAAAGCGTGTCGCCCTTCTTGACGGTGTAGGTGCGCTTGGCGGCCGGCGTCGCCTTGGGAGCCGGGGCTGAGGCTGGGGCCTTGGGGGCCGGGGCCGGGGTACTTGCGCGACCAGCGGCCTCCTGGGCTGCCTTGTCGTACTCAGCCTTCTTCTTCGCGGCCTCTGCGGCTGCGGCGTCGGCCTCCTTCTTGGCCTCAGCTGCCTTGTCGCCGCTCTCCTTGCGAGCCTTTTCGGCGGCGTCGTCAGCCTTCTTCTTGGCCTCGTCGGCCTGCTTCTGTGCGTGGCTGACGGCGTCGTTGTCGTCGTCGAAGCCAAGACCATGCTTCAGGTCGTCCAAGAATCCCATGTGGGGGGTGTCCTTCCGATGTGATCCAGCCCTTCGACCACGCGGTCGCGGGGCACCCCGCAGTCAAGGGGGCGATTCGACGCTACCCAAGGGCGGCGCCGAGTGGCAGGCGAGCGGCAAGGCAATAGCGCGACCTCGATCACGCCCTGAGGTCAACACCGTCGCGATAGAACCACCGGCCGGCCCGGCGCACGAACGTACTTCGCTCATGCAGCTGTCCGCTCTGACGCGACCGACCTTCGCCCGAACGCCAGTGCGCGGAGAACTCCACCATGTCCTCGACGTCCCCTCCCGAGATCGCCAGAACCTCGAGGCCGATCCATTGGACGGAGCTGTCGTGCTCTACCTCGGCGGGTCGCGTTGCGGGGTGCCATGTCCGGAAGATGTGGTCCGGTGCACCGATCGCGTATGCCGTGTAGCGCGACCGCATCACCGTCTCCGGAGTCGGTGGCCAAGTCTCCCCCGTCAGGAACGGGCCGCAGCAGGCCGAGAGCGACGCGCCAGCGGGCCGCCCTCCGCAGGGACAGGCCTGGGCGCTCGCCGACGAGATCATGCCCGGGCCGAGCCGCCGGGACCTTGCGGCCAAGGGGTGTCACGAGGTCGAAGAGTGTCCCAGTTGCGCTGTCTCCCAACCTGAGCCGCGAGGACGGCAGAGGCGAGGACACCGTTTTGCACGCGTCCCTCAAGGACCGCGTCGACCACGTCGTCGAGCGCAACCCAGGCACACGGCATACCGTGTTCCTCGGCCTCACGCACGTGGCGTTCCTCCGGCACGACGAGCGAGACGTCGCGGGCCAGATAGACCCGGATCGCCTCGTCGAGGCCACCCGGGGACGGGCGCAGGTCGATGAGGACCTCGAGGCGTCCGGCGATGAGGTCGGCCTCCTCGCGCAGCTCTCTTGAGGCGGCCTCCCAGGGCAGTTCACCCGGCACATCGAGCAGGCCGGCGGGGATCTCCCAGTCGCGAGTGCGGATGGGGTGTCGGTACTGCTGGATCAGGCAGATGCGGCCCTGACCGTCCAAGGCGACCACGGCGACAGCGCCCGGGTGGCGGACATATTCGCGCACATGGATTCCGGCGTCGCCGAGATCAACCTCGTCGCGAACGACATCCCAGACCCGGCCCGCCATGACAATTTCGGATCCCCGCACCTGGTGGGGGTCGAACGCGTCGGCCAGCCGCTCCGAGGTCATGAGACCTCGGCGTCCACGCTGACCTTGGGGCGCTCGACCTCGACGAGTCGGGCGGCCCGCTGCTCCTGGATGGCGGCACCGACGAGTCCGGCGAAGAGGGGGTGGGCCCGTGTCGGGCGGGACTTGAACTCTGGGTGTGCCTGTGTCGCCACGTAGTAGGGGTGCTCCTCGCGCGCCAACTCGACGAACTCGACGAGGCCGAGCTCGGGGTGCGTGCCGGAGATGACCAGACCCGCCTCCTCGAGCTGAGCTCGATAGGACTCGTTGACCTCGTAGCGGTGGCGGTGACGCTCGTCGGCACTCAGCGCGCCATAGACCTCTGCGACGACGGAGCCTTCGAGCAGGTCGGCGCGCTGCGAACCCAAGCGCATCGTCCCGCCCAGATCGCCAGCTCCCTCGACGAACGCCTTCTGCTCCTCGATGGTCGCGATGACCGGTGCTGTGCTCTCGGGGTCGAACTCAGTCGAACTCGCTCCCTCGATGCCGGCGACGTTGCGCGCGTATTCGATGACCATGCACTGCAGCCCCAGGCAGATGCCGAGCGTCGGAACGCGGTGGGTGCGGGCCCACGTGAGGGCTCCGAGCTTGCCCTCAATGCCTCGCACGCCGAACCCACCCGGGACGAGGACAGCGTCGACTCCGCCGAGGGCCTTTTGCGCTCCGGACTCGGTCTGGCACTCGTCGCTGGCAACCCAACGGATCGAGACCTTGGCGTCGTGGTGGAAACCACCCGCGCGCAGGGCCTCGGTGACAGAGAGGTAGGCATCGGGCAGGTCGATGTATTTGCCGACGAGCGCGACCTCGACCTGGTGCTCGGGGTTGTGCACGCGGCCCAGAAGTTTGTCCCAGTCGGTCCAGTCGACGTCACGAAAGATCAGCGACAGGCGCCGGATGACATAGGCGTCGAGGCCCTCGCGGTGCAGGACCTTGGGGATGTCATAGATGCTCGGGGCGTCGACACAGGCAGCGACCCCATCGGTGTCGACGTCGCACATGAGCGAGATCTTGCGCTTGATCGAGTCCGGGATCTCGCGGTCGGCGCGCAGGACGAGTGCATCGGGCTGGATGCCGACCTGGCGCAGCGCAGCGACGGAGTGCTGTGTCGGCTTGGTCTTGAGCTCACCACTGGGCGCAAGGTAGGGCACGAGGGAGACGTGGAGGAAGAAGACACTGTCCCGGCCGAGGTCATGGCGGACCTGGCGCGCGGCCTCGAGGAAGGGCAGCGACTCGATGTCGCCGACGGTGCCCCCGATCTCGGTGATGATGACGTCCGGCGCCTCGGCATCATCGACGTCGGGAGCGCCGGCCGCTTGGGCGCGCATGCGTTCCTTGATCTCGTTGGTGATGTGCGGGATGACCTGGACGGTGTCGCCGAGGTATTCACCGCGCCGCTCCTTGGCGATGACCTTGCTGTAGACCTGACCGGTCGTGACGTTGGCCTTGCCGATGAGGTTGCGGTCAAGGAAGCGCTCGTAGTGCCCCACATCGAGGTCTGTCTCTGCACCGTCATCGGTGACGAACACCTCGCCGTGCTGGAACGGGTTCATCGTCCCGGGGTCGACGTTGAGATAGGGGTCGAGCTTCTGCATCGTCACGCGCAAACCGCGTGCTCTGAGCAGGAATCCGAGGCTGGATGCCGTGAGGCCCTTGCCGAGCGAAGAGGCAACGCCTCCGGTCACGAAGATCTGTTTCGTCTGGGCCACCACGGGCTTCAACACTACGTCATCGAGGGCGGCCGGCTCACATGGACTCACCAGAACGTGTGTTGGGTTCCCAGATCTCAGAGAACGGACCGGTATGCCGCGAGGGCGGCTTCCAGCGCATCGGAAGTTGTCGGGAGCTCGCCTCCGCGACTGATGGCACGCGAGCGCAGGTCATCACGCACGGATCCGTGGAGCAGGACGTCGGCCAGGGCGCGCGCCATCGAGGCGACATCCCCCACCGGCACGAGGATCGCGGCATCTCCCACGACGGCTGCCGTGCCGCCGGCATCCGTGGCCACGATGGCCGCCCCGGAGTGGAGCGCTTCCTGGAGCGCGACCGGCTGACCCTCCCAGCGAGCAGTCGAAACCACCGCGTCGGCAGCGGCGATGAGGTCGGCAACGTCGGCGCGGTGGCCGAGGAGCCTGACCGGGACGCGGAGTGCGTCGATGCGGCGCTGAAGTCGCGCGCGATCGGGGCCCTCTCCGGCGACGGCCGCGAGGACAGCGATGTCGTGACGCTCCAGCATCTCTGCCACCGCGTCGATGAGGAGATCGAGGTCCTTTTGCGGGGCAAGCCGAGCGACAGTGACCAGGAGCAGCGTGCGCGCGTCAAGGCCGAGGTCCTGGCGCAGGGCATAGCGGTCACGGGTCGCGGTGCTCGGTGGTGGCGCGGCGATGACGGCGAGCTCGGCCCGTCGGGCGCCCAACCCGAGTTGAGCGTCGACGATGTCCGCGGAGACACCGAGCACCAGATCGGCGGCCCGGGCCACCATGCGCTCCAGGACGGCGTGAACGCGCCCGGTGAAGCCGCCGCCCGGCGACGCGTTGTGGAGTGTGATGACAAGGGGGGTGGACACCCCGACCAGAGCCAGGGCAGCAAGAGCCCCGACGCGGGCTCCATGGGCATGGACCACGTCTGCTCCACCACAGACCTCGCGCAGGGTGGTGATGGCCCTCGCGTCATGGAGCGGGTGAGGACGGTCCGTGACGCCGAGCTCGACAGTCGCAGCGCCTGCGCCGGCGAGGTCGAACTGGTTGAGCTCACCGGCTGGCGCCAGCACGACGACGTCGTGACCCGCACCGACCAGACCTTGGGTGAGGTCGCGGATGTGCTTGCCGGTGCCTCCGGCGCTCGTCCCCATGACAAGGGCGACTCTCATGTGGTCTCTCCTCCTCTGCGCCGGGCCCGACCTCGGAGCAGTACCGCCGTCATCATCTCGCGATCGGCAACCCACAGGACCACCAGCCCAGCGCAGAGTGCGGCGAGCCCTGCACCTACCCCGGTGAGCAGCACCTCGGTGAAGTCGTCCAGTGCGCGTCCGTGCGTCACCACGTCGCCCACTGCCAGGGCCGCGGCCGCCGCAATCACGAGCACCCCTGTCGTGCGCGCGGCCCCCTTGGTGGCCTCGCTACCCCACTCTCGTCGCACGAGAACGACGAGGAGGAGACCGGTGAGCGTCATCCCCAGAGTGGACGCCAGGCCCAGCGCGCGCAACGTTGCACCGGGACCTTGGTTCGGACCCACGATGGCGAGGGGCAGCATCGCCACGATCCACCCGCCGGCGACGGCCGCCGCAGCATGCATGGGTCGCCCCCGCACGTAGAGGGCCCGGGTGAGCAGGGCCGCCATGCCGAAGCCCACTAGACCCGGGGCGTAGGTCATGAGCGCACCGGACATGGCAGACAGCGCCACGGGGCTCGCACCGTCGGCCCCCCGGCGTGCGTCCAGCAACTGGAAGAACGCACCAACCGTCGGCGCCACAGCAAGGAGCACGCCCACGGCCAGACCCGTGAGGACGAGGACCCCACGCAAGGCCCGGGCCAGAGTGGCACTCACCTCGTGCCCAGCCCCGGTGCCAGCGGCCAGTGCCGGAAAGGCGCTCACGGCCACGGGAACCGCGAGGACGGCATACGGAAGGACGTAGACCGCCTGGACGTATTGGTAGACGGGGAAGGCACCGCGGTCACCCGAGTGGTTCGTCAGCCAGACCGTCGCGAGGACGGCTGCCTGCTGGGCGAGGAGCGCGACGACACCGGCCCCGGCCAGACTCCCGATACGTCGGGCATCATCGGCAGGGAGGCGCAGCGACGGGCGCCAACGCCAGCCCGTCCTCAGCGCGGGGACCACGAGCGGGAGTGACAGGGCAACCACACCCAGGGTGGTGCCCCACCCCAGAACGGACAGGGCCGAGTCGCTGACGGCCGAAGGCGACGTCTGGCCACCGGTCAGGGAGCCGTACCAGAGGTAGGAGCAGAGGACGACGAGAGAGGACAGCAGCGGCGCAAGCGCCGCCATGAGGAAGCGTCGGTGCGCCTGAAGGAGACCGGTGAGGATGATGCCGACGCCGTAGAGCGGGACCTGGATCGCAAAGATGCGCAGGAGGGATGCGCCGACGACCTGGGCCCTCGGATCGAAGTCGTCGACCATGAGAGCCGATAGGGCCGGGGCCGTCACATAGAGAACCAGGGCCGCCGGGACCAGCACGACCAGAGCCCAGGTGAGCAGCACCGACGCGATGCGGTCGGCGCGGTCGTGTTCGCCGGCACCCAGTCGATGCGCGATGAGGGGGACAGCGACCGCAGCGAGAATCCCACCGGCAGCCACCTCGAACAGGACGTTGGGCAGCGCGTTGACCGTTTGATAGACCTCACCCACGCCGCGGGCCCGGACCGAGTCGGCAAAGACGAAGATTCGTCCCACCCCGGCGATGCGCGCGAACAAGGTCGTCACGGCGATGATCCCCGCGGCACCGGCGATGCCCGTCGCGACGCGACGCGTGTTCACGACTTCTGCCGCCCGAACGCATCGATGCGCCGGAGCACGCTGTTGCCCTCGATGACCTTGCTGAACGACACCTTCTCGGACAGCACAGTCAGACCCGCTGTGACACCGAGCACGACGAGTCGACCGCGCAGACCAGTGCGCTCGACGAGGGCGAGGCCGACCATGGCCCCGGCTGCATTGGCGCCGGTGTCACCGAGCATCGAGTCCCCGCGCAGGTCGCTATGCAGGGTGCCCGCCGCTGCACCGAGTGCCGCTGCCGCCGTCGCGGCACCGCTCGCGTGGAGCGGGACGATGAGCGGGGCGCTACCCAGGATGACGACCTTGAGCGTGCGGCCCGGACGAAGGTCGAAAAGGTTGGCGAGGTTGGCGGCACCAGCGATGGCAGCACCGCCCACGAGCGAGGTGAGGATTCCGCGATCCGCGCGTCGGTCCGCAAGGACGGCGGCCACGAGCCCCGTCGCGGCGAGCCCGACGATCTTGACGGCCCCGGTCGTCACCTCACCGCGGGCCAGGGCACCGAGGTGTCCCCTGAGGCCCTTGCTCGAGGAGTCTCCCGCGAGGTCGTCGAGAGCACCGAAGGCGCCGGCACCCACAGCAGCGACAAGGCCGGGGGCTGCGGGCCGACCAGCCGCGAGCACCCCCGCTGCGGAAGCCACGGCATACACGGGCCCTTCGAGAAGGGTCACTGTGCGCCCGGCGTGGTTGGTGCGATCCCACCGTGCGCGCAGATTTGCGGGGAGGCCGTGGCGCGCGAACATCCCGGCACCGGCCGTGGCCGCCGCCAGGACCGCCGCCCGGAGTGGACGTCGATTCATGGGGCCGGGATCGGCGGGTAGCCGTTGGACACGCCGTCACCCAGGCCGTACTGACCGACCTCTCCGGCGAGTTGCTGAACCACGGCGTAGACGACGCTGACCTGGCCGAGGGACAGGCTGAGGTCGTCGACGGTCGAGAGCGACCGTGACGTTGCGGCGTCACCCCGGGCGGCGCGCACCACCGAAGCGCCACCGGCGAATCCGCTGACACCTGTGTCATCAGCGAGGACTGCACCCCTGCCCGCGCGGTCCATCGCTGAGGCGAGCAAAGCCAGTCGCGACGCCTGCTGGTCACGCTCGGTGGCAACGTCGCCCTCGATCGGCGCGCTCACCAGGACCGCTGTGCTGGCCCGCGTGAGATCTGCGGTCTCGGCGTCGATGAGCTTGGCCTGGGCGAGCGCGTCGAGGGCTGCCTTGCCCGCATCGCTGACATCGGAGCCGTCCGGTGCCAGCAGGGCGTTGGCCAGCACCTCGTCGAGGGGGGCAAGGTTCGCTTTGTCGGTCTCGGGCAGACCGAGCATGCGCCGCTGCTCTGTGGCCAGCTGGGCCTGCATGGCCTTGGCCGCGTCGTCCTGGGGGACCCAGGAGTCCTTGATGGTGGTCTGTGACACCACGGTCGCACCGGCTGCCTTGAGGGTCTCGACGACAGCCTTGGTGTCGTTGGCGTCGGCGTTGGGCAGCACGACGAGGGCAACTGTGGCACCGGTGAGGGTGGCACCCACCAGCCGGGCGCGTGCGTCCTTGGTGAAGTCGTCATGCACTGTGCCCGCCTTGCGAGCAGCCTCGAGTTCTGTGCGCAGGGCCGTGCGGTCTTGACGGAGCTGAGTCACTTCGGAGGTGAGGGTGTCACCGATCTGGCCTTTGAGCGGACCAGCACCGAGCACGATCCCCACGGCCAGCGCCATGAAGATCGAGACGATCGAGACAAGGTGGTAGCGGAAGTCGATCACGTGAAGATTCCTCCGAGAGCGGACCAAAGGTCGTCGAACCTGGCGGCGAC
Organism: Knoellia sp.; assembly: GCA_039917755.1. Taxonomy (GTDB): domain Bacteria; phylum Actinomycetota; class Actinomycetes; order Actinomycetales; family Dermatophilaceae; genus Knoellia. The sequence goes on along the minus strand of JBDSIV010000020.1, from coordinate 7,558 downwards.
CACCTGAAGGAGCACCTTGCCGCCGGGGGTGGCCCAGAGCGCGGCCGCGAGAGCCAGCAAGCCGACCAGCACCATGAGCAGCAGCCATGTCCCGGAGATGCGTGAGCGATAGAGGCGGCTCACACCTTTGGCGTCGACGAGTTTGCCGCCGACCCGCAGCCGGGTGAGGAACGTGCTGGCCATACCCGATCGACCCTTGTCGAGGAACTCGATGAGCGTGGCATGGGTGCCGACGGCGACGATGAGCGTGGCGCCCTTGTCGTCGGCGAGCAGCATGGCGACGTCCTCACTGGTGCCCGTTGCGGGGAAGACGACGGGGTCGACCCCCAGAGCAACCACGCGCTCGAGTCCGGGTGCATTGCCGTCGCGGTAGGCGTGGACGACGACCTCGGCCCCACACTTCAGGGTCGCGTCCGAGACGGAGTCCATGTCGCCGACGATGAGGTCGGGCTTGAGCCGGGCCTCCACGATGGCATCCGCTCCCCCATCAACCCCGATGAGGATCGGCCTGTATTCGCGAATGTAGGACCGCAACATCCGCAGGTCTTCTTTGTAGTGGTAGCCGCGCACCACGATGAGAACGTGACGACCATCGAGGTCAGTCTTGATGTCCGGGACACCGACACCGTCGAGGAGCAGGGCGCGTTCCTGCTTGAGGTACTCCATCGTGTTGGTGGCGAACGCCTCAAGCTGGACATTGAGTCCTTCGCGGGCCTCGGCCATCGACTCGACCACAGAGGCGTTGTCCAGGGCGTGGCCGGTGGCGACCACCTTGTCCCCCGCCATGAGGTTGTCGCCGTCGAGGTGGACCACGGTGCCTTCGGTGATCGCCATCGCCTCCTCGCCCACGGCATCGAGGAGCGGGATGCCTGCAGCGAGCAGGATCTCGGGACCCAAGTTGGGGTAGCGACCCGAGATCGAGGTCGCAGCATTGACCACGGCTGTGGGGCGGCAGGCGACGAGTGCCTCGGCGCTCACCCTGTCGATGTCGATGTGGTTGATCACCGCGACGTCACCCTGTTTGAGGCGCTTGGTCAGATCCTTGGTGCGGGGGTCCACGCGGGCAGGACCGCTGACCCCGGCAGGACCGGGATCGCGTTCGCGGCGGAGGCGGGTCGTGAAGGGCATTCCCCCCATCGTGCCACGGGTGAAAGCCCTGCTCGCGCAGGCGTCATGTGGGTGAGTTCGAGCCGCATCGCGAGGACGACTGGGCCGGCGGTCGCCGAGCGGCTCGAGGGAAACCCCTCTGCCACCTCATGACGTCTCGGAACCGTGCCCGAGGTCGGTGAGCAGGTCGCGTGCGTGCTCGCGCGCAGCCTCACTCACGGTTCCAGCGAGCATGCGAGCCAGCTCCGTGACGCGTTCCTCGCCCTGCACCCGCCGAACCCCACTGCGCGTGACCTGGCCGTCGTCGGACTTCGACACCACGAGGTGGTGGTCGGCATGGGCTGCGACCTGCGCCAAGTGCGTGACGACGATGACCTGAGCCGAGGCAGCGAGCGCGGCGAGCCGGGCGCCGACGTCGAGCGCCGCCCGCCCCCCAACTCCGGCGTCAACCTCGTCGAAAACAAAGGTCGGCACCGATCCCGTCGCGTCAGCGGTGGCGACCTCAATGGCGAGCATCACCCGCGACAGCTCGCCACCAGAGGCGGTCTTGCTCACACTGCGGGGGACGCTGCCCACGTTGGCAGCCAGACCGATCTCGACCTCATCGCCGCCATGGGGTCCAAGGCGTCCCGCGGGCTCGACGCCGACCACCACCTGCGCTGATCCCATCGCGAGATGTGACAGTTCCTTCCCGATGCGAGCCGCCAGCGCCTTGCCCGCCTTGCGACGGGCAGCGCTGAGTTTTTCTGCAACGGCGTCTCGGGCGCTCTCGAGCTCGGTGACCTCGCGTTCCAGCTCGTTGATCCGGTCGTCGTCGACCTCTAGCTCGAGCACCCGGCGTGAAGCGGTGGCGCTCCACGCGATGACGTCATCCACGGTGTCGCCGTAGCTGCGGGTCAGCTCGCTCAGCAGCGCCCGGCGTTCTTGGACCCACACGAGTCGGCCGGGGTCGAGATCGACATCGGCGACATAACCGGACAGGTCGGAGGCCAGGTCCGTCACCAGGTGACTGATCTCAGTGAGGCGGCGTTCGAGGTCGGCGAGAGCGGGATCGTTGGCGCTCACCTGTCCCAGAGCGGCACGCGCTCGGGCCAGGTCCCCCATGACGCCGTCCGTGGCTCGGCCATCGGCGTCGTCCCCTCCGGCGAGCAGTCCTTGGGCTTCGGCAGATCCGCTGCGCAGCTCTTCAGCATGCGCGAGACGTTCGTCCTCGATCCGCAGCGCCGCGTCCTCGCCCGGCAGCGGCTCGGCAGCCTCCACCCGCTCGAGCCCACGGTGCAAGAGGTCGAGCTCCTGAGTCCGCTCGCGCGCGGCAGCGCGCAAGGACTCCAGTTCCGCGCGAGCCGCAGCGTGCGCGGCATACGAACTCTCGTATGCCGTTCGCACCGTTGCCAGCGTCGCTCCGCCAAAGGTGTCGAGCAGTTGCCGGTGCTCCTCGGGTCGGCGCAAACGCCACTGATCGGCCTGCCCATGCACGGCCACGAGGTGCTCACCGAGCTCGCCGAGGACCCCCACCGGTGCGCTGCGACCGCCGACGTGGGCGCGCGAGCGGCCCTCGGTCGCGACGGTGCGGACGAGGACGAGCGTGTCGTCCACCTCTCCCCCGGCCTCGAGGGCTCGCAGGGTTGCGGGGGAATCTGCGGGGACGTCGAAGACACCCTCGATGACGGCCCGGTCTGCGCCTTCGCGCACCAGGCCCGCGTCGGATCGGGCGCCGAGGAGCAACCCGAGGCTCGTCACCACCATCGTCTTGCCGGCGCCGGTCTCACCGGTGAGCACGGTCAGGCCGGGACCGAACTCAATGAGGGACTCATCGATGATGCCGAGGTCCTGGATTCTGATCTCTTGGAGCACGAGGCCAGTCAGCTCGTCTCGGAACCAGCATCGGGGACGGTCTCGGTGGCGCGACGAGCGGCACCCCGCCACCCGTGCACGGAGAGGTCGAACTTCTCGACGAGCCGGTCGGTGAAGGGTGAGTTGGCAAAACGCGCGAGCCTCACGGGGACGGCACTGCGATGAACCTGGATGCGGGCCCCCGGGGGCAGATCGACGGCCCGGCGACCGTCGCACCAGACCACCCCGGCGCCCTCGGTGCGCGGCACGACCTCGACAGCCAGTTGGCTCTCGGGCCCCACCACGAGCGGACGCGCAAAGAGGGCATGGGCACTGATGGGCACCAGAAGCACGGCTTCGACGTCAGGCCAGACGACGGGTCCTCCAGCGGAGAACGCGTAGGCCGTGGAGCCGGTGGGCGTGGCCATCACGACCCCGTCACAGCCCCAGGTCGAGAGCGGGCGACCGTCGATCTCCACGGTGAGCTCGATCATCCGCTCACGGGAGGCCTTCTCGACCGTCACCTCGTTGAGAGCCCAACTCTCGAAGACGGTTTGGCCCTCGTGGACCGCGATGACATCGAGGGTCATGCGGTCCTCGACGGTGTAGTTGCGCGCGACAATCCGCTCGACGGTGACATCAAGGTCATCGCGCTCGACCTCGGCGAGGAAGCCGACGTGCCCGAAGTTCACGCCGAGCAGAGGAACTCCAGAGCCTCGTGAGAGCTCAGCTCCTCGAAGGATGGACCCGTCACCACCAAGGATGCAGACGAGTTCGCAGCCGCGGGTGGGGTCGGAGGGATCCGCGCTGATGAGGTCAGGGGCATCCTCAAGTGGGGTGCCACGCATCTCGTCGCTGATGACCGCTACGGCCACGCCGGCGGCCTTGAGCCGCTTGACCACACCGAGGGCATGGTCGTGCACCTCAGGGCGGTTGGGGTGGACGACGAGGAGGATACGTCGCGACTCGCTCACGCTCGACCCTCCTTGCTCAGCTCGGTGACTGCGGCGGCCACCGCGTCGTGCTCCATCGTGCCCGAGACCCCTGACCGGGCCCACAAGAGGTACTCGGTGTTGCCCTCTCCGCCATGGATCGGGCTTCTCGTGAGCCCGTGGATGCCCAGGTTCGCGGCCATCGCGGCCGCCACGACTTCAGCGAGCGCCCGACGTCGCTGACGTGGGTCGACGACGATGCCGTTCTTGCTCAACCGTCCTCGCCCGACCTCGAACTGTGGCTTCACGAGCAGCACCACGTCGCAGCCTGGTGCGGTGAGCTGTGCGATGGGTTCGAGGACGAGCGTCAACGAGATGAACGACAGGTCCCCGACGACGAGCTCGAACTGGCCCAGTTCGTCCGGCCCCACGTCGCGGATCGACGTGCCACTGCGCTCGGTGACCCGCGGGTCGGAACGCAATTCGGACACGAGCTGGTCCCGCCCCACGTCGAGGGCCACCACGTGACGGGCACCTCGTGCCAGGAGCACCTGAGTGAAGCCGCCTGTCGAAGCGCCGACATCGAGGCAGCTGCGGTCGGTCGCCGTCAGGCCGAGCGGAGCCCACGTGGTGAAGGCGTGATCGAGTTTGTGCGCCGCTCGACCCACCCACCGCGGACCGTCGTTCGAGACCTCGACCACGCTGGAATCCTCAAGGGGTGTTGCCGCCTTCCGCGCGACCCTGCCATCCACGGTGACCAGCCCGGCCTGCACAAGTTCCCTCGCCTCTCCGCGGGAACGAGCGAGCTCCCGTCGCACGAGTTCGGCGTCCAGCCGAGCGATGTCAGCCCCCGAGGTCGCTCAGCCGACCCTGCAGGGTGCGCTGCACCTGTTCGCCTCGCTCGATCTGTCCATCGAGGTCGTCGCCGGGAGTATCGGCGAGGTCTCGCAGGGCGGCGTCGATGACGAGGTCACCCGTCTCCGGCGCTCCGTCGTCGACCGTGGTCGACAACTCGGGTTCTGCGGACTCGGCGTGGTCCGGTGCCTGCGAATCGTGCTCCGTTGGGGTTTGGGCTGATTCGGGTTCGGTCTCCGCGGAGAACTGCTCGCTCACGCGCCGCCTGCCGAGGGGGTCGCCTCGGTCGAGGCCGTCTTCGCAGGTGTCGCCTTGGTGGCGGAAGCCTTCGTGGCAGGTGCCTTCTTCGCGGCCGCCTTGGTGGCGGAAACCTTCGTGGCAGGAGCCGCCTTCGCAGGTGCCGCCTTCGCAGGTGCCGCCTTCGAAGGTGCCGCCGTCGCAGGTGCCGCCTTCGCAGGTGCCGCCTTCGTGGCCGCCTTGGTGGCGGAGGCCTTCGTGGCAGGTGCCGCCTTCGCAGGTGTCGCCTTGGTGGCGGAAGCCTTCGTGGCAGGTGCCGCCTTCGTGGCCGCCTTGGTGGCGGAAGCCTTCTTGGCAGGTGCCACCTTTGTGGCGGAAGCCTTCGTGGCAGGTGCCGCCTTCGTGGCGGAAGCCTTCTTGGCTACGGGAGCCTTCTTCGCCGCGCTCACCTTCGTGGCGGGAGCCTTGGCTGACTTCTTGAGGGCCGAGCGGGCCGGACGACGCTTCGCAGCGGTGGTCGGTGCGGCCACAGCCATGGTGTCAGTCACGGCGTCACCTGCACTGTCGGCAACCTTGGCGACACCCTTGGCGACACCCTTGGCCGCACTGGACGTCGCTGCCGACGATCGACCGGAGAAGCCCCCGGCGACGTCCTCCACCTGAGCTCGCAACGCGTGCACGGTCTCCGTGACGTTGGCGAGCTCCTGCTGAAGGCCTGAGACATCAAGGAGTGCCACCGCCTTGTCGACCTCGGATCGCACCAGTGAGAGAAGGTTTTTGCGGTTGGTATTGGCAGCTGCGATGAGGTCATCAGCGAGCTTGCTTGCCTGCCTGGTGACCTTCTTGGGTGACAGGTCGGTGCTGGTGAGAGCGACGAACTCGGCTGCTGCGTCCTTGGCAGCGCTTTTCGTCATCTCGCCCAGCCCGGAGGCGAGCTCGACATATCCCTGGATCGACCGCTTGGTCATGGTTGCTCCTGTGGTGTGTGGTGGTTTGCGTTAACGCTACTGCCCGCGGCCAGCCCACAGCAGTCCATCAGCCACCCAGAGCAGCAAGTTCGGGTGCAAGCACGCTGGTCACACCGGCGTCACCCAGGCCTTGGTCACGGCGGTCCCAGGCCTTGCGAAGCTCCTCAGCCGCGCTCACCAGCTCCTCGATGTCGGCCACCAGGGCACGCAGATCGCGAGCAATCCAGGTCGGTCTCGCTTCGGGTGATGCCGCGAGAGCATCACGAACTCCGTGCACGCCAGTGAGAACGAGCAGCGAGTCCATCCCTGCGTTCTGCGCACCCTCGATGTCGGTCTCGAGTCGATCACCAATCGCCAGAACCCGATGCGGGGCGACTCCCAGCCGCTCCGCACACATCAGGTACAACGGCTCGTCGGGCTTCCCGGCCACGAGGTCGGGGCCACGCCCCACTGCTGCGCCCACAGCAAGAACCAGTGCGCCATTGCCCGGCGCATAACCCCAGGCCGTCGGCAGTGTGTGATCGGTGTTGGTCGCCATCCACAGAGCACCACGTTGAACGGCATACGCCACCTGCGCAAGATCCGTCGCGTTGACCTCGGGGCCATAGCCCTGGACGACCGCCGCGGGAACATCCTGTGCCGAGGAGACCGGCACGAAACCACTCTCCCGCAGCGCGAGCGCCACTCCTTCGCCGCCGATGGCCAGCACAACTGCACCGGGCTCGAGATGTCGCGTGAGAACCCAAGCCGCCGCCTGACTACTCGTGGCCACGGAGTCGTCGCTGACGTCGAGCCCGAGACGCCGCAGGTGCTCCGCCACCTGGTGCGGCGGTCGAGACGCATTGTTGGTGGCGAACTGGATCGGGACTCCCACAGCGGCAAGAGCTTCCACAGCGTGCGGCACCGCTGGCTCACCGCGGTAGACCACGCCATCGAGGTCGCACACGATGGCGTCGTAGCGGTCGACGAGCCTCACTCGTCGACCTCGTCCTCCTCGTCGGCGCCGTCAAGCAAGTCGGTCGCGCTCACTCCGTGGAGTTCCTCGAGCCGTTCAATCGCGTCGGTCTCGTACTCCTCGTCGGCGTCTGCAGCCCTTTGGAACCACTCCCGGGCCTCTTCCGCTCGTCCGAGGCCGAGCAAGGTGTCGGCATAGGCGTAGGCCAGGCGCGGCTGGTTCGGCTTCTTGAGCTCTGGTATCTGAAGAGCGACAAGAGCAGCATCGGTCTGGCCGAGGTCACGCCGGATGCCACCGATGACGATGGCGAGCTCGACCCGCTCCTGCTTGGGAAGGCGCTTGGCCTCCGGCGACTGGGCAAGGTCGAGCGCACGCTCGTGTCGTCCCAGGCCGCGTTCGCAGTCGACCATCAACGGAATGAGGTGGTCCGATCCGCTGATCCGACGCACCGTTCGGAACTCACCAAGTGCGCGAGCAAAATCACCCGAGCGGTAGGCGACCATGCCCAGGGCCTCGCGGGCCGCCGGCACCCGTCCCGCTCGACGCACCGCCGTCTCGGCATGCGCCATCGCGTTCTCGATCTCGTCAGCCTCGAGCATCGCGGCAACCATCACCAGATGCTGGGCCACGCCCTCGGCATTCTCCTTGCTCAGGGTGCGCAGTTGTTGATG
>JBDSIV010000019.1:0-25054 GCA_039917755.1 Knoellia sp. | reverse complement strand
TCATGCAGGTCGACTTCCCGGCGATCCCGGGTTGGGACGTCTCCGGAGTCGTCGAGGCCATCGGCCCGGACACCCCGGAGTACGCCGTCGGTGACGAGGTCATCGCCTACGCCCGCAAGGACTGGGTCCAGCAGGGCACCTTCGCCGAACTCGTCGCGGCGCCCGTTCGCACGCTCGCGCGCAAGCCGAAGAGTCTCGATTGGCACCAGGCCGCAGGGCTCCCGCTGGCCGGCCTCACGGCATACCAGCTCCTCACCCGACTCGACACCACGGATGGTGACACGGTCCTTGTCCACGCGGCCGCAGGCGGCGTCGGGCTCCTCGCTGTCCAGATCGCCAAGGCGCTCGGTGCGCGCGTCATCGGGACGGCCTCCGAGGGCAACCACTACTTCCTGCGCGAACTCGGCGCGGAGCCGGTGACCTATGGCGACGGGCTGGCCGAGCGAGTCCGTGAGCTCGCGCCCGACGGCGTCGACGTCGTCGCGGACTTCATCGGGGAAGTGCTCGACACGACACAGGCCGTCCTCAAAGAAGGCGGCCGCCATGGCTCCGTCACCGACGGCACGGTCGCCGAAGCCGGTGGGATCTCGGCCTGGGTGCGGCCCGACGCCGCTGACCTGCAGGCGCTCGCGGACCTCGCCGACGCGGGCAAGCTCACCGTGCCGGTGGCGCAGGTGTTCGCGCTCGAGGACGCGGCCAAGGCATTCGAGCTGAGCCAAAGCGGTCACGTGCGCGGCAAGATCGCGATCGAAGTCAGCTCTTGAGGCGCTGAGTCGCCACACAACACAAAGCCCCACACCATCTGGTGTGGGGCTTTGTTGTGTCGCTTCTCAAACTGTGCGACCCCGACGGGACTCGAACCCGCGACCTCCGCCGTGACAGGGCGGCGCGCTAACCAACTGCGCTACGGGGCCTTGCTGGTGCAAAACCTGTGTTGCTGTGCTGCGAACTACGTATCCCCAACGGGATTCGAACCCGTGCTGCCGCCGTGAAAGGGCGGAGTCCTGGGCCGCTAGACGATGGGGACCCATCTCCATGACGGGACCCACGTCGCGCAGCGCGCAGCGCTCGGATCCGTCGTGGACTCGGAAAGCATAAGGGACGTTCGCGCAGGTTCCAAAACGGGGCCCAACGCCCTGCCGAACAACCCTTCGGTATGCCGTCCGCCCCCCTCAGGCGCGCGCCTCGCGCAGCGCTGCGCGCACCAAGTCCATGGCCGCGGATTCGCTGAGGCCAGCCCGGGCGGCGCTGACCGCGTAGTCCCTGGCATTGCGGTGCAGGGCGGTGTCCGTGGCGCGACCGCCCGGAGCAACGGTGGTGCCGGCGCGGCGCCCAGTGATGACGAGACCCTCGGCCTCGAGCTCCTTGTAGGCCCGGGCGACGGTGTTGGCCGCGATGCCGAGGTCTGCAGCGAGAGCGCGAACCGTGGGCAGGCGGTCGCCCTCCCCCAGCGCCCCACGAGCGATGAGTCCGGCCAACTGCGCGCGAACCTGTTCATAGGGCGGTTCAGCGGCGCCGACGTCGACAGTGATGACGAGTTCGCTCATGGCTGGACCTGCCTCACGTGGTTGCGGGCGCACGGTCGGCCTCCGCAGAAGTCATGGGTGAGCCTGTAGGCATCGTGGGGCCGGGGGTGACCAGCGCCCTGATGCCCATGAGGATGAGGGCTAACCCGACGACGATGAAGACCAGTGAGCCCCACTGGAGTGCGGCCCACCACCAAGCGTCGAACTGACCGGCCGGGGCGACGTCTGCGACGTTCCTCATGAGACTCGCCCAGGCCTGCGCCATCGTCGTGACCAGTGCCCCGCTGGTCACGAGGGAAGCAAATGTGGCACCACGCAGGACGCGCACGCGGGAGGCCGCACGGGCGGCTGCGTCCACGTCCTCGATCCCGGGTCCGAGGGCCGGACGACCCTCGACCTCGCGCAGCCCCCACCAGGTCAGGGCCGCCAGGATGATGCCGGCCGTGATGATCGGGACGGTGTAGAACGAGCCCGGGTAGGGCCCGTGGCCCGAGCCCCCCGACCCCCAGGTCAGCTCCGCCATCCGACCGTCGGCATTGTCTGTCACGGCTCCGATGGCCAACACGATGAGCGAGAGCAGCGCTCCACCCAGGGCCAGGCGCGCTCCGTTGCCGCTGGGGCCCGTCGCGGCTCGCAACGACGCCACCCGCACGTCACCGGTGGGTCGGGGCCACGTGCGTTCTGCCACCACCGCGACCGCCGTCATCGCGATGCCAACGATCGAGGGCAGGACGGGCAGGCTTCGCGTGACGTTGTCAGGGCCCAGGGCGAGCCAGGCAGCGAAGACCAGAGCACCGGTGCCGCCGGCTGCCGCGGAGGCATAGACGGACCGGCGTCGCGCTGCTGCTGCAGCCTCTCCCAGTCCGTGCCGCCGAAGCCCGACGATCGCGGGGATCAGCGTCGTGATCACTGCCACCGCCACCGCGAGGAGAACAATTGCGCCAAGGATCAGACCACTCATGACTGCACCTCTTTCTTTTATGTACCAATGACTTAATACATTGATACATAACTTGAAGGCGTCTGTCAACGACTTCGGTCAATTCGAGTTGGCCCAGCTGTCGAGCTTGTCCGCATCCCACGTCGTGATGATGCGATCCCACGGGACCTTGAGCCGCTCCGCCCGATCGCACCCGTAGGCCTTCATGTCCAACTGCCCTGGAGCGTGCGCATCGGAGTCGATGGCGAACAGGCAGCCGATCTCGAGGGCCAGCTCGATGAGCTCATCCGGCGGGTCCTGACGCTCCGGGCGCGAGTTGATCTCGACCGCGGTGTTGCCCTCGAGGCACGCCTCGAAGACCGTGCGCGCATCGAAGTCCGATTGGGCGCGCGTGCCCCGCGACCCCTCGACCAGCCGTCCGGTGCAGTGCCCGAGGACGTTGACCCGTGGGTTGAGGACGGCGGCCACCATGCGCTTGGTCATCGGTGCGGCGTTCATCTTGAGCTTGCTGTGCACCGACGCGGTGACGAAATCGAGCTTGCCGAGCATCGTGTCGGTCTGGTCGAGTGAACCGTCGTCGAGGATGTCGACCTCCATCCCCTTGAACAGCCGGAACGCCTCTCCCACACCGCGATTGATGGCATCGATGATGGCGATCTGCTTGGTCAACCGCTCAGCCGTGAGCCCATTCGCGATGCGCAGCTGGGGGGAGTGGTCGGTGAGCACCATCCACTCGTGTCCGAGCTCGATCCCGGTGAGCACCATCTCGTCGATGGGAGAACCGCCGTCAGACCAGTCCGAGTGCAGGTGGCAGTCGCCGCTCAACGCGGCATACAGGTCTGCACCTCCGTTGACGAGAGGGCCGCCGGTCTGCGACTGCAACGACTCGAGGTATGCCGGGAGCTCGCCTCTCGCTGCTTCCTCCACCACCGCGGAGGTGGACTTCCCGATGCCCTGAATGTCCTGCAGGGTGCCGGCTGCGATGCGGCTGGCGAGATCATCGTCGTCGACCTCCTTGAGGGCCTTGACCGCGTTGCGGAAGGCCTCGACGCGATAGGTGCCGGCCCGGGTGCGTTCCAGGAGGAAGGCGATGCGCCGCAGCGCCTCGGTGGGTTCGACGGGGGCTTCGAGCGGGGCAAGGAGCGCAACCATGTCCCCAGTCTCCCTGCTCACCTCTCACCTCCTCGACTTATTGCCCGTTGGGCGAGTGCTTCGCAACTCGCCCAACGGGCAATAAGTCGCACAGGGGTGGCTAGCGTTGGGTTATGTCTCAACCCGGGCCGGGCCGCACACGCCAGAGCGCCATCTATCGGCGCGGCACGCTGGGTCAGCGTCCGCGTGTGCCGACGAACCCCGATGAGCTTGAGGCGCGCGCCCACAAGGAGATGAGCGCCGAGGCGTGGGCCTACGTCAGCGGCGGGGCGGGCACCGGCGCGACGGTGCGCGCCAACCGTGCGGCCTTCGACCGGTGGCAGATCGTCCCCCGGATGCTGCACGGCAACTCCAGCCGCGACCTGCGCACCGACATCCTGGGGACTCCCCTCACCGCACCGGTCATGCTTGCTCCCGTCGGTGCCGCCGAACTCGTGGCTCCGGACTCCGACCTCGACATCGCGCGCGGCTCCGCTGCGGCCCACACTCCCTACATCGTCTCGACCCAAGGCTGCTCGCCGATGGAGGAGACGGCCAAGGCGATGGGGGACGTGCCGTGGTGGTACCAGCTCTATTGGTCGGTCGACGAAGGCCTGGTCGACTCGCTCATCGGTCGCGCAGAGGCCGCCGGCGCGAGGGCGCTCGTCGTCACCCTCGACACGACGATGCTCGGGTGGCGCACCCAGGACCTCGACCTCGGCTCGTTGCCGTTCTCGCAAGGCATCGGCATCGCGCAGTACACCTCCGACCCGCGCTTCAGGGAGATCGTTCGGGAGCGGTTGGCCGCCGCCGCAGACGTTCCCTCGCCACTGGCTGGCACAAAAGGTGCCGATAAGGTCATCGCCGCAGCCAGCGGTGCCCGCACCCTGCTCAGCCAGGCTCGGCGACACCCCGGCGCCACCCGAGACAACCTGCGCTCACCGGAGCCACGCGCTGCGGTCGAGACGTTCCTCGACATCTATTCCAACCCGGGCCTGTCATGGGCGCACATCGAAACCTTGCGTGAGCGCACCCGAATCCCCGTGTTGCTCAAGGGAATCCTCCACCCCGATGACGCTCAGCTTGCGCTCGACCTGGGCATCGACGGCATCATCGTGTCGAACCATGGCGGCCGCCAGGTGGACCGCTCGATCGCGTCCCTCGACGCCCTCGTCGCGATCCGCGAACGCATCGGCCCCGACCCGGTCGTCCTCCTCGACAGCGGCATCCGGACCGGCGCTGATGTGTTCATCGCCGTGGCTCTCGGGGCCGACGCGACACTCATCGGTCGGCCACACATCTATGGCCTGGCGCTCGACGGAGCCGACGGTGTGCGCGCCGTCATTGACAACGTCATCGCCGAGCTGGACCTGACCATGGGCCTGACCGGCGCCGCCTCGATCCCCGACCTCACCCGCGAGGCCTTCCTGCTTGAGGTGGGCGTGGCCGGCCTCAGGTGAGGTCAGCGAGCGCGGTGAGGAGGCGGTCGACGTCGTTGTCGTCGGTGTAGGGCGCGAGGCCCACCCGCACGCCGCCTTCGTCGCCCAGCCCCAGGTGACGTGACGCCTCGAGCGCATAGAAGTGCCCCGCCGGGGCGTTGACACCACTCTCGGCCAGGGCCCGGCGCACGTCCTGAGGTGCCATCCCGGCGACGGTGAAAAGAAGGGTCGGCGTGCGTTTGCGAGCATTCGAGAAGAGCCGCACACCCGGCATACCGTGCAGTCCGGCTTCGAGCCGGTCAAGGAGTCGGTGTTCGTGCTCCTGCAAGGCCTCGAAGCTGGCAAGAAGCCGTTCACGCCGGGACCCCTGGGCCGAAGGGTCGAGTCCCGCCAGCATGTCGACCGCCGCGGTCGTGCCCGCCAGCAGCTCATAGGGCAGTGTCCCGAGCTCGAAGCGCTCAGGAACGGCATCACTCGAGGGCAGGAGCTTGTCCATCGTCAGCGTCTCGAGCAGCGCAGGGGAGGCGGCCACCACACCCAGGTGCGGCCCGAGGAACTTGTAGGGCGAGCACGTCCAGAAGTCCACGCCCAGCACCTCGAGGTCGACCGAGGCATGCGCCGTCGCGTGCACCCCGTCGACCCAGTGCAAGGCACCGACCTCGTGGACGGCGCGCGCGATCTTGCACACCGGCGGCTTCGTGCCGATGAGGTTGGAGGATGCGGTCGTGGCGACGAGGCGGGTGCGATCGGAGATCAGTGAGGTCACCGCATCAGAGTGCAGCTCACCGGTGTCGGGCTCGAAATCGGCCCACTTGACGACCGCGCCCACCGACTCCGCGGCCTGCACCCACGGCCGGATGTTGGAGTCGTGGTCAAGGCGGGTGACGATGATCTCGTCGTCTGGCCTCCACGTCTTGGCCAGCGCTCGCGACAGGTCATAGGTCAGGGCAGTCGCGCTGCGTCCGAACACCACTCCGCGAGCGTCAGCGCCGAGCAGGTCCGCCACGGCAGCACGGGCCTCGATGACGACCGACTCAGCCCGGCGTTCGCTGGCCGTGACGTCGCCGCGGTTCGAGATCGCGGACACCAAGGTGTCGTGAACCGCCTTCGCCACCGGCGTCGGCGTCTGGGAGCCGCCCGGACCATCGAAGTGGGCGGCCCCCTCCTGCAGAGCGGGGAAGAGCGAACGGACAGCCGCGACGTCGTAGGTCATGGCGTCAACGTACTCATCTCCCGATCACCGACGACGTGGGTCAGGCAAATGGCCGTCCTCAGCCGCCGTCGACCCACGAGTAGCGCCTCACCTTCTCGCCATCGAGTACGGTCCATCCGTCGTCGTCGACGCGCAGACTGTGGACCGTCTCGCTGCTGACAACACGTCCCGTATGCCGTCCGCTCGCCTTGAGCGTCGGCCTCCCGTCACCGAAGGGCCACCACCAGACGTCGGTGTGGGTCGAGGTGATCCGGGTTGGGGACTTCCCTGTCGTGATCGGTGCGGTCGAGGTGGCAGCGGGGCACGCGTCGTCGGTGCTGGCGGTGGTGGTGTGGTCGAAGGTCTCGAAGGTCGTGCGCACACACTGTCCGCCTGAGTCGGTGCTGAGGGTGAGCGCACCGTCTCGCCCGACGGACGCAGCCGCTGCCGGTCGCAGCACCACCCGGCTCGACCCCGGGTCGACGAGGAGCAGGGTGCCGTCGGCCGCGGCCAGGACGCCGACGCTCGGAAGGTTGCCACCTTCGCCGACGATGGCCTGCGAGGTGCCCGTCGCCGTGGGTTGGGGGGTTTGCCACGACTGCGTGCCGTTGGTGTCCACCCCGATGAGGCGGCAGGCTGGGGGTGTGCCGCCGCAGGCCTGGACGACAGTGATCGCTGGACCGGCTGCGACGAGGGCGAGTTCGTGTGCCGGCGGCCCCTGCCATGTCCAGCGCGACCGTCCATCGAGGCCGGCACCATCGAGGGTGGTGTCATGCAGGATGAGGAGGCGTCCGGCGCCCACCGACTTCGTCCCTCCGCTGACCGACCCGAGGGTGATTCGGGTGCCGGTCACGAGGTCGATGGCGACGTTGACGTCTGCCGCGACGAGCGCTCGCCCACCGAGCACGTCACCGCGCACCGCCTCGGTCTCCCATTCGCCGTCGAGGCCTGAAGTGCGCGGGGTCGTGAACCAGCCCACCACGACGACGAGGACGAGGGCGAAAGCCGCGAGGACGGCATACGCCGTCGTGCGACGGGACGTCAGGCGCACGGCGGCCTGATCACCAGGACTGGTGCAGGGGACGGCCTTCGGCGAAGCCAGCGGTGCTCTGCAGGCCGATCGTTGCCCGTTCGTGGAACTCGGCGAGCGTGCGGGCCCCGGCATAGGTGCAACTGCTGCGCAGACCGGCGATGATCTCGTCGATGACGTCCTCGACCGAGGGGCGTGCTGGGTCGATGAACATGCGGGCCGAGCTGATGCCCTCCTCGAACATGGCCTTGCGGGCGCGTTCGTAGGCGGAGTCGGTCGCGGTGCGGTTGCGCACGGCACGTGAGGACGCCATGCCGAAGGACTCCTTGAACTGGCGGCCCTTCTCGTCGGTGAAGAGGTCGCCGGGTGACTCGAGCGTGCCGGCGAACCACGATCCGATCATGACGTTGGAGGCACCGGCGGCGAGGGCGAGAGCGACGTCGCGGGGGTGGCGAACGCCGCCGTCGGCCCAGACATGCTTGCCGAGTTCCCTTGCAGCAGAGGCACATTCGAGCACCGCAGAGAACTGCGGACGGCCGACTGCAGTCATCATGCGGGTGGTGCACATGGCGCCGGGCCCGACTCCGACCTTGACGATGTCCGCCCCGGCCTCGATGAGGTCGCGGGTCCCCGACGCACTGACGACGTTGCCGGCAACGATCGGGACGTGGGGTTTGAGAGCGCGCACGGCCTTGAGGGCCTCGACCATTTTGCTCTGGTGGCCGTGGGCGGTGTCGATGACGAGTACGTCGGCGCCCGCTTCGAGGAGCTGGGCGGCCTTGCCGGCGACATCACCGTTGATCCCGACGGCGGCACCGATGCGCAGCGCACCGAGGTCGTCGAGCGCGGGGGAGTAGAGGTTGGCGCGCAGAGCACCTTGTCGGGTGAGGACGCCCACGAGGGTGCCGTCCTCGGCAACGACGGGTGCGAGGCGTCGGCGGCTTCCGCTGAGGGTGTCGAACGCTGCGACCACGTCGACGTCGTCCCGGACAATGACGAGTTCACGGGACATGACGTCACGGGCCTGGACGAAGCGGTCGACCCCAGCAAGGTCCTTCTCGGTGACGACACCGATCGGCCTGTCGTTCTCGATGACGATGGCGGCACCATGGGCGCGCTTGCCGATCAGCACCTGCGCCTCGCCGACGGTGGTGTGCGGGTCGAGGGTGATGGCGGTGTCAAAGACGAGGTGGCGCTGCTTGGTCCAGCCGATGACCTTGCTCACGACGCCTCGCGGGATGTCCTGCGGGATGATCGTCAGCGCACCTCGACGGGCCGTCGTCTCGGCCATGCGACGCCCGGCGATGGCGGTCATGTTGGCGACGACCAGCGGGATCGTCGTGCCCGTGCCGTCGTCGGAGCTGAGGTCGACGTCGAGTCGGCTCGTGACGTCCGACTGGTTCGGCACCATGAACACGTCGTCATAGGTGAGGTCGAACTGCGGCTGGAGGTCGTTGAGGAAATGCACGGTCTCACTCTAGGAGGCGGCGTGTAGCAGGATCCTCCCTGTGAGTCTCCTCGCCCCATCCCCCGCCGACGCGCAACGCCGCGTCGGCCTGCAGCGCATGCGTGCGGTCGCCCTTGGCCTGCTCGTGCTCGCCGCCATCGTGTACGCCGTGACGTTGCGTCACGAGACCGGCTGGCTGGGCTACGTGAGGGCGGGATCCGAGGCAGCGATGGTCGGCGCCCTGGCGGACTGGTTCGCGGTGACGGCCCTGTTCCGGCACCCCCTGGGACTGCCGGTGCCGCACACGGCGATCATCCCCAAGCGCAAGAACGAGATCGGGCGCAACCTCCAGGACTTCGTCACCGAGAACTTCCTCACCGACGAGATCGCGCGTGAGCGGCTGGCGGCGGCGCACGTGGGGGAGAGGTTGGGGGTGTGGCTGGGTATGCCCGCGCATCGCCAGCGAGTGATGGGTGAGGTCGTGCGCGTGGCCCGGGCCGGCCTGGGGAGGCTGTCGGACGACGACGTGCGCGAAGTCATCGCCGACTTCCTGCTCCCACGCCTGGCAACCGAGCCGATCAGCCCGATCGCGGGTTCGCTGCTCGAGGGGGTCGTGTCGGAGAAGACGCACCACGGCCTCGTGGACCTCGGTCTGGAGCAACTGCACGACTGGCTGGCCGACAACCCAGGCACGTTCGCCTCTGTCATCGGGGAGCGGGCGCCGTGGTGGTCGCCCCCATGGGTGGACGACAAGGTCATCAGCTGGAGCTATCAGCAGATGCTCACCTGGTTGGAGGACATCCGGGTCTCGCGGGAGCACCCGGCTCGGGTCGCCCTGGATGACCTGTTGGTCCGGTTGGCGCACGACCTGCAGTCGGATCCAGAGGTCATGGCTCAGGCCGAGTCCCTCAAGGAGCGGCTGCTGTCCCACCCCCAGGTGCCGGACACAGCCGTTGGGCTGTGGCGCTCCTTCACCACCGCGCTCGAGTCGGCGATGGATGACCCGACCTCCTACTTCCACGTCCGCGGCGACGAACTCCTCGAGCACCTCGGGCAACACCTCGTCGAGGACGAGCCATGGCGCTCGCGGCTGGAGGGGCACCTCGGTGAGGCGGTGTCGTTCTTCGTCAACACCTATGGCTCGGAGATCGCCGAGGTGATCTCGGTGACGGTCGAGCAGTGGGATGGTCGCGAGGCGGCGGAACGGATCGAGCTGCACGTCGGCCGCGACCTGCAGTTCATCCGGATCAATGGCACCATCGTCGGCGCCCTGGCCGGCATCGTCATCCACGCGGTGAGCACCACCCTCACCTGAGCTTGGGCCCCCACTGCCCCCGCTGCCCCCGCCGCCGTCTTATTGCCCCAGATCCACCCATTCGAGCCGATTTCGGCCGCTCGCCGGTGGACCTGGGGCAATAAGACGAGGGTCAGCGCGGTGGGCGGGGGAAGAACATGGATGTGCGCTGCATGTATGCGGGATAGCCGGCACGCTTCGACATCTCGGACTCGAGCAACCGGGCCCCCGTGGCGAATGCCAGGAAATAGGTCATGACGATCGGGGAGAACACCGTCAGCACCCCCGGCCACACCTCAGCAGCGATGATCCACAGCCCCCACCACACCGCGGCGTCGCCGAAGTAGTTCGGGTGCCGCGTCCACGCCCACAGTCCGCGGTCCATGATCTTGACCTTGTTGGACGAGTCGGCCTTGAAGCGCGCCAGTTGCGCGTCCCCGACAGCCTCGAATCCCACCCCGATCACGAAGACCACGACTCCCAGCGCCGCCACCCAGCCCAGCGGCTGCGAGCCCGCCGCCGCCGCCACCTGAAGGGGCACAGAGACCACGTATGCCGCGAGTGCCTGGACCACGAAAACCTTGCGGACGGCATACGCGAACCGTCGTTCTGGAGGCGCGGACGAGAGGATCTCGTCGTAGCGGGGGTCCTCACCGGCGCCCAGAGCGCGGCGTCGGATGTGCCACGCCAAGCGCCCACCCCACAGGGTGACGAGCACCGCCAACAGCGCAGCTCTCACCCCCGGACTGAAGGCGAAGCACACCCACGCGATGGCCACGAACACGAGTCCCCACGCGACGTCGACGACGCTCACCTTGCCGATGCGGCGCGCGATCATCGCCGTGATGCCCATGACCAGGGCAGCCGTGACGAAGGAGGCGAGGGTGACGAGCAGGAAGGGTTGCGTTTCGGTCACGCTTCCTGTTCGGCGCTGACGACTGACCCGGATGGGCCACATCACGACAAAATTCTGGGAGCGGCGACCCATCCGCAGGCCCCCTGTGCACCGAAGATGAAGCATGACCGCGACCGCTGACGCCCCTCGCACCGCCGTCGTGGGATCCGGAGTGTCCGGACTGACCGCGGCCCACGTGCTCTCCAACTCGCACCACGTGACCCTCTTCGAGGCCGAACCCCGTCTGGGAGGCCACGCTCACACCCACGTTGTCAGCCGCGCCAATGGTGCGCCGGCGATGCGGGTGGACTCGGGCTTCATCGTCCACAACGACCGGACCTATCCCCACCTTCAGCGGCTCTTTGCCGAGCTGGGGATCGAGGTGCGTGACACCGAGATGTCGATGTCGATCACGGACCCGACGACAGGCACGGAATATGCGGGAGGTCGGGGTGTCTCGGGCTTCCTTGCCCGCCCAAGCCAGCTGCTGTCTCCCACCTTCATCGCGATGCTGCGCTCCGTGCGCCGCTTCCACACCGAGGCAACGGCCTTCCTCACGTCGACGGACGACGAGGACCAGACCACCTACGGAGAGTTCATCGCCACGCGCGGCTTCTCGGCGAGCTTTGTCGAGTTGTATGCCGTGCCACTGGTCTCTTGCGTGTGGTCCAGTGGGCGCGGCGACGCCCTGGACTACCCGGCGCGATACCTGTTTGCGTTTCTTGACCACCACGGCATGCTCAGCATCGGCGGCGCACCGCAGTGGCGCACCGTCGTCGGCGGGTCAGCGACCTACGTCGAGGCCGCGGCGCAGCAACTGCTTGCGCGCGGCGGAGAGGTGCGACGCGGTGATGCTGTGGTCGCGATCGAACGCGACGACGACGGCGTGACGGTGCGCACCGGCACGCGTGAGGAGCGCTTCGACCAGGTCGTCGTCGCCACCCACGCCGACGATGCCCTGCGGCTGTTGGTTGACGCCACGCCCACCGAGAAGGAGGTCCTCGGGTCGTTCCGCTACTCACGCAACGAGACCGTGCTCCACCGCGACCCGTCGCTGATGCCCCGTGCACGCATGGCGCGCGCGTCCTGGAACTACCGCGCCGCACCGGCGTCCACTCCGCTCACTGAGTCCGCGGCTCGCGGGCCGGTCGTCACCTACGACATGACCCGCCTCATGGGACTGCCCGCCGACGACCGGGTCTTCGTGACGCTCAACGCCAAGGACCTCATCGACCCCGAGTCGGTCATCGCTGTCATGGACTACGCCCACCCGATCCACGACCTCGACGCCGTGCGGGCCCAACGTCGACGCGACGAGATCACCACGTCGCGCACGGCCTTTGCAGGCGCCCACTGGGGCTGGGGCTTCCACGAGGACGGTTGTCGCTCTGGCGTCGAAGCCGCCCGTGCTTTCGGGGTGGAGTGGACATGACCGCCACCCACAACCGCAGCACGGCAACCGTCCTGGCGCTGCCCACGTTGCCGGCCCTCGTCGTCGGCCGGGTCCACCACACCCGGCACACTCCTGTGCGCCACTCCTTCTCGAACCGGCACTACCAGTGGTTGCTCGATCTCGACCAGCCACTCTCTCTGCCACGCTGGTTGCACTCGGTCGCGTCGTTCCGCCCGCAGGATCACCTCGCTGGGTCTGAATCGCTCGCCGAACTCAAGGCGAACGTTCTGCGCTGTCTGGAGCGTGACGGCATACCGGCCGATGGTGTGACGCGGGTCGTCGCGCTCACGCACGCGCGGGTTCTCGGGCACGTCTTCGACCCGATGACCGCCTACTGGTGCCTCACCGCGGATGGCGTCCTGCGCGGAGTTGTCGTCGAGGTGCACAACACCTACGGCGAACGTCACGCCTACGCCGTTCTTCCCGATCCGTCCGGCGCTGCCAACGTGGACAAGGACTTCTATGTCTCTCCGTTCAACGACACCACGGGGGAGTACGCGATCCGCTTCCACCTCGACCCACGACGGGTATCGGTCGGGATCAGGTTGAACCGCCAGGGCGAGCTCCTCTTCACGGCTGTCGTCGAGGGCTCCCCGGTCCCGGCGACGCCTCGCTCGGTGATCACGACCGTTGCCCGTCACCCCTTCATGCCCCAGCAGGTGTCGACCCTCATCCGGATGCACGGCATCCGACTGTGGGCCCGGCGCCTTGCCATCCAACCCCGCGCTGCCAGCTCCCAGGAGAGTGTCCGATGACGACCGACGTCTTGACCCCATTTGAGATCCCCACTGTCAAAACACTGTTCACTCGGGGGGCCGTGGCGCGGACGCTGATCCATCGCATTGTGGCCGGCATGCCGGTGCGTTTGCGCTACCCGGACGGATCCCACGTCGGGGGCGGCGGAGAAGGGTCTCCCACCCTCGATGTCGTCCGCCCCGCCTCGATGTATCGGCGGATCGAACAGCACCCCAAAATTGGGCTCGGCGAGGCCTACATGGCCGGCGACTGGCGCGTTGCCCCCGGGACCGATCTCGCCCAGGCCCTGTTGCCGTTCGCGGCCAAGATGGGCCAGCTCCTGCCGAAACCGTTGCTCTCTCTTCGGCGCATCGCCGACCGTGCCCTGCCTGCGAGCCAGCGGAACACCCTGACGGGCAGCCGGGCCAACATCGAGGCGCACTATGACCTCTCCAACGACCTGTTCGCCGCGTTCCTGGACCCGACGATGTCGTACTCGTCTGCGCTGTTCGACCACACGAAGGCGCTGGCCGATCAGGATCTCGTGGAGGCGCAGCATCGCAAGATCGACGCAATCCTCGACTCGACGGCGGTGGGACAGGGTTCACGCGTCCTCGAGATCGGCACGGGATGGGGTGAGTTGTCGTTGCGGGCAGCGGCGCGGGGTGCCGACGTCCTGTCGATCACTCTCTCGCATGAGCAGCGGGCACTGGCCCAGGAACGGATTGCTGCCGCGGGACTGCAGGACCGCGTGGAGGTCCGTCTCCAGGACTACCGCGAGGTCACGGGACAGTTCGACGCCATCGTCTCCGTCGAGATGATCGAGGCCGTCGGCGAGGAGTACTGGCCCACCTACTTTGGGGCGATCGACAACCTCTTGGCACCAGGCGGCACCGCTGCCGTCCAGGCGATCCTCATGGATCACGACCGCTTCCTCGCCACCCGCAACTCCTACGGGTGGATCCAGAAGTACATCTTCCCCGGCGGCATCATCCCCTCGCTGGACGCGATCTCGGAGGTGACCGGACTGCACACTGATCTGCGAGTGCGCGACGTGCGCTCCTTCGGTGGTGACTACGCAGAAACGTTGCGGCGCTGGCGTTTTCGCTTCCTCGAGGCCTGGCCACAGATCGAGGGCGGCTCCTTCGACGAGACCTTCAAGCGGATGTGGGAGTTCTATCTCGCATACTGCGAGGCAGGATTCGAGTCCGGCTACCTCGACGTCGCTCAGGTGACCCTGCGCCGCGACTGAGACCTCAGCCAGCCCAGTCGGGGTCGGCGGCCGTGAGGCGGGCGGGGTCGACCGTGCCGGGCTCGGGACGCGTGCCGGAATCCTGGGCGAGGGCGGCGCGCACGGCATCTTCATAGGCCATCGCCCCACCCTCAGGCGCGCCGATCACGTCGTCAACGTCGTCTTCCTGGCAGACGACCTCGTGGATCAGGCTGCCCACCAACGGTTTGGCGATGCCGGACGGGACGGGAGTGACGAAGCCGACCCAGTGGCTCGCGAGCCCGGGAGTGAGGACCGGCACGGTGCGGATGGCCCGGGAGCGAAGGCCCGCGACCTTGGCGAAGCGCTTGATCATGTCGCGATAGGTGAGGACCTCGGGCCCACCGATGTCGAAGGTGCGGTTGACCTCACCCTCCACTGTTGCAGCGCCGAGCAGGTAGTGCAGCACGTCGTGGATGGAGATCGGCTGGATCCGGTTGTTCACCCACTTCGGCGTGATCATGATCGGCAGGTTGTGGGTGAGGTGGCGCAACATCTCGAAGGATGCCGATCCCGAGCCGATGATGATGGCGGCCTGCAGGACGATCGTGGGCACACCCGAGGCCATGAGCAGGTTGCCGACCTCGACCCGTGACGCGAGGTGCGCCGACAACTTGGTCTCGTTGGGGTGCAGCCCGGACAGATAGATGATGCGTTGGACGTCGGCCGATTGCGCAGCCAGCCCGAAGGTGCGCGCGAGTTCACGGTCGCGGTCCTCGAAGGAGTCCCCGCCGTCCATCGAGTGCACCAGGTAATAGGCGACGTCGACGTCTGCGAGAGCTTGGTCGAGATCCTGTCGAGAGGTGGCGTCACCCTCGACGACCTCGACGTCGCCGGCCCAATCGCGCTCGCGCAGCCGATCAGCCGATCGCGTCAGGACGCGCACGGTGTGTCCGGCCGCTAGCAGGACTGGGACGAGACGCGACCCGATGTAGCCGGTCGCTCCCGTCACGAGGACGCGGGGGTGCTGGTGAGTAGTCATCTATGGCATCGTCTCACCGACATGGACCAAGCACTCGCCGAACTGCGCCGGTTCTTCCGGGCGGCGCTTGTCGTACCCGTTTCCAGGGACCACACTGAGTCGGAAGGGGCCTTCCGCCGGCGCCGGGTCGTCGCGTGTGTGACGCTCGTCATCGGCGTCATCGTCAACACGTGGGCGCTACGTCTGGCGCCCGGTGACTTCCTTTTCTATGTGGGCACGGTGGCCCTGGCGCTCGTCTGGGCGGGTGGGGCGCTGCTGTCCGGACCGTTGCACTTGGGTCGAGCCCACACCCGCTCCGGGACCTCACCGAGCCGAGCGGCGCTCCAATCCTTGGTGCTGGGGCTGTTGCTCCTCGCTCTGTTCCTCGTCGGAGCCGTTGTCGTCGCGCGCATCCCGGTCCTACGAGGGCCTGTTGACGGACTGCTCGACCATGCCCGGTTCGGCTCGCTCGCCATCGTCGCGGTGATCACAGCGATGAATGGTGTCGCCGAGGAGCTCTTCTATCGCGGCGCGCTCTTCGCTGCCGTCGGCCGTCGGAACGCCGTGCTCGTCACGACGATCGTGTATGCCGTAGTGGCAGGCTTCTCAGGCGTGCCCCTTCTCGTCCTCGCGGCAGCGCTGCTCGGCGCGGTCGTGGGTCTGCAACGCCGTGTCACGGGCGGAATACTCGGCCCGATCGTCACGCACCTCACCTGGTCGCTCGGCATGCTCTTCCTCCTCCCGCAGGTCCTGTCTGCCGCATCCTGACCCCCGGGTGTCTTCACCATTCCTCAGCAGCCGCGGCAGGCGCGGCCGACAGCGGCACGGCAGCCGCCGACATGCGGGAAAGGGTTTTTATGGGCAACCGGCCGCACAGGTCTACGGGCAGGCGCCGCGCTACTCGACCTCACCGAACAAGGGCGAGCACGGCTATGGGCAGCGAGGCAAGGAGTCATACCTTCGCGAACTCGTCGATCGAGAGGACGACGTACCAACTCGCGCGCCCTCGTTGACCCTGGTCAGCGGGGGTTTGTCGTGTCCGGCTTCGAAGGCAGCCCTGGCTGCCACACCCCGTGGGCGTCCGAGTGCTCGACGAGGTCCGTGGGTGCGGCCACGAGTTCCGCCACACCCGAGGACGCAGTGGCGACCTTCAACACGGTGTCGTTTCGAAGAGAAACTGCGAGCGCACCGAGTCCAGCCATCGTCGCGTGCGAGGAGAGCTCGTTCGAGCCAAGAAGCCACGCGATGGCTCGACCAAGGTCGTTTTCCGTTTTGGGAAGCGCGAGGGTCACGAGGGAGGCCTCCAACTCCCAGGCCCCCTCGACAGGGTCCGCATGTCGCATCCCCTCGCGCAGTGCGTCGCGGTCCAGGTCGATGCTGGCAAAGCCCAGCAGGACATAGGTTCCCCGCTCGCGCGGGTCGGTGAATCGTCCAAGACCCACGATGGTGATCTCGGCTGACGCCAGAGTTAGACCAAGTTCTTCGCGCGCCTCGCGCGCCAGGGCGCGGCGGAGATCAGGGAGACCCGCGTCGTCGAGGTCGCTGCTGATTCCGTTCCGCGACTCGAACTCCAAGTTTCCATTGACCGCAGGCCCGAGAAGCCCTTGGTGAGAGCCGCTTTTTTTGGATCGCTGCGCGAACACCAGGTGACCACACGATGTTTGGATCACGAGTGAAAGGGTAAGGACACGGACCCGGGAGCCGTCGACATCTCGCGGCGCGTCCGGTGTCGTCAACTTGACTGGATAGTGATCCGCCACGACCGCCCCATACGTGGTCTCCGCCAGAGAGAGATGCAGGGCACGTCGCCCCGACTTTTGGTCCCTTTCACCTCGCCAGTCGATGAGGCGGGGTAGGGATCCGTCGAAGGTGTTGGGTGCCGCCAGGAGGTGCTCTAGGGCCTCATGCTGGACTTCGTCCAGATGGGTGAGTTGGGCCTGTCGAAGGCGGGTGCTCCGGTAGCTCACCAGGAGGTCCTGCGCGCGCAACGGCGTCTCTTCCCCGACGCAGGCCCCGGAGAACTCCAGATGGGTGTGGCGGTGGGGGATCGAAAGGTGCACCGTTTCTTGTCCCGTGGTCACGAGAGATGAGTACCTTGCGGCGAGTTGTGAAACATCGCTTGCACGCGCTGCCTCGGCGCGCACGATCGGCGCGTGGTTGGCCCCAAGCAGCGCACTGGTGTCCAAATCGGCCGCGTACGCCGCGTAGGCCCTGGCCACTCGTTCTGCACGATGTGGGTCACCGAAGGTGAGGGCTTGCTCCGTGCCGAGCCCGGTGACACTCGCGAGCCAGGCCAACTCTTCGGCGGCGGTGGGCGCTTCTCCGAGAAGGAGTGTGCCCACCCGATCGAGGATTGCCGCGCGCGAGGCGCCAAGGCTGCTGAGGTTCTTGCGTCTCGCTCGTGCCATGAGAGCTCGCGGCCGACCTCGGGCCACCTTGGTTGCGGTGTAGCCGAGGATCGCGACTGTTGCGATGTCCAGGGCGTTCATGGATGTGAAGAGGTTCGTTACCCAATCAGGGACTGCTGCCACGTCAACGCACCCCAGCATGGCTTGACCCTATGACAACGGCGGACGCCGTGGTCCGAAACCGACTCGCAGACCTCTGTTGGCCACTGGTCAGCGGGGCTTTGTCGTGCCATATTTCCTCTATGACGGTCGGGGTAGGGAACGGCGTCGCGTACGTCGCGACGGGGGAGCAGCCACGCGCTGAGACGTGGTGGCATGCGCGGTTCCTCGCGGCGTTCGGCGGCGCTGTCGTCGTCGTGATCGGATTGATGCTCACATCGGGTTGGACCACTGGCCTGCGTCCCTCGACGTTCGACCAGCTGCGCTCGGACCTCAAGGATGGCTCCGTCCAGCAGTGGTATGTCGCGGAGCGATTCGATGACGCGCCGCTTGACCTCAAGCGGGCATCGGCGTCAGGGATCCGCGGGGACCTCGACGACCTGGGTCCTGACCAATTCAATCCGGCCAAGGGTGACCCACTCGGTGGCATCCTCGTATGGCGCACGTGGGGTCTTCCGGGTTGGCAGGTCGCCTCCCAGTCGGGTGTCGCGTCCGCTGGAAGCTCGTACTCCGCGGCCGCAACGGAAGAATCGGATGCCCTGGTCGGGGACCTGCGCGCAGCGGGTGTGGCCATGAAGCCCTATGAGTTTGCCGACAGCGGGCCGTTCGACTGGGTGTACCCGATCGGGGCAGTGCTCCTGCTTGGCGGGCTCATCATGGGCACGGCGCCGCGAGTGGGGACCCGGTGGTTCTGGTTCTGGATCATCATCGGGGTGCCCCTCGCGCTGGGAGCGGTCGTATATGCCGTCATGGAGCTCATCGGGATGCGTCGCCGACCCGACCCGCCCCTGGACAAGCGAGTCAGCGGCCTCAAGGGTTTCGTGGGCTCGCTCATCGCGGGTTTGGTGGTGAGTTTTGCGGCCGACTGGCTTCGCGGACGAGGTTTCTCGATCCCGTTCTGACAACGCTCGTCAGGCGACCGGCAGGTGACCTGGTGGTTCTTCATCTCCAGCGTGGTGGCGTCGGTGCCTCCTTGCCAAGGTGGGGGCGCTTGCCGAGGGGGACATGGCGCGGGGACGGGTGGACGTCCGGGCTGCAGGCCGCGCGGGGTGTGCGTCGTTGGCGTTTGGGACACTGACCGCATGAGCGTTCTGCGATCCCTCTTGCTGTTCGTCCTGGCAGCCACCGCAGAGATCGGTGGAGCCTGGCTCGTGTGGCAGGGCGTGCGCGAGCATCGCGGCTGGCTGTGGATCGGGGCCGGGGTCATCGCCCTCGGTGCCTACGGGTTCGTCTCCACGCTCCAACCGGACGCGAACTTCGGACGGATCCTCGCGGCATACGGCGGAGTCTTTGTGGCGGGGTCGCTGCTGTGGGGGATGGTCGCGGACGGGTTCCGACCGGACCGCTATGACCTCACCGGAGCATTGATCTGCCTCGTGGGTGTCGCGGTGATCATGTACTCCCCGCGAGCGACGTGACCGCCTGGCGACGAGGCCGCTGCGCTCCTCGCCGCAGGGAGGTCATCGAGGTCACCCACTCGCGCCAGTCCCGAATCGGGGCGCTCGTGAACGGATGGTGAGCTGCACGGCATACAGCAAGGCTGTGTGGGGTTGCACCTCACTGACCCGTACAGCACCGCCGAAGGGAAGATCCCACATGTCCGACGCCACCGCAGAGTCCGCCACCGCTCCTCGCGAGGTGCGTCTGCTCTCACGCCCTGTCGGCTGGCCGACGCGCGAGAACTTCGAGCTGGCGCAGACCCCGGTCCTTCCGCTCGACGAGGGTCAGCTGCGCGTGCGCAACGTGGTGATGTCGGTTGACCCCTATATGCGTGGTCGCATGAGCGACGCTGCGTCGTATGCCGCGCCGTTCGCCATCGGTGCGGCCATGGATGGTGGCGCCGTGGGGGTCGTGGAGGAGTCGCGTGCTGACGGGTTCGCCGTCGGTGACCATGTGCTGCACGGCTCCGGCTGGCGTGAGGTGGCCACCATCGAGGCCAACGGCGCCCGGGTCGTCGATGTTTCCAACGTCGCTGCCTCCGCCTACCTGGGCCTGCTCGGTATGACCGGCCTCACGGCATACGCCGGTTTGACCCGGATCGCCGAGATCACGCCCGGCGACGTCGTCTTCGTCTCTGGTGCGGCCGGCGCGGTCGGTAGCGCGGTCGGTCAGATCGCCAAGGCACTCGGCGCCAGCCGCGTCATCGGCAGCGCGGGGACGGCCGAGAAGGTGCGACACGTCGTCGATGACCTCGGGTTCGACGCGGCGTTCAACTACAAGGACGGTGCGGTGTCACAGCAGCTGCGAGAGGCAGCGCCCGAGGGCATCGACATCTACTTCGACAACGTCGGCGGCGATCACCTTGAGGCAGCCATCGGGTCGCTGCGGCGTGGCGGTCGAATTGCCGTCTGCGGGATGATCTCGGTCTACAACGACACCACGCCATCACCTGGCCCTCGCAACCTGCCCCGCCTCATCCAGACCCGCGGTCGGATTCAGGGCTTCCTTGTGGGTGACCACTTCGATCTCGCAGGTGAGTACGCCGAGAAGGCGGCCGGGTGGTTGGCTTCGGGCGAAGTCACCTCCAGGGAGACGTTCGTCGACGGCATCGAAAACGCCGTCGACGCGTTCCTCGGGGTCCTGCGAGGCGAGAACACCGGGAAGATGGTGGTTCGTCTCTGACTTCCCCGACCCTGTCACCACGACAGCGGCCTCCGAATCGAATCGAGAGCGCCCGATCAGCGGCCGGCTCGGGGGAGGTCAAACCCTTCCGACTGAGCACTTGCACCTTCTCCGTTGCTTCTGCGCGGTCGTGAAGCCGGGCGTTGAGCAGCGACTGGGTCGTGATGTGTGCGAGCACTGTCCGTCGCGGGCGCCCCCGGGTATTGCTCGCCTCGCTGGGCGAGTTCCGAGGCGCACTCCAGCAGGGCTTGACGCGTGTCCATCACATCAGCCGCAAAAGAAGGTCTCGCCGTGGTCGGGCTAGTCACCTGACGCGACTTTGCGGTTCGCGGGCCACTTCTTTGGTGCGTTCATGAGCAGTCATCTGGAGCATTGTGGCGAGGGGCGGGCGGTTCAAACGTCGGCAGGGGCCACGCCAAGCCTGGTGCGACCTTCCGCATCGACAGGAGCACCACATGCGCCTCACACACGTGCTTGGGGTTCCGGCAGCCGCCGGAATCCTGATGCTCGCGGGAGTGGCAACAGCCAGCGCCGGCGAGATCACCGGGTGGCACACCCACCCAAGGTCCTGCCCACGCCAACTCCATCTGCGTCTTTTCCGGACTTGAGGACGGCGGCGAAAGTCCGGCGGGCTTCCCCGGCCCTGGCAGAGCTCCTCCCCAGAACTGGGGTCACGTCCAGCAGGAAGCGCGGGCCAGTGGCGCCACGCCTGCTGACCTCAAGGCCTCCGGCTTCCAGCCAGGGGACTCGTGCAACGGCCACCGCGGCTTCCTCGCAGGTGGGGGTGGTGAGAACCCTGAGAAGACTGACGAGCGTCGCTGAGCGCTGAGGTTCCCAAACCAGGCGGTGGGCCCCGTGGGACTCGAACCCACCACCTACGGATTACAGATTCTCAACCACGATGTCGCGGGTCTCGAGCAGTCTCAACTGAGCACGCTCAGCCACGAGATCAGACCGTTGGGTGTCGCCTTGTACCGCTTGGTTTGAACTCGTTCGTTACCAATTCGGTTACCCGTAGGGACTGGCAACGGAACTCTTGGGCAGGGTCAGCTGCCGCCCTGGAGTTGTGGCGAACATGGGTCACCACAAGAGCCCGTCCCTGTCTTGGACCAACTCGGAACAGGCAAGGAACTGATCCGCGGTCTGAACCGCCTCGGCGAGTCCGGAGAGTTGATGTGTTGGAACGATCGCTCTCAGGCACGTCCCTCGAGGTACCCGATTGAGTTTGCGTGAACGCGCTGTCAGTCTGGTGACCGACGTCCATGGCGATCACCCGACCGAGAGCGCGGCGATGAACTCCGTTGCAACCATGTTCGGCATCACTCGCCGGAGCCGCTGCGCAAGTGGTTGAGGCAGGCCGAGAGCGATGGCGGTGTCCGGCAAGGAAAGAGCACCGAAGGGATCGCGGAGATAAAGGCGCTCAAGAAGGAGGTCGCGGGATTGGGCCTGGATGTCACGGGGCAGGTCCTTGTCGTGCCGGACGGCGACATGGGCCTCTCTGCGGCGGTCACGGAGGTCTTCGTCCGGCCGAGACACTGCCCGTGCTGCGCCTGGACCTGCCGCCCACGCTGGCGCGGACGCTCCGCTCCAGCAACGCGATCGAGTCGATGATCGGAATCTGCCGCGAACAGGCCAGGAGCGTCAAGTTGTGGCCAGTCGGGCAGATAGCGCTGCGCTGGTACGCCGGCGGGATCCTCAAGGCGAGCACCCAGTTTTCCCGCTTCAACGGTCACCTCCACCTCCCCGCTCTGGGAGCAGCGCTGGAACGGCCTCACCGTGGCGCGGCGGACACGCTCCAAGACGACTTCGCGGCCAGTTCGGCCTCAACCCTCAAATCCCCCAGTTGGCCGACCACGGCGACCCTTCAACGTCCCCCGAGGGTGGGCGCGTTTCGACAGCCGCGATTGTTCCGCTCACAGAAACAGGTCCAGCTGCGCGGTCGCTGGGCTATAGGAACTGGGTTCGAGTCGACCTGCCATCGTTGACCATTCGGTGCTGAACTGACAGTAAAAGAGCATGCTGATTCCCTTGCCCGACGATGGGTTCCGCAGTACGTTGAGCGGAACGCGCGGCTAGGCGGCCTCTTATTGAGCCGTACCAGGATGGATTTCGACGAGGAGATCAATCAGCAATGGGTGCCATCACCGTCGACAAGGTCAGCAAGGTCTTCACCAGCCGCAATCAGAAGCGCGTCATGGCGCTGCGCGAGATCTCGTTGGACATCGAGGAAGGTGAGTTCGTCGTGCTGCTCGGCCCTTCGGGTTGCGGCAAGACGACGCTATTGCGCATCATCGGGCAACTCGAGGGCGCGACGGTGGGCTCCGTCAAGATCTCTTCGCCGACCCATGACTCCCGCGAGAGCAGCATCGGATTCGTGTTTCAGGAAGCCACACTCATGCCGTGGCGGACATCGGCCGAAAACGTTGGCCTACCACTGGAACTCGCCGGAGTCCCGAAGAAGGATCGGCTTTCGCGTGTTCGCGACATGCTCGAACTCGTGCAGCTCGGGCACGCCGAGAAGAAGAGCCCCATGCAACTCTCCGGAGGAATGCGCCAGCGTGTCTCCATCGCCCGCGCTCTCGTGCACGACCCCGACGTGCTCCTGATGGACGAGCCGTTCGGCGCGCTAGACGCGCAGACGCGCGACACGATGAACCTCGAGCTCCAGCGGATCTGGCTCGAGAACCCGAAGACAGTCGTTTTCGTCACCCATTCCGTGGCGGAAGCGATTTTTCTCGCCGACCGGATCGTGATGCTCGGCATGAACCCTGGACACATCCACTCGATCACCACGGTGGATTCGCCTCGGCCGCGGACCATGGACGTGATGGAGTCGGAGGAGTTCCGTCGCCTTGCAGCGGACCTCCGCGCGCAGATCGGCGAAGTGCAGCGGCCCGAACCGACCACGGCGTCCGCATGAACAGGCGGGGAGCAGCCAGAAACCTGACGTCAACGACCGACGTCGCCGTCTCGGCGGAGCCTGACCAGATCTCCGCGCCCGATGAGAGCATCCTTGCTCAAGCGCCCGTCCGGAGCCTCCGGCAGCGGATTCTCGCGAGCAGGTGGTTGCCGCTGGTCTCTACGCCCGCGCTCATCATCGTCTTCCTCATCTTCTGGAAGGTTTACGCTGAGACGTCCGGCATCTCCCGCTATGTGCTGCCGCCACCTGAGCGGGTCGGTGCGGCTTTCGCGGGTCAGATCACTGATCCTTACGTGTGGACCCAGCACATCTGGACCACCTTCTATGAGGTGACGATCGGCCTGTTCTGGGCGATCATCGTGGGGGTCGGCCTCGGCTTCGCCATCGGTAAGTCGCCTGTGTTCGAGAAGATATCCCGTCCGTTCGTGGTCGCCACGCAGGTGATTCCCAAGGTGGCGCTCATTCCGCTGTTCATCCTGTGGCTGGGTTTCGGACCCGAGTCGAAGATCCTGATCGCCGCGCTACTGGCCTTCTTTCCTCTGCTCATCAACACAGCGCTCGGTGTCCGGTCGGTCCCCGGATCGATGCACGACCTGATGATCTCGCTCAAGGCCAAGAAGCTCGAGCGCTTCTGGAAGCTCGAGCTTCCCTACACGCTCGCGTTCATCCTCGCTGGGCTCGAGGTGGCCGTCGTCCAGGCGACGGTCGGTGCAATCGTCGGCGAATACCTCGGCGGCGACAAGGGCCTGGGCCGCTACGCGGTCGACCTGCAGAACGCCCTTCAGATCGACAAACTGTACGGCGCGATCCTGATCATGACCATCTTCGGATTCGTCCTTTACAGCATCGTGACGGCGGCTCGGCGGCTTCTCATCCCTTGGCACGACTCCGTGCGCAGCCGATGAGTCCTGCACGCAAACTCTCGCTACATCACATAAATCAGATTCGAACAACCACAGGAGAATCCATGCACAGCGAATCGATGGGCAGAACAGCGTTGACGCGGCGCTCCTTCCTGGGCGGAGCCCTCGTCGCAGGTGGCGCCGGCGCCACCTTCGTGCTCGCGGGTTGCGCATCGCAGGACGACAAGCAGGCCCCGGGTCCGGCAGCGAGCGGCGACACGCTCAAACAAGTCGACGGTCGGTACATCACAGCCCTTGGACTCAACCTCAGCTTCGTTGAGGTCATGGTCGCGAAGGAGCAGGGCTTCTTCGACAAGCAGGGGCTCAACCTCGAGATCAAGGGCGGCAGCGGCACTGCAACCGCGATCCAAGCAGTGCTCGGCAACACCGTCGACATATCGCGGACGGCGGCGATCAACGCGATCGTCGCGGCGGCCAAGCAGGACGCTCCCCTCGTGTCCATAGGCACGGTGCGTCAGCGATCACAGTTCGACGTCGTGTCCCTCGCGAGCAAGCCGCTCAAGAGCCCCAAGGAGCTCGCGGGCAAGACGGTCGGCGTGGTATCGGCCGGCGGTTCCACCGAGAACCTTCTCGACATGATGCTGCTGAGCGCAGGCGTCGACCGCGCCTCCGTGAAGCGTCCGATCACGGGTGTCGGCACCGCTGCTTACGAGTTGGCGAAGAAAGGCCAGATTGACGCGTGGATCTCGGTCGACACCGACCGTCAGAC
>JBDSIV010000018.1:0-21104 GCA_039917755.1 Knoellia sp. | reverse complement strand
CTGCTCGAACAGGTCCACGTCAGCCTCGACCTCGTCGAGCACTGCCTCTCGGTCCTGGGGTCCATGGCCGCTGGTCCGGTGAACCAGCGACTGCCCAAGGTGCTCAAGGTCCCCGAGGGCGAGACCTATGTCGCGACCGAGAACCCGCTGGGCTTCAACGGCTACTTCCTCGTGTCCCGTGGCGAGAAGACCCCCTGGCGCCTCAAGCTGCGATCAGCGTCGTTCAACAACGTCCAGGTGCTGACCCAGCTGCTTCCGGGGACACTCGTCTCCGACATGGTGGCCATCCTCGGGTCGACCTTCTTCGTCGTGGGGGACGTCGACAAGTAGCCACGCAGGCGCCCCCTTCGTCCCAAGGGTCGATTGCGGCGCCGACACGGTCAGTCCGTGGAGTCGCCGGGCGGATCGACCCGGCACCAGTGCTGGGCCACGAGCCCAGCGATGCACAACACCACGCCCGTACCGACAAGGATCGCCAACCTCCAGAGACGGTCCTGGTTGGCCACGAGCGAGAGATCACTGGCGACGACGACCAGCTGACCGGCATACCAGCCCACAGCGGCAGCACCGGTGAGCGTGGCCGCCTGGGCGAGAACGACGACGCGGGCAGCGCGCAACGGGTCAAGGCGCCGCGTGGAGCTGCCGGAAAGATAGGACCGCACCGGCCAGGCAAAGCCGATGACGAACGCTGCCATCGCAGCGAGCAGCCCTGCAGCGAGCCACGACGGACGCGGCACGAGGGTGCCCTCTCCGGTCACGAGCATCCACAGGAGTCCTGATGCCAAGCCGATGACCAGAGCAACGAGGACTGCGACGCGGGCGCGCACGCCGTGTCCGTTCACCATCCATCCTCCAGCAGGTCGACATCGGGCCCGAGGGTGACGCCACTGGTGCCAACCTCTGCGACGAGGTCGGCAATGCGCCGCACCTCACCGTCGACGCGCAGAGTCGCTTCGGAGTCGGCGTCGGCCCACGGCACGAGCACGAAGGCGCGCTCGTGGGCTCGCGGGTGCGGCAAGGTCAGCGCCTCGGTCGAGAGCCGCACGTCGGTGTCGAAGACGGGATCGCCGTACTGGATGAGGTCGAGGTCGAGGGTGCGCGGGCCCCACCGCTCCTTGCGGACTCGGCCATTGTCGAGCTCGATGTCCTGCATCGTGCGCAGCAGTCGCTGCGGAGACATCGACGTCGTCCCGACGAGAACAGCATTGAGGTAGGACGCCTGGGCCGGTCCGCCGACCGGTGAGGTCTCGTAGACGCGCGAAGCAGCCTTGAGCTCAAGCGCGAGCCACAGGGAACCGACGGCGTTCTGGATGGTCTCCACCGACTCGCCCATATTGGAACCAACAGCGATGACCACCGGTGTCTCGCGCAGCCGCTCGAGGCTCACCGCGACATCGATGAACGGGTGGCCGACCGGCGCCTGGGGCTTGTGGACCGTGACGAGGACCGCCTCCACCAGCGGTCGAGTGAGGACCTTGGCAGCGATGCGGTCGGCGAGGGCCTCGATGAGATCGAGGGACTCTCCCTCGATGAGCTCGACGATGTCGCCGGCGACCTCGGCATAGTTGACGGTGTCGACCAGGTCATCGCTCGTGCCGGCCGGCGCGAGGTCCACCTCCATCTCGACGTCGACGACGAAGGTCTGACCGTCACGCTTCTCAAAGTCGAGGACACCATGAAAACCCTTGGCGGAGATGCCCTTGAGGGCGATGCGGTCGCTCATGACCGCTCCTCGGCCGGTTCGCGCAGGGCGTCGGCGACGTCAAGGGCCTGGATCGTCGCGGCCACGTCGTGGACCCGCACCGCCCAGGCCCCGTGACGCGCGGCGTGAAAGGACGTCAGGGCTGTGGTGAGGTCACGCTCGGTGGGTGGGCGAGGGTCAGCACCCTCGGGACGACCGAGGCGCCCAAGGAAGGTCTTGCGTGACGTACCCACGAGGAGGGGGTGCCCCAGCGCCACCAAAGCATCAAGATGCCGCAACAGCGACCAGTTGTGATCGGCCGTCTTGGAGAAGCCGAACCCGGGGTCAAGGATGATCTGGTCGGGGCGAACTCCACTCTCCTGCAAGGCTTCCACTCGTGCATTCAGCTCTGCACAGACATCTGCGACGACGTCGTCATAGACCGCCCGTGACTGCATGGTGGTGCTGTGAGCACGCCAGTGCATGACGATCAGCGGTATGCCGGCCTGCGCCACGAGCGCTGCCATCTCCCCGTCCGCGAGTCCCCCGCTGACATCGTTGACGATGGCCGCGCCGGCATCGAGAGCCGCGGACGCAACGGACGCCCGCATTGTATCGATCGAGACGACTGCACCCTCTGCGGCCAGCGCCTTCACGACGGGCACGACCCGACGCAGCTCCTCCTCGACCGGCGGCCGCTCGGCTCCCGGTCGGGTCGACTCGCCGCCGACGTCGACGAGGTCGGCGCCTGCTGCGAGGAGATCACGCCCGTGCGCGACCGCTGCCTCAGGTTCGAACCACTCGCCGCCATCACTGAACGAGTCAGGCGTGACGTTGACAACCCCCATGACCAGGGGCCGGGGACGGGCGGCGAGGGAGATCACCTGGTGCCGATCAGCGCTTGCCGCCGAGCAGGAGCGACATCGCCTCTGACCGGGTGGCGGGATCACGCAGCTGTCCACGCACTGCCGAGGTGATCGTGCGCGATCCCGGCTTGTGCACGCCGCGCATCGACATGCACAGGTGCTCGGCCTCGATGACGACGATGACGCCCTGCACACCGAGGTTCTCGACGAGCGCGTCGGCGACCTGCGTCGTGATGCGCTCCTGGACCTGGGGTCGACGTGCGAAGACATCAACGAGTCGGGCCAGTTTGGACAATCCCGTCACGGTGCCGTCGGGGGCCGGGATGTAGCCGACATGGGCGACGCCGTGGAAGGGCAGCAGGTGGTGCTCGCACGTCGAGTAGATCTCGATGTCGCGCACGATGATGAGCTCCTCGTGGTCGATCGAGAAGCGCGCAGACAGGACGTCCGCGGGGTCCTGCGACAAACCGGCATACAGCTGGGTCGCTGCGCGCGCAACGCGATCCGGAGTGTCCCGCAAACCCTCGCGATCGGGATCCTCACCGATGGCGAACAGCAGCTCACGCACGGCCGCACGGGCCCGCTCGTGATCCACCTGACGGGCGGGGAGTGCAGCTGTCTCGTCGGGGACATCGCCAGCGTCGGGTGACAACATGCTGCCCTCAGGCGTTGTCAGGGTCGACACGCTGATCCTCGGGAACCTCGATCACCTGGGTGGTCGGGTGCTCGGCAACAGCCTCTGCGGCGGGATGCGCACCGTCGGTGGCAGCCCTGTCGATCGCCGCGACAGTGCTGGGGTCGCCCTCGTTGGCGTGGGATCCGGCAGGCGCACCCGAGGGGTCGTGACCGTTGAGCGCTGCCTTCTCGGCCGGGGTGAGGACCGGCGGCTGGTCGGAGATGCCCCGGTGCTCGCTCGAGAGCCACGTCGGACGCGCCGGGCGCTTGACGATGTCCTGGAAGAGGACGGCGAGCTCCTTCTGGTTCAGGGTCTCCTGGTCCAGGAGCTCGAGGACCAGTCGGTCAAGGAGGTCGCGGTTGTCGTTGATCGCGTGCCAGGCCTCGTCGTGCGCGGCCTCGATGAGAGCACGCACCTCTTCGTCGACGATGCCCGCGATCTTCTCGGAGTAGTCGCGTTGGTGGCCCAGGTCGCGTCCAAGGAAGACCTCGCCCTGGCTCTGGCCGAGCTTGATCGCACCGACTCGCTCACTCATGCCGTATTCGGTGACCATCTTGCGGGCCATCGCGGTGGCCTTCTCGATGTCGTTGGCGGCGCCGGTCGTCGGGTCGTGGAAGATGATCTCTTCGGCGACGCGGCCACCGAGCGCGTAGGCCAATTGGTCAAGGATCTCGTTGCGCGACGTGGAGTACTTGTCGTCGAGGGGCATGACCATCGTGTAGCCCAGCGCCCGACCACGAGGCAGGATCGTCACCTTGGTGACGGGGTCGGTGTTGTTCATCGCCGAGGCGACCAGGGCGTGACCACCCTCGTGGTAGGCCGTGATCTTGCGTTCCTTGGCCGACATGATCCGCGTCTTCTTCTGCGGACCGGCGATGACACGGTCGATGGCCTCGTCCAGTGTCTCGTCGTCGATGAGCTTCTTGTCGGTGCGAGCGGTGAGGAGCGCGGCCTCGTTGAGGACGTTGGCGAGGTCGGCGCCGGTGAAGCCCGGGGTGCGTCGCGCCACGGCGAGCAGGTCGACGTTCGCAGCCATCGGCTTGCCCTGCGAGTGGACCTCGAGGATGCGGTGGCGACCGAGCATGTCAGGCGCCTCGACGGCGATCTGACGGTCGAAGCGGCCCGGGCGCAGCAGCGCCGGATCGAGGATGTCGGGGCGGTTGGTCGCGGCAATGAGGATGACGTTGGTCTTGACGTCGAAGCCGTCCATCTCGACGAGGAGCTGGTTGAGGGTCTGCTCGCGCTCGTCATGACCGCCGCCCATCCCGGCGCCACGGTGGCGTCCGACGGCGTCGATCTCGTCGACGAAGACGATGGCGGGCGCGTTGGCCTTGGCCTGCTCGAAGAGGTCGCGGACACGTGAGGCACCGACACCGACGAACATCTCGACGAAGTCCGAGCCTGAGATCGAATAGAAGGGCACCCCGGCCTCGCCTGCGACGGCGCGCGCGAGAAGGGTCTTGCCTGTTCCGGGAGGGCCATAGAGCAGGACGCCCTTGGGGATCTTGGCTCCGACGGCGAGGAACTTGGCCGGGTCGGAGAGGAACTCCTTGATCTCGTAGAGCTCCTGCACGGCCTCATCGGCGCCAGCGACGTCATCGAAGGTGACCTTGGGCGTGTCCTTGGTCGCGAGTTTGGCCTTGGACTTGCCGAACTGCATGACGCGGGAGCCGCCACCTTGGGACTGGCTCATGATGAACCAGAAGAGACCAACGAGCAGCAGGATCGGGAAGATGCTGATGAGCAGCGTGAAGAACGGGTTCTGGGTCTCGCGCTTGTCGTTGTAGCCGTTGGTGGGCTCATTGGCCTTGACGAGGTTGACGAGGGACTCGGCGCGGGCGTCGAC
Organism: Knoellia sp.; assembly: GCA_039917755.1. Lineage (GTDB taxonomy): Bacteria > Actinomycetota > Actinomycetes > Actinomycetales > Dermatophilaceae > Knoellia. Next base: position 16,035 of record JBDSIV010000018.1, on the reverse strand, counting down.
GAACTCGGCACGCACCTTGGTGACGCCCGAGACATTGGCCGCCTTGTCGGAGAACTCGGAGCCCTTCTTCAGGTCGAGGTTGAGGACGTTGTCACTCGTGAACTCGGCCTTGTCGACCTTTTTGGCGGTGATGAGCTGCTCCGCCTTGGCGGTGTCGATCGTCGTGTAGCCGGAGTCACCCCCGAGCGAAAACATCACCACGGTGATGGCGATGACGGCAAGGACCCAGAACAACGGGGTCTTGAACACGCGCTTGGCATCCATGAAATGTGTATGGGGCCAAGGGCCCCACGTCCTCCTGATCAGCGAAATCTCCGTACGCGCTCGCGCGGCACAGGCCTGGGTGCACACGCTACCCGTGTCAAGGCTGGCTTCACGGGGCGCATCCGAGGGGGACAACGACCGGCGTATGCCGCGTGTTCCGCGAGGCTTTGTCGTTCAGCGAACGTTGTGGGCCAGAAACGTGCCGATGGCAGCTCGTGGGTTGTCCCGCAGCTCGGCGCCATGGGTGAAGGCAGCCGTCGTGTAGTCGAGGGTCGTGAGGCGCTCAGCCGTCTGCTTCGTCATGACGAAGTTGGTGCAGAACGACTTGATCGGCCAGCGCAGCCCGCGGACGTTGAAGATCGAGTCACCGGTGATGAGGACACCGCTCTCTCGGTGCAGGTAGGCCGCGTGGCCCGGTGAGTGACCGGGTGTGTGGACGACCTCGAGGCCACCTGCGACGGGGACGATCTGCCCGTCGACGAAGGTCTGGCCGACCTCGACCGGCTCGAAGGCCCGGCGACCACCGGCGAGGCGATTCGCCAGGGCGCCGATGCGCAGGGAGTCGTCGCGAGGCGGCGAGAGACCGCTGCGCAGAAACTCGGCGTCGGCCTCGTGGAGGTCCACCGGACGCCCGGTCTCGCGTGAGACGTGGGCCGTGCCACCCGCGTGATCGGGGTGTGCGTGGGTGAGCAGGAGCCGCGTGACGTCGCTCGGACCGGAACCGACCGCGGCCAGCGCTGCCATGACCTTGGGACCATGCGACTTCAGTCCCATGTCGACGAGCGTCACCTGCCCGTCGTCGTCCCTGAAGATGAACCCGTTGATGAGGTCGCGGAGCAGCCGGATGCGCCAGACGCCGGGAGCGAGCGGGACGACGAGCTCTGCGCCCATGGTGAGCCCCTGGGTCAGCTGTAGACGTGAGGTGCGAGGGTGCCGACCTGACGCAGCCCTCGGTATTGCTCGGCGTAGTCAAGCCCGTAGCCCACGACGAACTCGTTGGGGATGTCGAATCCGACCCACTTGACGTCCACCTCGACCTTGGCGGCTTCGGGCTTGCGCAGCAGGGTGACGATCTCGACCGAGGCCGGCTTGCGCGACTCCAGGTTGGCCTTGATCCACGAGAGGGTGAGGCCCGAGTCGACGATGTCCTCGACGATGAGGACATGCTTGCCGGAGATGTCTGCATCGAGGTCCTTGAGGATGCGGACCACTCCGGAGCTCTTGGTGCCCGAGCCGTAGGACGAGACGGCCATCCAGTCCACGGGCGCGGTCATCGGCAGCGCGCGCATCAGGTCGGCCATGACCATGACGGCTCCCTTGAGAACGCCGACGAGCAACAGATCTTTGCCCGCATATTCCTGCGCGATCTCCTCGGCGAGTTCAGCGAGTTTGGCCTGGATCTCGTCCTCGGTGATGAGGACCCGCTCGAGGTCGGCCCCCATGTGGGCAGCGTCCACGGTGCACTCTCCTGGTCTTGCTGGTCGATCGTCGTCGATCCGGGGTCGCGTCATAGTCAACCGGACAACTGGACCACACGGACACCCGGGCACCCGTACTGTGCACATCAGGCCCCAATTCGGGCCCCTTCAGAGAGGCACGTCCCATGAGCGAACTCCACGTCGTCGCGACCATTCCTGTGAAGGCGGAGCACATCGAAGCGATGCGCGGTCCGCTGACCCAGCTCGCTGAGGCCACCCGGCAGGAGTCGGGATGCCTGGCCTACGACCTCTACGAATCCGTCGCGGCGCCCGGGGTCTTCGTGACCGTCGAGCGATGGACGGATCAGGACGCCCTGGACGCCCACATGAAGACCCCGCACCTCGCGGCAGCGTTTGCCGCCGCGGGCGATGCGCTCGCAGGTGAGGTCGCCATCCACCCTCTGGTCCCGGTCGAGGGCTGACCGCACTCTGCTCAGGAGGACACGACGATCTTGGTGTCCTTCCGGGTGATGCGCAGGTCGCCTGGGACGTGGATCGGCCCCTGACCGTGCCAGCCGGTCAGCAATGCGTCACAGGCTTCGGTATGCCGCGTGCTCACCTGTCCGGCCGGCGCGCCGGCCGCGATGATGAGCCTGCGCCAAACCCTGGTCCGCACGGCCCGGGGAAGCCTTGAGAGGGCCTCGACCTCCCACGGCCCAACCCCCAAGGAAGCCACGTCCCCGTCCGCCAAGGCATCGAGGTGGTCAGCATCCTCTCGGAGTTGATCAGCCGAACGCCCCAGTGCCGCAACGACTCCGGGCCCGAGGTCGGCCTCGAGGTCGGCCACGGCCCGCCGGGCCCGCACCCGCGCAAAGGCGGGGTCATCATTCATCGGGTCGTCCCACCACTGCACACCTTCAGACGTGAGTGACTCTCGGCACTCGCCTCGACTCACCTGCAGGAGAGGTCGCCGATAGAGGCCACGAACCGCGGCCATGCCCGCAAGCGACCGGGCGCCGGAACCACGCGCGAGCCCGAGGAGCACCTGCTCCGCCTGGTCGTCAAGAGTGTGTCCCAGCAGGACCGCAACGGCACCAAGCCGGTCCACGACGGCGGACAAGGCGGCATACCGGGCGTCGCGCGCTGCGGCTTCCAGACCAAAGCCGCTGTGGGACACCGCAACTCGCTGCACAAGAACCGGGTCCAGACCCAGGTCACGCAACCATCCGGCGGCCTGTGCCGTCACCTCGGCGGATGCGGGCTGCAGCGCGTGGTCGACGACGACGGCGCCTGCACGCCAGGTTGCCGACCGACCTTCGTGCGCCACTGCCTCCGCGAGCGCCATCGAGTCCCCTCCCCCACTGCAGGCGACGAGGACCAACGCGTCGGGTGAGAGGTCCGCGAGCGCCGAGCGGACGGCATACCGGATCTTGGCCGTCGACGGGTGCGGACCGGACATGTCGCGTGCTCCGGAATCAGCCGTGCACGCGGGTGACCCAAGCCGCCGGGTCGGTGATCTCGAGAGGCTTGGGCAACGTCTCGGACGATGTCCAGATGGCGTTGAAACCGTCGACGCCGACCCGCTCCTGGACACCGCGAACAAAGGCCGCGCCGTCCTTGTACTGACGCATTTTGGCTTCGAGTCCGAGCAGTCGTCGCAGCATCTTGTCGACCGCACCGGCGCCCTTGCGACGCTCGGTGAACTTTGCCCGGATCTGCGCGACCGACGGGATGTGCGCCGGGCCCACGTCATCCATGACGACGTCAGCGTGACCCTCGAGGAGCGACATGACAGCCGTGAGCTCGGCCAGCTTGGCGCGCTGCTCGGGGGTGGTGACGAGGTCGGTGATGCCGCCGGAACCGCTGCTGAACAACTCAGGAAGCTTCTCGGTGAGGCGCTTGGTCAGCTCCTGGATGCGCTCCTGGTCGGGGGCCAGGTCGGTGGCGAGCTGGCGGGCCTGCTCGATCATGTGGTCGCGAAGCCAGGGGACCGCGGTGAACTGCACGCGGTGCGTCTCCTCGTGCATGCACACCCAGGCGCGGAAGTCGTCGGCATCGACCGAGAGTTCACGTTGCGTCTGGACGAGGTTGGGTGCCACGAGCAGCAGGGCGGGAGTGCCGCCCGGAGCGAGGTCGTATTGACCCAACACCTTGCTCGACATGAACGCCAGGAGCGCCCCGGCCTCGGCCCCTGTCACTTTGCCGCCGATCGTCGCGCCGACCCCCGTCGGCGAGCCACCTCGCTTGCTGACGATCGCCTCGAACGCCGGGTCGAGCATCGCGCCCATCGAGTCGGCGTTCATCGCGATCCAGGTCGGACGGTCGACGACCAGGGCCTCGGGCGCACTGTCTGGAGTCTGCAACCGAGAGGTCTCGGCGACCGGACCGTGGGCACGTCGGGCGGCTTCACGGATGGCGCCGACCTCGGCTGCCGCCTCGTCAGCGGACACGCTCGGGCCCGCTGCCACGAGGGTCCGTCCGGTGGTCTTGGCGAACTCCCAATCGACGTAGCTGTTGCTCACGTGCCCTCCTCAGTGACAACCGCATTCGGTGAGTGCGGTGACGAACCGATCCAACGCCTTGCGTGCTCCGAGCGTTCCCGACGAGGGTGGCACACGGTCGGCGAGAACGACGAAGGACAGCAGTCGTCCGTCCGCGTCGACGGTTGTCCCGGCCAGACTCGAGATTCCGGCCAGGGTCCCTGTCTTTGCTCGCGGTATGCCGGCCACCGCCTTGGTCTCCTTGCTCCGATAGCGGTCGGCGAGACTGCCGCTCAGCCCGGCCACGGGCAGCATGGCGATGGCCCGGCGCAGCTCGGGGAGCTGATCAGTCGTGGCAAGGGTGAGGACGTCGGCGAGGGCGGTGGTCGTGACCTTCTGTCCGGGAGACAGGCCACTCACGTCGAGGAGTTTCAGCCCGTCCGTCGGCACCCCTGCCTTCGTGAGCTGACTCACGACGAACTGGGGCGGGGCCAGGGGGGCCGCGGGCGACTCATCCGCAGCAACCATGGCCTGTCGCACGAGGTTCTCGGTGAGCGCGTTGTCACTGTGCAGGAGGGCGACCTCGAGGTGTTCGCCATAGGTGGCCGACTCGATCGACCCGAGCTCCGCGGCCCCAGCGGGGGCAGCCTTGCCGTGCCCCGTGAGGGGGACGACAGTGGTCGCGTGGCCTCGGGCGGTGAGGGCCTTGGCAAGCGCGGCGGCCACCCCGGCCTCGGGCACCGCCGGTGCCGGGCGACCAGCGGCCGCGCGCTGCGACACGAGGTCGAGCATCGACACGGACTGGGTGTAGCCGGCGGCGATGTCCTCCTTCTTCCACGTCGCGGGATGGCGCGGACCGGCGGCATAGGTGGCGTCAACCCGCAGCGTCACGGGTCCGGTGGCGCGGTCGGTGAGCGACTGGCCCACTTGGTCGGCCAGGGTCGTGATGCCTGCACGTCCCTCGACCTTGGACGCGTTGGAGTTGCCAGCGCCCAGCAACGTGTCACCAGCTGCCACGAGAACGATCTCGCCGGGAGCGTCGCCGGTGACGACCTTGGTGCTCATACGGGCGTCGAGGTCGAGATTCTGGGTGATCGCCAGCGCGCTCAAGAGCTTGAGGGTCGACGCAGGTGCGCGAGGCACGGACGGCTGCACGGCATACAACTGCGTCCCCGTCAGTCCGTCCCGAACACTGACGCCAACGCTCGGACCCAGCCAGGGGTCCGTCACGATCGGGCCGAGGACCTTGGTGAGCGCTGCGGACGTGGGTGACGACGCGATGGTCGATGACGCTGTGGGGCTCGGAGTGGGCGCCTGAGCACTGGGCAACGGAGCCCAGGCCGGCGATGCAGCAGCGGAACCGGTCGGCGTCGGTGGGGTGACAGGTGCACCGTCATAGGTGAGGATTCCGGGTGCGAGATCAACGACATCCGCCGCGGCATAGCCGGCTCCGCCGACGAGGAGACACGTGACCCCCGCCACAACTGCCCGTCGCATCCGACCCCTTTTCCTGCGGCGCCCGATTCATGCGGGACACTGTTCCCCGAGCGTAGGTCATCACTGCCCATCCGAAAGAAGGCCACCACCGTGGAGTTCGACGTCACCATCGAGATTCCCAAGGGTCAGCGCAACAAGTACGAAGTGGATCACGAGACGGGACGCATCCGTCTCGACCGGATGCTCTTCACCTCGATGGCCTATCCGTCGGACTACGGCTACGTCGAGGAAAGCCTCGGCGAGGACAGCGACCCGCTGGACGCTCTGGTGCTCCTCGATGAGCCCACGTGGCCCGGTTGCCTCGTGCGCGCCCGCCCCATCGGCATGTTCCACATGCGCGACGAGGCAGGCGGCGATGACAAGATCCTGTGCATCCCTGCGGGCGACCCGCGCAAGGCGCACATCAAGGAGCTCGAGGACATCAGCGAGTTCGACCGCCTCGAGATCCAGCACTTCTTCGAGACCTACAAGGACCTCGAGCCCGGCAAGTCCGTCGAGGGCGCCCACTGGGCCGGTCGTGAGGATGCTGAGCGCACCGTCACCGAGGCCATCCAGCGCGCCAAGGACGCCGGGATGTCCACGGCTCGTTGGGGTATGCCTGCCGGTCACGATGGCAAAGAAGTCACCTCCGCGGCACGCACCGAGGAGGAGCACGCTCATGCGGCCGCGAAGGCCAAGGAAGAGCTCGCCACCAAAGAGCGGCCCCTCAGCGACAACCCCGAAGCCTGACCCCCACCTTTCCCGCCTGAAGCGGGTTCCTCTCACTCCGCCTGATCCCCGCGATCAGGCGGAGTGAGAAGTTCGTGGGGCTACTCGTTGGCCGTCACCACATCCTCACGCGGCCGCGTCAGGCTCGTCCGCTGGTGGCGTTCGTCGTCGAAGTTCGTCGGATCGAGCCACACCTCGTGGCGTGCACGCACGTCCGGCCACTCGCCGTCGGTGATCGAGAACCAGTCTGTGTCGCGATTGCGCCCCTGCGTGACCATGTGGTTGCGGAACGTGCCCTCGTGGGTGAAGCCGAGCCGCAGGGCCGCCCGCCGCGAGGCGTCGTTCAGGCTGTCGCACTTCCACTCGAAGCGGCGGTAGCCCAGGACCTCGAAGGCATGGCGCATCAACAGGTGAACCGCCTCGGTGGCAGCGCGGGTCTGCCGCAGGGCCTGGCCATGGAGCACACCGGCGACCTCGACCTGACCGGTCGCGGGGTCGATGCGTTGGAACGACGCGATGCCGCTCGGGCGGTTGGCCCGATCGCCTTCGAGCGGAACCAGCGCGAAGGTCAGACTGCCGGGCGACTCCACGACACCGGCCAGGTGCATCCACAGACTCGCCAGCGACGTGGGTTTGGCGATCGGGCGGTAGGTCCACAGGGCGTCGTCGTCTGGACCGCAGACCGCGTCGAACAGGTCGGCGTAGTGCACCGAATCCAGCGGGATGACGCGCACATAGCGACCCTCCAAGGTCACGGGCTCGGGCATCGGCCGCCGCTCCCACTCGGGCACGACGTCGCCGACAGTCTGTCCATGAGCGTTCAGTTCAGGCACGGGCGAAGGTTAGCCGAGCACCGCAACGGCCGGCCTGTCCTCCCGTGCCGTCCACAAGGTTCACCCCGACGGCGTGGTGCGTTCATCGGTGATCGGCAGGGTGGGGCGCTTCGCCCCTGACGTCCTGAGGAGACCCCCCGTGAAGCCTTGTGAGTACGCGGTCCTGCCGGCCACCGTGGTAGCGCTCGCCGCGAGGACCGGGCGCGGCGTCAGGTGCCCTACGGAAACTGATCAGGCTTCTGACGTCGCGAGGTCCTCGCGCAGCGCCTGGAGGGTCTTGGCGATGTTGCGCTCCTGAAAAGCGGCGAAGGTCCGGCCGCCCGTGAGTTTGGCGTCGACGGCGTTAGCCACAAGATCGGGCCACCGGCGACGGGCGTCTCGCCAGATCTCGGTGACCTTGGTGCCGTCGTCGGTCGCCTCGAAGGTGTACTCCCACCGCGCGATCGCGATCTTGAGCAGGGGTGACTTCGGGCCCCATCCCACGACATCAAAGGCGAACCGCTCCCCCGGTTCGGCCGCGACGACCTCGCAGCGCGTCTGCCACCGTGTGCCGCCGCGCTTGTTCACACCCACGAAGACGTCACCCACGGTGAGACTGCCTGCGCCGTGCTCGACATGCGCCCCAGTGTTCTCCGGGCTCCAGCGCGCCATGAGCGTCGGGTCGCTCACCTGCGCATACACCTCGGCCGGTGTGACCCCTGGGATGACGACCGAGTCGCTGACCTTCATTGCACGTCCCATGCGGCGAGCCTAAGGTGCGCGCTCCCTCTCCGGGACCACCCGGCATACCGAAGCCTTTTCGGTATGCCGGGTCGCACCCGTTCACGAGACACCGAACCCTCGCGCGGCGTAGGTTCACAGCAGCCGAGGAGGTGGCGGGGGTGCGCAGCGTTGTGCGAGTGGTGGTCGCGGTGCTCAGTGCTGCCCTGCTCGCGGCGTGCGGAGCCCGGCCCCAGGTCGTGAGCGAATGGGCCGAACCCCAGATGGCCACGCCTCAGCAGTACCGGATTGCCGACAGCAGTCCTCGCGGGGCCGCCCTGATGCAGGCGGCTCGCGAGTGGGTGGAGACCGGGTCCGTGCCGGGCGAGGGCACCAAGTGGGAGTCCATGAGTCGCTGGGCCCTGATCGATCTCCACCAAGCCCTCGGTGGGATGTCGGTGGGACACGCTCCTGCCGCGGGGGCGGCTGAGCGCTGGAACTACTTCTGGCCGCGCGACGGGGCCTTCCTCGTGGTCGCCCTCGACCGAACCGGTCACCAGGCTGAGGCGCAACACCTCATCGACTTCATGGCCAAGCTGCCCTTCGACCCCACGGCTGGTTTTGACGCGCGCTACCTGGTCAGCGGCAAACGGGTCACTGTTGACCCTCGCGGGCCTCAGTCGGACGGCTGCGGATGGGTGCTGTGGGCCCTCGGCTCAGTTTCTGACGCGTCGATGCCGAAGTCCGCCAACGGGCTACGAACCCAGTGCCTCGCCAATATTCTGAAGCTGACATGGAGCGGGTGGCTCCTGCCGCCAGCCTCCCCCGACTACTGGGAGATCTCGGTGGAGGAGACCTCTCTCGGGACCGTCGCGCCGATGCTCGCCGGTCTGCGAGCCACCGCCGACCACAGTCCGGTCGATGCCGAACGCCGGTCAGCCGGTCAGGCAGCCACACACCTGGAGGCGCAGGTGTCTTCGTCGATGGGACCATCGCTGGAGAGGTTCGGTGACCACGGTGGCCTTGATGCGGCCATCGCGATGATGATGCCGCCCTTCGGCCCCGGCGACCGACGCACCACCAAGGCCTGGATGGACTATCAACGGCTGGCTGTCCGATCCTCCGGTGGCCTCGCACCAGGCGTCGAGTGGAAGCAGGACGGGACGTCGTGGACGCCTGAGAGCGCCCTGGTCGCCTACACGGCTGCCGCGTCGGGTCGTAAGGAGGTCGCTGCCCACTGGCTCGATTGGCTTGACGACAACCGGACGCCTTGGGGCTCGCTGCCTGAGAAGGTCAACCGGTCCGGGCAGCCGGCTGGGCCCGCCCCGTTGCTGTGGACGGCGGCCTTGGTGCTGCTGACGTTGGACTCGCTGGAGTCCTGAGTCATCCATCGCTCTGGGACACTTCCTTCCATGAGCCAACCGCCGGGCCCGGGTGCTGTTTCCGTCGAGCTGACCTTCACTGTGGCTAGCGAGGACACTGCCGTGGCTCTTGGGTCGGGCAGCCTGCCGGTGCTCGCGACCCCGCGGCTGCTCGCGTGGTGCGAGGCGGCGACATGCGCATCGCTCGGGCCGGTCATCGATGAGGGGCGGACGAGCGTGGGGACACGCGTGGACCTCCAGCACAGTGCCGCGTCACCCGTGGGCGCGGAGGTCATCGTGACTGCGGACCCGTCCTACAGCGATGGGCGACTGCACCGGCTCAGGGTGAGCGGACGGCATACCGACGGCAAGCTCATCGCCACCGGCGAGATCACTCGGGTCGTCGTCGACACCGACCGCTTCCTCGCTCGGCTCTGACGCCCCTCACTCGACAGCACACGCGCAGAGCCGTTGGCCCACTCGCTGGGCGTAACGTCGAGAACATGACCTTCGCCGAGACTCTTTGGACACAACGATGAGTACGACCGATGCCTTCACCTCGCTGTTCGACCGCATGCCCGACCTCGTCCAATCCGCAGTGGAGGGTCTGTCCGCCGACGACCTCGCTCGACGCCCGACTCGCAGCGGCAACACCATCGCATGGCTCATCTGGCACCTCAGCCGGGTCGAGGACGACCATGTCACCAACTCCGCGACGGCTCTGGGGCAGGACCGGATGGAGCAGGTCTGGATACGCGACGGGTTCGCGGGTCGGTTCGCCCTGTCCCTGCCACTCGAGGACACCGGGTTCGGTCACTCGCCGGAGCAGGTGCGTGAGGTCCGGGTCGAGGGCGAGCTGCTCATGCACTACTACCGCGCGGTGCATGAGCAGACCCAGCAGTTCCTCGCCGGCCTCGACGACAAGGCATGGGAGACGGTCGTGGACACACGATGGGACCCGCCGGTCACCCTGCTTGCGCGGATCACGAGCGTGGCGAACGAGGTCGCGCAGCACGTGGGCCAAGCGGCCTATGTGCGTGGCCTGCTCGAATGACGTCCGGGACTTCACACCAGAACGCCCCCCGTTTCACCGGAGGGCGTCGACTGTGTTTCCTGGAGCCGCTTATCGGAATCGAACCGATGACCTATTCATTACGAGTGAATCGCTCTGGCCGACTGAGCTAAAGCGGCGTGGTGCTCAACCCGTGGTCAAGCACGCCGGACGAGTATACGAACAACCGCGCCGCTTCGCGAAACTGGGGCTGAAGTGCCTTGGGTTCGCTTCGCAACCTCTCACCTCGCTTGATCGCGGCGACCCGGCGAAGTGAGAGAAACCCACGTCAGGTGGCGGATCAGCACGTCAGACCGTCCGTGGGGATCGTGCCCTTGAGATAGAACTCATCGATCGGCTTGTCCACGCAGTCGTTTGATCGCATGTAGGCCGTGTGCCCGTCGCCGTCGTACGTGATCAGCGAGCTCTCCGCGAGCTGGTCGTGCAGACGCACCGACCACTCATAGGGCGTTGCCGGGTCGCGGGTGGTGCCCACGACAACGATGGTTTCGGCACCCTCGGCAGTGATTTTCCTGGGCGGCTCGGAGGAGCGCTCGGTCTTGACCGGCCACGAGCCGCAGGCCAACGAGGACCACGCAAGGAAGGGGCCCCACGTCGGCGCCTCGGCCAACGACGCCCTGGCCGCCGCCGCGTGCTCTTCGATCGAGGCCGACTCGGGCTTGTCGAGGCAGTTCACGGCATAGATGACTTCCATGATGTTGCCGGTGTAGCCACCCCCGGGCTTGCGGTCGGCGTAGGTGTCGGCCAACCCCATGAGGTCCGAGCCGTCGCCTTGGAGCGCCGCCCGCATCGCCTCGACGAGCGTGTCCCACCTGCCTTGGTCATACATCGCGGCCGCGATGCCGGTCGACGCCCAGCCCTCGGACAGCTGGGTGACGGCAGCATCGCCGGTCTTGGGCAGGGGCGTGGCGTCGACCTGCTTGAGGAAGTCGCGGATGCCCTGCATCACGTCGTCGACGGTGCCGCCCAGCGGGCAGTTCCCCTTGTCGATGCAGAACTGCGCCCACGCCCGCGTTGCCCTCTCGAAGCCCTTGGCCTGTCCGAGGTTGATCTCGGCGGACGTGAGGTCCGGTGCGACGACCCCGTCGAGGACGAAGCGGCCAACAAGCTGAGGGAACAGGTCGGCATACGTTGCGCCGAGGTAGGTCCCGTAGGACTTCCCCAGATAGGTCAGCTTCTTTTCGCCGAGAGCCGCCCGCAGGACATCCATGTCCTTGGCGGCATCAACGGTCGAGACGTGTCCGAGCAGGGGACCCGCGTTCTCGCCGCACTTCTGGGCGAAGCTTTTGGCATTGGCTGCGAACGCCTGCTCCTCGGCGGCATCGTCCGGCGTCTGTTCCGAGCCCAGGAACGTGTCGAGTTCGGTGTCGCTCACGCAGTCGATGGGCGCCGAACGACCGACGCCGCGTGGGTCGAAGCCGACGATGTCAAAACGTTGGCGCACACCGGAACCCACGATGAAGTCCGCTGCCCGTGCGTAGTCCACTCCGGAGCCACCAGGGCCACCCGGGTTCACGACCAAGGAGCCAATCCGCCGCGACGACTTGCGCGCCGGCACCCGCAGGACCGCGATCTCGATCGTGGCACCGTCGGGCTTCGCATAGTCCTGCGGCACTGTGAGCTTGGCGCACTGACCGCCGCTGCAGTTCGTCCATTGCAGCTTCTGGGCATAGAACTGGTCTGCCCCCTCCATGCCGGCCGGCGGCGTCTGGGGCTCCACCGAGGTCGGTTTCGCCTGCTCCGGATCGAGGGCGTCCGCGAAGGCAGAGCATCCCGAGAGCAGGAGGGCAACCGAGGCAAGAGCAGCGATGGGGGCAACACGACGCAGCATGCGTCGACCCTACGGGCCGATCCTGAGGTATGCCGTCCGCCCCCGTCCCTCTGCCGACTCACCTTCAGCGCGGGAGACGCAACTCCAGGGCCATCGCCTCGAGTGCGAGCAGTGGCTGAACGTTGGCGGCGATCCGCTCACGAGCCGTGCCGATCGCGTCCATCGCGACGAGTACCCGCACCGGCGGGAGAACCTGCGCGACCTGCGTCACGGTCTGGCGTGCGTCCTCGTTGACGAGGGCCGTCGGTGCGCCGGTGTGCAGGACCAGCGCATCGCGATAGACCGAGAGCAGGTCCACGAGCGCGCGGTCGACCATGTCGCGGGAGAACCGCGTGGCTCGGGCCTTCTGGTCCTTCTCGAGCTAGGAGATCTGCGAGCGGATGTGCGGCGGCTGGGTCCTGGCCGCCGGGTCGCCACCAAGGATCTCCAGGAGCTTGGCCTTCTCTGCAGCATCGCGCTCGGCCGACGAGGCCTGAGACTCCTCGGACGCGATCGTCGACAGGTCGGAGGCCGCATCGATCGCGTCGCCCACCGTGCGGATCTTTGAGGCGAGGGTGATGACGTCGTGTCGACGGATGCGAGCGTTCTCATCGCGAGCCAGCCGACGCGCCAGGCCGACATGCGACTGAGCCGCGCGGGCGGCATACATGGCCATCGGCGGGTCGATGCCGTCGCGACGCACGAGCAGGTCGGCCACGGCCTCGACCGAGGGCGTGCGCAGACGCACGTGCCGCGATCGCGACCGGATGGTGATGATGACGTCCTCGACCGAGGGTGCGCAGAGCATCCACACGGTGCGCGGCGTCGGCTCCTCGAGTGCCTTGAGCAGGGCATCGGCGGCTCGTTCGGTGAGCCGGTCGGCGTCCTCGACGATGATGGCCCGCCACCGGCCCAGCGACGGGCGGTGGGCCGCGAGCGTCACGAGGTCACGAGCCTGCTCAACCTTGATCGAGAGTCCTTCGGTGGCGATGAGGTCGACGTCGGCGTGAGTGCCGTCGGCCGCGGTCCGGCACTCACGACACTCGCCACAGCCACCGGAAGGACACTGCAATGCTGCGGCAAACGCCCGCGCCGCGACCGAGCGGCCAGAGCCGGGTGGGCCGGTGAAGAGCCACGCGTGGGTCATGGAGGTCGGGTCGGACACCGCTCGTGACAGCGTCTGGATCGCCGCGTCCTGCCCGATGACGTCACGCCAGACAGTCACGGGACGCGCCCCTGGAGCAGGCCCGACGACTCGAGCCGACCCATCACGGCACTGAGGATCTCGTCCGGCGAAGTGGTGCCGTCGACGACGAGATAGCGCTCCGGAGACCCCTGCGCCATCGCGAGGAAGTGGTGCCGGATCGCGTCATGGAAGGTGTCCGCCTCGGCCTCGAGTCGGTCGTGGACCTCGCCCCGGCGACGGCGTCCCTCCTCCGCGGACACATCGACGATGACCGTGAGGTCGGGGACGAGCGAGTCAACGGCCCACATCTGCAGGCCGTGGACCTCCTGGGCACCGAGGTCGCGACCGGCCCCCTGATAGGCCACGGAGGAGTCGGTGTAGCGGTCGGTGATGACGACTGCGCCGCGGTCCATGGCAGGGCGGATGACCTGCACGACGTGGTGGGCCTTGTCGGCGGCAAAGAGCAAGGCCTCAGCGCGTGGGGAGACATGGTCGCCATGCAGGACGAGGTCACGGATCTGTGCCCCCAACGGGGTTCCACCTGGCTGGCGCGTCACGACCACCTCCCGGCCACGTGACTGCAACGCCGCTTCGAGCATGCGAACCTGCGTCGACTTGCCCGCGCCGTCCCCGCCCTCGAAGGCGATGAAGAGTCCCTGTTGCATCACGCGCCCGAGCCTAGGCGAGCCAGCGGACACCCGCGCCTTGTGTGTCTCAGCGGAAGCCAGAGGTTCCGCTGAGACACACGAGGCGGGGGTTCAATGCCGGTCCGCGTTCGCGTGGATCGCGTCCCGCACATAGGCCGCGAGCCCGGGCTCGATGTCCTCATACGTCTTCGTGAACCGCGGGTCTGCGACATACATGTCACCCAGATTGCGGTGGAAGTCGCGGTCGAGGTCATAGAACCAGGTCTCGATGTGGACCCGTCCGGACTCCGCAGCGTCCATGGCCTCGGTCGAGGTCGGCGGAAGCCCGGCCTTGAGGGCCGCCACGAACGCATCGTTGATGGCGGCCGCCTCATCCTTGATCTTCCTCCAGTCCGCCGGCGTGTAGCGCTCCGTTCGCGTGGCCGACTGCTTCCACGCGCCGGTCTCACCCCAGCGCTGTTGCGCCTCGGCCTGGTAATCATCCTTGAATCCGTCACCGAAGATCTCCTTGAGGTCCTCGCGGGTGGCCGGCTGCTCGTTCATCTCGCGCTCCAATCTGGCATCAATGGCGTCGATGAGCCCGTGGAGCCCGTCGACCTTGTCCATGACCACGTCCCGCTGGCGACGAAGGTGCTCGATCGGCGAGCCGTCACCACGGAGCAGGGCCGCCACGTCGTCGAGGGGCAGGCCCAGCCGTCGATAGATGACAATCGTCGCAAGTCGCTCCAAATCGTCGGGGGTGTACAGGCGGTAGCCGGCGTGAGAGCGCTCCGAGGGGCAGAGCAACCCGACCTCGTCGTAGTGGTGCAGGGTTCGCACCGTGACGCCGTAGGTCTGGGCCACCTGTCCCACCGTGAGCATCTCCTTCTCGAGCACCACGTCAGTCTCTCGCGATCCGTTCCGGAGTCCTGTTGTTGCGGTCATGGACAAACCGTCCTGCCTCACGTCGCGTGAGGGTCAACGCTCTCTCTGCGTATGCCGCTCGCTCCCGTGGGGACTCAGGGACTCGGACGCGCTGGCCGCGGTTCTGGGCCTGAAGCCGCCGAACTGGGACTTACCTGTACCGTCCTTGTCGTTCCCTCGTCGGAGCAGCGACGAATCCGCTGCACGAGGCGTTCAGCAAAGGATCAGGTGCGCCATGAGCCCCACAGGCACGGGCCGCAAGCTCGTCATCGTCGAGTCACCCGCGAAGGCCAAGACCATCGCCGGCTACCTCGGGCCCGACTGGGACGTCGAGGCGTCCGTCGGCCACATCCGCGACATCCCGACCCCCTCGGAGATGCCCGCCGACATCAAGAAGGGCCCCTTCGGCCGATTCGGTGTCGACGTCGACAACGACTTCGAGCCCTACTACCTCGTTGACGCCGACAAGAAGAAAAAGGTTGCCGAGCTCAAGCGACTGCTCAAGGGCGCCGACGAGCTCTACCTCGCCACAGATGAGGACCGCGAGGGCGAGGCCATCGCCTGGCACCTCCTCGAGACCCTGCAGCCCAAGGTCCCGGTCAAGCGCATGGTCTTCCACGAGATCACCAAGGAGGCCATCCAGCGCGCGGCGGCCAACACCCGCGACCTCGACACGGCCCTCGTCGATGCGCAGGAGACCCGCCGCATCCTGGACCGCCTCTATGGCTACGAGATCTCGCCGGTCCTGTGGCGCAAGGTCAAGGCGGGCCTGTCCGCCGGGCGCGTGCAGTCCGTGGCGACCCGCATGGTCGTCGAGCGTGAGCGCGAGCGCATGGCCTTCCGCTCGGCCAACTACTGGGACGTCGAGGGCGAGTTCACGCCCGACTCCGCGTCCTCCGCCTTCACCGCTCGCTTGTCCTCGGTCGACGGCAAGCGCGTGGCGTCGGGCCGCGACTTCGGCGACGACGGCAACCTCAAGGGCGAGGTCGCGCACCTCGACGAGGCCGCGGCGAGCGGCATCGCCCATGGGGTGATGGCCGCTGACGTCAGCGTCGTCTCCGTCGCCGAGAAGCCCTACACGCGCCGCCCGAGCGCACCGTTCACGACGAGCACCTTGCAGCAGGAGGCCTCGCGCAAGCTTCGGCTCTCGAGCAAGA
>JBDSIV010000017.1:0-29321 GCA_039917755.1 Knoellia sp. | reverse complement strand
TAGGACCACAGGCTTCCCGTGTGGACAAGGTGCTGTCCGTCAAGCGCCTCGACCAGCTGACCGGCCTGCGCTGGCGTGAAGCACGTCAGGTCCACCACCGCATCGGGCTCGAGCTGCGCAACGGAGGCACCGAATACCCCGTCCGCCTCTGCCTTCTGGCGGTCGCACGCCACCATCTGCACCGCTGCCCAGATCGGGTCCTCACGATAGGCCCGGCGCATGCCACGACTGATCACGAGCACCTCGTGCCCAGCCTTCACCAGGCTCGGCACCAAATACGTGCCGATGTGTCCCGTGCCTCCGATGACAACCACGCGCATGGATGCGACCATATCTTCGCGCATGGGCTCCGCCCCCGTTCGCAACTCTCTGAAGCGTCACTTCGCCAGAATCCGCATGTCTGAAGGGGAGCGCAGGCGGAGGCTGGTGAGGAAATCAGCGACTTCTCGGACCAGTGACCAGTCGTGCAATCGATGGCTGAGCCGGTACGAGTCCGAGAAGTGACTGTTGGCAAAAAGGCCGAGCGAGCCGTTCGTCGTTCAGGTGAGGTCGAGCGGCCGGTTCTCGCGCAGTGGCAGACCGCGCAGGATGAGGTCGTGGCGCAGATGCTCGGCATCAGTGAAGTGGATGGCGTCGAGCCCCGCGTCCTGAGCTGCAGCGACGTTGACGAGCGTGTCATCGATGAAGACAGAATCGTCGAGGCTGCCGAGGTGGCTGATCCGTTCCTCGAGGATCTCGAAGATCTCGGGGTCGGGCTTGGCCACACCTTCCTCGCCGGAGACGATGATGTCCTCGAACAGGTCGAGGAAGTCGAAACGGTCCAGAGCCATGGGAAAGGTCTCGGCAGACCAGTTGGTGAGGGCGAGGACCGGGATCTGCGCCGCGTGCAGTTCGCGCAGGATCTCAACGGTCCCGGCGATCTCCCCGAGGAGAGAGTCGGCGAAGTGCGTCCGATAGCCGCGGATCTCTTCTTCGAAGTGCGGGTGCGCACTGATGGCCTCGCGTTCGGACTCATCCCAAGAACGACCAGCGTCATGTGCGAGGTTCCAGGACGCGAAGTCGAACCCATCGTTGCCGAGGAAAGCTGCGGCCCGCTCGGCGCCGACCGCCGCTGCCACGGCTGATGCCGGGTCCCACCGGATCAGCACGTTGCCGAGGTCGAAGACGACGGCGTCCACGGGCAGGGGCGCCATCTGGTCAGTCTGCTTGGTCGGGTCGGCGTGCTTTTCGGAGGTAGTCATCGACCTGACCTCGCGAGGGCGTCAGTCACACTGGTCTCGACCGGCCCGAGAACGGGGTCGCGACCGCTGACGACGTCGCCCACCGCCTTGACATTGGCGAGCTTCTCGCGGGTCCAGCCGATCCACCACTCGCGCGGGAAGCGGCTGCGCATCGTGGTGTCACCCACCCCTTGGGTGCTCATGCCCGCCGCGCGACACAGGGCCACCGCTCGCCCCACGTGATAACTCTGCGAAGTCACAGTGACCTCGTCGACGCCGAAGATCCGGTGAGCTCGCTGACACGAGTCGTAGGTGTCCCGGCCGGCGAAGTCGAGGACGATGTCTTCCGTGGGCACGCCGGCCTCCACGAGGTAGTCGCGCATCGCCGTTGGCTCGTCATAGGCATGCGTTCGATTGTCGCCGGACACCAGAAGGACCTGCACCTTGCCCCCGTCGTACAAGTCCTTGGCCGCATCGAGGCGTGCCGCCAGATAGGGGCTGGGGCGACCACCCTGCAAGCCGGCGCCCAGGACGAGGGCTACCGGGGTCTTCGGCGCAACGGCCACGTCGTGCACCCGGCCCGCCGACGCGATGAGCACCCACGCCCATGGCACCAAGACGGCGAGCAGCCCCACGATGACGGGCACCGCCAGGATGCGGGTGGTTCGTCGCCCCCACAGCTTCTTCACGCGGCCAAGTCTGGCAGTTCCCAAGCGGACATTCGTGCCCGCTTGGACGAATGTGCCCCCCCAACCGGACATTCGTGCCCTCTGGGACGAATGTGCCCCCCACCCGGGGCGGGGGAGCTCAGGGACGGGGAGCTCAGGGGCGGGGGAGCTCAGGGACGGGGGGCCGAGACCGGAAACGAAGCGGTGAGGGCGTCGCGCATCGGGATGAGCTTGGCGTCGGACTCGGCCACCTCGGACTCCGGGACAGAGCCGGCGACGATGCCGCATCCGGCATAGATCGACATCCGCCTGTCGTCGTCGGGGTGGATCGCCCCTGAGCGCAACGCGATTCCCCACTCACCGTCACCGCTGGCATCCATCCAGCCCACCGGCCCGGCATAACGACCACGATCCATGTGCTCGAGTTCGGAGATCAGCGCGTCGGCCACCAGGGTCGGCGTTCCACACACGGCAGCACTGGGGTGAAGTGCGGCGGCCAGGGACAGCGAGGTCGTCTCATCGGTCAGGACGCCGGCAACGTCGGTCGCAAGATGCATGACATTGGACAGGTGGAGCACAAACGGCGCCTCGGGCACGTTCATCGAGGAGCAGTGCGGCGCAAGGGCATCGGCGACAGAGCGCACAGCATATTCGTGTTCTTCGAGGTCCTTTGACGAGCGTGCCAGGGACGCAGCCAGCGCCAGGTCGTGGTCGTCATCCCCGGTGCGGCGGATCGTCCCAGCCAGCACCCGGGAGGTCACCAGGCCCTTCTCGCGACGGACCAACATCTCGGGGGTCGCCCCGACAAGACCATCGACGGAGAAGACCCACGTTGACTCATAACTCTCGGCCAGACGTGACAACAGCCACCGCACGTCGATGGGCGCGGCGGTGTGCACATCAAGATCACGCGCGAGGACAACCTTGTCCAGATCGCCGGCCTGGATGCGGGACACCGCCTCGGCGACAGCCCCGGCCCATTGCGCCGGCGACAGACAACCGTCGGCAAACGAGACTTCGCCCGGCGGCGCCACATCGGTGCACACGACCGGGTCCACGCTCGCGGGAAGGGAGTCTGGAGGCGACGTGGTCGTCACCCACCACTGGTCCCCCCGCCGACCGACGACGACCGAAGGCACGACGAGAGTGGCACCCGAAGGTGAGTCCGCGGCATACGAGATGGCGCCGAAGGCGACGGGTCCGGTGCCGGGCAGGTCAACCTCGCTGCGCACCACCGCCGAGCCGGA
Organism: Knoellia sp.; assembly: GCA_039917755.1. Lineage (GTDB taxonomy): Bacteria > Actinomycetota > Actinomycetes > Actinomycetales > Dermatophilaceae > Knoellia. The sequence goes on along the minus strand of JBDSIV010000017.1, from coordinate 26,186 downwards.
AACCGAGCGCCACCAGGCCTCGAGCACGGCAAAACGGTCGGCGCCCTGCGCTGTCACCGAGGCCGCGCGGCCCCAGCCCACGAGGCCGTCGCCGCGACGCACCCACGACGTGATGTCGCGCGCACTCGCGGCAGGCAGAAGTCCCAGCAGGGCCGTGCCGTCCGCGGGGGACAGCGCGACGGTGCGGGTGACGAGAGGCGCGTGGGGCGCGATGTCCGAGGCGGACGTGGGCAGGGACGACATCACTACTGAGCGTAACCCCGAGGGGCGGCGGTCTCCGCACAGACGCGGTGAGAGGATGGCGACATGAGCCGCGCCTCCCTCGACAAGGACCCCCGCGACGTCGCCGCGATGTTCGACGACGTCGCCGAGAGGTACGACGTGACCAACGACGTCCTCTCTCTCGGTCAGGACCGACTGTGGCGACGCGCTGTCATCCGGGCCGTCGACGCCAAGGCAGGGGAGCGGGTCCTCGACATCGCCGCCGGCACCGGCACCTCGAGTGAGCCGTTCGCCGACAAGGGCGTTCATGTCGTGCCCGCCGACTTCTCTCTCGGCATGCTGCACGTGGGCAAGAAGCGTCGTGAGGACCTTGGCTTCACTGCGGCCGATGCGATGAAACTGCCGTTTGCTGACGCGTCCTTCGATGTCGTGACGATGTCGTTCGGGCTGCGCAACGTGGCCGACACGGACGCGGCGCTCGCGGAGTTCGTCCGCGTCACCAAGCCGGGTGGACGCCTGGTCGTGTGCGAGTTCAGCCAGCCGGTCAACGGCCCGTTCCGCAAGGTCTACAGCGAGTACCTCATGGAGGCGCTGCCCCGCGTTGCCCGCAAGGTGAGCTCCAACCCCGAGTCCTACGTCTACCTCGCCGAGTCGATCCAGGCATGGCCGGACCAGAAGGCGCTCGCGGCCCGCGTCGCGCAGGCTGGCTGGGGTGATGTCGCGTGGCGCAATCTGACCGGCGGGATCGTCGCTCTGCACCGAGCGGTCAAGCCGGTCTGAGCCCCTCGCAGGTCCACTTAGGTTCGCCTTAGTGAGAGCCACACACACGGCTGCATAGAGTGGGTCGGTGTTCGTGAAGACTTTCACAAGCAAGGTGTGTCGTTGACTCTCGTCCCAGCTGCCACTGGCCTCGCCAGTGTCGTTCGCGACTCCGATCGCGCGGACGTCGTCGTTCTCGACCGCACCCCCGACACCGCTGCTCGCGCGGGCGCCGAAGCCCCCTCGCCTACGCTCGTCCCAGTGAGGGCCTGATGAAGCTCATCCTGGGCGCCTTCTCCACGCCGAACCACACTGCAGTTGAGACCTGCGTCACGACCTCTACGATGGGGCGCGTGATCCGCGCCGCCGCACACCCAGGCACTGAAAGGGGAGTTGACCAGCAATGAGCAACCCCTATGTCCCGATCCTCTTCCTCGCGGCGCTCGGCTTGGTGTTCGCCGCCGGCTCGGTGGGCACCAGCCTCGTCGTGGGCCCCCGGCGATACAACCGCGCACAATCCGAGCCCTACGAGTGCGGGATTCAGCCGTCTCCGCGCGCTGCTGGCGGTGGCCGCGTGCCGATCAAGTACTTCCTCACGGCCATGCTCTTCATCATCTTCGACATCGAGTCGGTGTTCCTCTACCCGTTCGCCGTCGCCTTCGACCAGCTCGGACTCTTCGCGCTCGTCGAGATGGTCCTGTTCATCCTCACCGTCTTCGTCGCCTACGCCTACGTGTGGAAGCGCGGCGGTCTGGAATGGGACTGATGACCTGTATGCCGTGTGTTCGCCTGGCGCTGCCGTGTCCGGCTACCGCTGTTGATTCGATCGGAAGGGGTCTCTAGATGGGACTCGAGGAGAAGCTGCCCGCAGGCTTCGTCCTGACGACGCTCGAGAACGTCGCCGGATACATGCGCAAGGCCTCGATCTGGCCCGCGACCTTCGGACTCGCCTGCTGCGCCATCGAGATGATGGCCGTCGGCACCCCGGACTACGACATCGCCCGCTTCGGCATGGAGCGCTTCTCAGCGACCCCGCGTCAGGCCGACCTCATGATCGTCGCCGGTCGCGTGTCCAACAAGATGGCACCGGTCGTTCGTCAGGTCTATGACCAGATGCCCAACCCCAAGTGGGTCATCTCCATGGGTGTCTGCGCGAGTTCTGGCGGCATGTTCAACAACTACGCGATCGTCCAGGGCGTCGACCACATCATCCCGGTCGACATCTATCTGCCCGGTTGTCCGCCGCGGCCCGAGATGCTGCTCAACGCGATCATCGAGCTGCACGACCAGATCCAGAACTCCAAGCTCGGCGTCAACCGGATCGCCGCCGCCCGTGCCGCCGAGGAGGCCGCCCTGCGCGCCACCCCGATGCACCTCATGCAGCCGACGCACGACCACGAGGCCCTGACCGCGACGCCCGGGAGGAATCTCCTCGCATGAGTGATGAGACGAAAGCCAAGCCCGCTGAGGGTGAGAAGGCTGCACAGCCGAAGGCGACCCCGCCCGATCCCACTGTCGGCTCCGAGGACCTGCACACCAGCGACCTTTCCCTCACCGAGGCCCAGGCCACCGGCGACACCGCCCCCGTCCAGATCGGCGAGCGTCGCGGGATGTTCGGCGCGAGCAGGGGTGGCGACACCTCTGGCTATGGCGGACTGCGAACTCCGATCCTCTTCCCCGGTGCGTCCGAGAAGCCCTACGGCGGGTACTTCGACGAGGTGACTGACACGCTGAGCCGAGCTCTCGGCGCCAGCGGTGACACGGCATACGCCTCTGCTGTTGAGCGCGTCGTGGTCGACCGCGGCGAGCTCACCCTTCACATCGCTCGCGAAGCCCTCCCGACCGTCGCCCGCGCAATGCGCGACGATCCCGCACTGCGCTTCGAGATCTGCACCGGAGTCTCCGGGGTCAACTACCCCAACGAGACCGGTCGCGAGCTGCACGCGGTCTATCACCTGCTCTCGATCACCCACAACCGCCGCGTGCGGCTCGAGGTGAGCGCGCCCGACGATGACGCCCGCATCCCCTCCGTCGTCGACACCTACCCGGCGGCCGACTGGCACGAGCGCGAGACCTGGGACATGTTCGGCATCGTCTTCGAGGGCCATCCCGCCCTCACCCGCATCCTCATGCCGGACGACTGGCCGGGTCACCCCCAACGCAAGGACTATCCGCTGGGTGGCATCCCGGTGGAATACAAGGGCGGCGTCGTCCCGCCGCCCGACCAGCGGAGGTCGTACAACTGATGGCCACTCACTTCGAGAACACCGGCACCGCAGACTCTTCAGAGATCTATGAAGAGATCCCGGCCGACGAACAGAGCCCTGGGCTGGACCCAGCGCTGGGCGATGGGCACGAGGCCGACGAGCGCGACCCCTATGCCACGACCGACGCCGACCGCGAGGACGGCGCGCGCGTGTTCAACGCGACCGGTGGCGACTGGGGTGACCTCGTCGACGAGGCCACCGCGCTGCACGAAGAGCGCATCGTCATCAACATGGGTCCGCAGCACCCCTCGACCCACGGTGTGCTCCGCCTCGTCCTCGAGCTCGATGGTGAGACGGTGACCGAGGCCCGCGCGGGAATCGGCTACTTGCACACCGGCATCGAGAAGAACATGGAGTTCCGCAGCTGGGTGCAGGGCGTGACGTTCTGCACGCGCATGGACTACCTCACCCCGATGTTCCAGGAGGCGACCTACTGCCTGGGCATCGAGCGCCTCCTCGGCATCGAGGACCAGATCCCCGAGCGCGCGAGCATCATCCGCGTCCTCATGATGGAACTCACCCGCGTCAACTCCCACCTGGTGTGCATCGGCACCGGCGGCATGGAGTTGGGGGCCACGACCGTCATGACCATCGGCTTCCGTGAGCGCGAACGCATCCTGCGGATCTTCGAAGCCGTCACCGGTCTGCGCATGAACAACGCCTACATCCGCCCCGGCGGTGTGTCGCAGGACCTCCCGCACGGCTGCCTCGACCAGATCAACGACACGGTTCCGCAACTGCGCAAGGGCATCCGTGAGCTCGAGCTGCTGCTCAACGAGAACCCGATCCTCAAGGGCCGCACCGTCAACGTCGGCTACCTCGACCTCGCCGGCTGCATGGCGCTCGGTGTCACCGGGCCAATCCTGCGCTCGACCGGTCTGCCGCACGACCTGCGCAAGAGCCAGCCCTACTGCGGCTACGAGACCTACGACTTCGAGGTCATGACCCGCACTGGCGCGGACGCCTATGACCGGCTGCGCATTCGTCTCGACGAGATGTACGAATCCCTCAAGATCGTCGAGCAGTGCGTCGAGCGCCTCAAGAAGGTCACCGGCCCCGTCATGGTCGAAGACAAGAAGATCGCGTGGCCGGCCCAGCTGTCGGTCGGCAGCGATGGCCAGGGCAACAGCCTCGACCACATTCGCGAGATCATGGGCACCTCGATGGAGTCCTTGATCCACCACTTCAAGCTCGTCACCGAGGGCTTCAGGGTGCCCGCAGGCCAGGCCTATGTCCCGATCGAGTCGCCCAAGGGTGAACTCGGAGCCCACCTCGTCTCCGACGGTGGCACGCGGCCCTACCGGGCGCACTTCCGTGACCCGAGCTTCAACAACCTGCAGGCCGTGGCCGCGCTGTCCGAAGGCGGCCAGGTCGCTGACGTCATCGTTGCGGTGGCCTCGATCGACCCCGTCATGGGAGGCGTTGACCGCTGATGGAGCACTTCGGAATTCAGACGGCCTCCGGTCACCTCACGGTGTCATCGGAGTCCAAGGAGCCCTACAGCCCTGAGGTCATGGCGCAGCTGCGCGCTGATTCAGAGCTCATCATCGCGCGTTACCCGCAGAAGCGGTCGGGGCTGCTGCCGCTGCTGCACCTCGTGCAGTCGGTCGACGGTTACGTCACCGGTCGTGGTATCGACTTCTGCGCCGAGCTCCTCGAGCTCACCCGCGCCGAAGTGTCGGGTGTCGCGACGTTCTACACCCAATACAAGCGCCACCCCAACGGTGAATACACCGTCGGCGTCTGCACCAACACGCTCTGCGCGATCATGGGCGGTGACGAGATCTGGGACTCGGTCTCCGAACACCTGGGCATCGGCCACGACGAAACGACTGCCGATGGCAAGGTCACCCTCGAGCGCATCGAGTGCAACGCGGCCTGCGACTACGCCCCCGTCGTCATGGCCAACTGGGAGTTCTTCGACAACCAGACCCCGGAGTCGACCAACCAGCTGGTTGACGACCTGCGCGCAGGCACCGCGGTGAAGCCGACGCGTGGCCCCAACTCCGTGTGCTCGTTCAAGCAGATGTCGCGCGTGCTGGCCGGCTTCAACGACGGTCTCGCCGACGAGGGTGTCGGCGCCGGACCGGCGTCGGTGGTCGGCCTCGAAATCGCGCACGAGAACGGTTGGGAAGCACCCAAGGGTGCCGAGCGAACCGACTCCACCGACGACGGAGCCGACGGAGCCGACGGAGCCGACGGAGCCGACGGCGGCACCCAAGCCAGCGCTGCGGGCGACACGGTCGAAGGCAAGGCCGCTGGAACACACAGCTCGGTGAACGCGCACACCAACGAACCCGACGAGAAGCCCGGCGGCAAGCCAGCCAAGGATTCGTCGGCGCCGGAACCGCAGGACGCGACCCTTTTTGACGACGGCACCTCGGCCAAGGAGGCCGAGCCCAAGGGCGGTGCACCGCTGGTCGGCACGCCGGCAGCGCCCGCCTCACAAGGCGCCACCGCCCAGACCAGCGGGGCTGCTCCGGCCGAGTTCTCCACCTCATCGTTCGACGACACCAACGCGCTTGACGGCAAGAAGAAGGGCGACGAGTCATGAGCACGACGCTGACTCCCATCCTCACGAAGTTCTGGGACGATCCGCAGAGCTGGACTCTTGAGACCTACGAGCGCAACGAGGGCTACCAGGCCCTCAAGAAGGCGCTGACGATGGAGCCCGCGGACCTCGTCCAGGCCACCAAGGACTCCGGGCTGCGTGGCCGAGGTGGCGCAGGCTTCCCGACGGGTATGAAGTGGGGCTTCCTGCCTCCGCCCGACGGCGGCCCCCGCTACCTCGTCGTCAACGCCGACGAGTCCGAGCCGGGCACCTGCAAGGACATCCCGCTCATGATGGCCGCGCCGCAGTTCCTCATCGAGGGCTGCGTCATCACGTCCTACGCCATCGGCTGCAACCACGCCTTCATCTATGTGCGCGGCGAGGTCGTCCACGTCTATCGTCGCCTGATGCGCGCGGTCGAAGAGGCCTATGCGGCAGGGCACCTCGGCAAGAACATCCACGGTTCGGGCTTCGACCTCAACATCACCGTGCACGCTGGCGCCGGCGCCTACATCTGTGGTGAGGAGACAGCGCTCCTCGACAGCCTCGAGGGCCGTCGCGGCCAACCGCGCCTCAAGCCGCCGTTCCCGGCGGTCGCCGGGCTCTACGCGCGCCCCACCGTCGTCAACAATGTGGAGAGCATCGCATCGATCCCGCCGATTCTGCTCCACGGGGCCGAGTGGTTCAGCGACATGGGCACCGACAAGTCCCAGGGCTTCGGGATCTTCAGCCTCTCGGGGCACGTCAAGCACCCGGGTCAGTACGAAGCACCGCTCGGCATCACGCTGCGCGAGCTGCTTGACATGGCCGGCGGCATGCGCGACCCCGACAAGGCACTGAAGTTCTGGACTCCCGGTGGCTCGTCGACTCCGCTCTTCACCGCCGAGCACCTCGACATCCCACTCGACTTCGAGTCCGTGGCTGCGGCCGGCTCGATGTTGGGTACCCGCGCGCTGCAGATCTTCGATGAGACGACCTGTGTCGTGCGCGCCGTCGACCGCTGGACCGAGTTCTATCAGCATGAGTCCTGCGGCAAGTGCACTCCGTGCCGTGAGGGCACGTGGTGGCTCAAGCAGATCCTTGGTCGCCTCGAGAACGGCGAGGGCAACGACGAGGATCTCGACAAGCTCCTCGACATCTGCGACAACATCCTCGGCCGCGCCTTCTGTGCGCTCGGCGACGGTGCGACGAGCCCGATCACGAGCTCCATCCAGTACTTCCGCGAGGAGTACATCGCGCACCTCACGCAAGGTGCCTGTCCCTTCGACTCCAGCGAGTCGACGCTCTTCCACAAGGACCGCGTGACGGCATGACTGTGACCGACAACAAGAAGACCGACGCAGCCGGCCAGCCCGAGAACGGAGCTGGTGGCGAGAAGCCGGCCGTCGAGATGGTCGACCTGACCATCGACGGCATCGATGTCTCTGTCGCCAAGAACACCCTCGTCATCCGCGCGGCCGAGCAGGCCGGTATCGAGATCCCTCGCTTCTGCGACCACCCGTTGCTCGAGCCCGTCGGCGCGTGCCGGCAGTGCCTCGTCGAGGTCGCCACGCCTGGTCCGGACGGAACCCTGCGACCGATGCCGAAGCCGCAGACCTCATGCACCATGACGGTCTCGCCCGGTATGGACGTCAAGACCCAGCACAGTTCCCCGGTGGCCGACAAGGCGCAGCACGGGCAGATGGAGTTCCTGCTCATCAACCACCCGCTGGACTGCCCGGTCTGCGACAAGGGTGGCGAGTGTCCTCTGCAGAACCAGGCGATGAGCAACGGCCGCCCGGTCTCTCGCTTCGAGGACAGCAAGCGCACCTACCCCAAGCCGATCAACATCTCGAGCCAGGTCCTGCTCGACCGGGAGCGCTGCATCCTGTGTGCGCGCTGCACCCGCTTCTCCGAGCAGATCGCTGGTGACCCGTTCATCGCCCTCGTCGAGCGCGGCGCCCTCCAGCAGGTCGGCATCTACGAAGAGAAGCCGTTCGAGTCCTACTTCTCGGGCAACACGGTCCAGATCTGCCCGGTCGGCGCCCTGACCGGTGCGGCCTATCGCTTCCGCGCCCGCCCGTTCGACCTCGTCTCCACCCCGAGCGCGTGTGAGCACTGCGCCAGCGGTTGCGCGATCCGCACCGACCACCGTCGCGGCTCCGTCCTGCGCCGGATGGCGACCAACGAGCCCCTGGTCAACGAGGAGTGGAACTGCGACAAGGGCCGTTGGGCCTTCCAGTACTCCACCCTCCCTGACCGGCTGGAGCTCCCGATGGTCCGCAAGGACGGCGAGCTCCAGATCGCGTCCTGGCGGGAGGCCCTCGCGGCCGCTGCGGCAGGCCTCAAGGCAGCCTCCAGCGCCGGGGTCCTGGTCGGCGGTCGCGCCAGCGCTGAAGACGCCTACGCCTACGGCAAATTCGCGCGCACCATCCTCGGCACCAACGACGTCGACTTCCGGGCCCGCCCGCACTCGGCTGAGGAGGCGGAGTTCCTCGCGTCCCATGTCGTCCTCACGTCGCCCGAGAGTGGCGGAGTCACCTACGACGACCTCGAGAAGGCCAAAACTGTTGTCCTCGCGGGCTTTGAGCCCGAGGACGAGAGCCCGATCGTCTTCCTTCGCCTGCGCAAGGCGTCGCGCAAGAACAAGACGGTCGTGTATGCCGTGTCGCCCGTTGCGACCCGCGGTCTCACCAAGGTTTCTGGTCACCTCATCCCCACCGCCCCGGGCACCGAGCCCGAGGTTCTGGACGCCCTCGGCAAGGGTTCGGCGAGCGGTGCTGCTGGCGAAGGTCCTGACACAGTGCGGGACGCTGCCGAAGCGCTGCGTGGTGAAGGTGCCATCATCCTTGTCGGCGAACGCCTCGCGACGGTGCCCGGTGGCCTGAGTGCGGCGGCTCGCCTGGCTGAGACGACGGGTGCGCGCCTCGCGTGGGTCCCCCGTCGCGCGGGAGAGCGCGGTGCCCTCGAGGCCGGCGCCTTCCCGACACTGCTCCCGGGTGGCCGCGCTGTCACCGACGCCGCGGCGCGCGCCGAGGTCGCCTCGGCCTGGGGTGTCGTCGGTCTGCCCGATGCTCCCGGGCGTGACGCGGGCGCCATGCTCGAAGCCGCTCGCACCGGTCAGCTGGGTGCTCTCGTCGTCGGTGGTGTCGACCCGCTCGACTTCGGTCGAGCCGATGCGCTGCAGGCGTTCGAATCGACGTTCGTGGTCTCCCTCGAGATCCGTGAGTCGGCGGTCACAGCCGTCGCAGACGTGGTCCTGCCTGTTGCGGCCCACGCCGAGAAGGCCGGCATGTTCGTGGACTGGGAGGGGCGCGTACGCAACTTCGAACGCGCGCTCGAGACCGGCTACGTGAGCGACCACCGCGCGCTCGACATGATCGCCGACGAGCTGGGCGAGTTCCTCGGCTGCCGCACCGTCGCCGAGATCCGCACTGAGATGGAGCGCATCGGCCCCTCGACGGCTGATCGCGCCGCAGCCCCGTCCGTCGCTGCAGGAGAGGTCCCCAGCGCCGCAGACGGTCATCTCGTCCTCGCGACGTGGCGTCACCTCCTCGACAAGGGTCTGCTCCAGGACGGCGAACCCTTCCTCGCCGGGACCGCACCCAAGCCGGCGGCCAAGGTGTCGGCTACCACTGCCGACTCGCTGGGCGTCATCGATGGTGACACCGTGACGGTCGTGGCCGGAGACTCGCGCGTCACCGTCCCTGTGACGGTGACCCAGATGGCCGATCACGTCGTCTGGCTCCCCACCAACTCCGCTGGGTGTGACCTTCGAGGCACGCTCGCGGACGCACCGGCCATCCGCGTCTCCGTCACCAAGGTGGATAAGGAAGACTCAGCATGAGCACTCTTTTGGCTCTTCACGACGCCGTCGGGACCTTCAGCGACAGTGCCCTGACCGGCATACAGACTCTTGCTGCCGAAGGCAAGGACAACCCCACGGCAGACTTCTCGGACACGCCGTGGTGGATCTCCCTGATCAAGGCGCTGATCATCTTCGTCTACCTGCTTGTCTCGACGCTGATGGTCATCTGGTTTGAGCGTCGCGTCATCGGGCGCATGCAGCAGCGTCCCGGACCCAACCGCAACGGTCCTTTTGGTCTGCTCCAGACCTTGGCCGACGGCATGAAGGCGATGCTCAAGGAGGACGTCACCCCGGCCAAGGCCGACCGGTTCGTCTTCACGCTGGCACCGCTCATCACCGCGACGATGTGCTTCATCGGCTTCGCGATCATCCCGCTCGGCGGTGAGGTCAACCTCTTCGGTCACCACACGCCTCTGCAGCTGGCCGACTCGTCGATCTCGGTGCTCTTCGTGCTCGCGATTGCCGGCATCGGCATCTATGGCGTCGTGCTCGCCGGCTGGTCATCGGGCTCGCCGTACCCGTTGATGGGTGGTCTGCGCTCGTCCGCCCAGATGATCTCCTATGAGATCGCGATGGGTCTGTCGCTCGTCGCCGTCTTCCTCTACAGCGGCTCGATGTCGACCTCTCAGATCGTCGCGGCCCAGCACAGCATCTGGTACATCATCCCGGCGTTCTTCAGCTTCTTCGTCTACGTCATCACCATGGTCGGCGAGACCAACCGCCTCCCGTTCGACCTCGCCGAGGGGGAGGGCGAGCTCACGGGTGGGTTCCACACCGAATACGGCTCGATGCGTTTCGCCATGTTCTTCCTCGGCGAGTACATCAACATGTTCACCGTCTCCGCGCTGGCCACGACGATGTTCCTCGGCGGCTGGCAGGCACCTCCTGGAATTGCGGCGATCAACGACGGCATGTTCAACGAGGGATGGTGGGGCCTGCTCTGGTTCACCATCAAGCTCTGGATGTTCATGTTCTTCTTCGTGTGGCTGCGCGGCTCCCTTCCCCGCACCCGCTACGACCAGTTCATGCGGTTCGGCTGGAAGTTCCTCATCCCGGCCACGCTCGCCTGGGTTGTCCTCGTGGCGTTCTTCCGCGGTGCGCAGAACGGCTGGTTCGGTGACGCGGCCCTGGAGTTTGCTGGCCGCCGCTTCCCCGTGTCGTCACTGGCCATCGTGGGACTTGTGGCCATTGGTGCCCTCGCCTTCGGCTGGTGGTGGGACAGCCGCGCCCTGGCCAAGGAGGCTGCGGCCAACGAGGGACCGCCCGAGGAGATCGACCCGTATGCCGGTGGCTATCCCGTGCCCCCACTACCCGGACAACGCCTGCGTGAGAGCGCCAAGGTCGGCGCCCCCGCGCTGCCCGCTTCCGAGCCGGTGACGGCTGGGCGTGCACGCGGCGCCGGCGAGTCCGACTCCCTCGACAAGGAGGCCCCTCGTGGCTGAACAACCTCAGAAGAGCGGGTTCTTCACCGACCTCTTCGCCCCTGCAGCCGGGTTCGGGGTGACCTTCGCGACGATGTTCCGCAAGGTCGCCACGACCGAGTACCCCGAGGTGAAGCGTCCGACCGCGCAGCGCTTCCACGGCCGACACCAGCTCAACCGTCACCCCGACGGTCTCGAGAAGTGCGTTGGCTGCGAGCTGTGCGCGTGGGCTTGCCCGGCCGACGCAATCCTCGTCGAAGGCGCCAACAACGACGATGAGTCCGGCCAGCGATTCTCACCCGGAGAGCGCTATGGCCGCGTCTACCAGATCAACTACCTGCGCTGCATCTTCTGCGGACTGTGCATCGAGGCCTGCCCGACGCGGGCGCTGACGATGACCAACGAGTACGAGCTTGCAGACAACAACCGCGCCGATCTCATCTTCACCAAGGAGCAGCTGCTTGCACCGCTCCAGGGCGGCATGGCGCCCGCGCCGCACCCGATGGTGCAGGGCATGGAGGAGCGCGACTACTACCTCGGGAAGGTGTCCGAGGCCACGCCCACCCAGAAGGAATGGGTCGAGGAGCACCACGCCAAGGACGCACAGGACGCGACGCAGGAGGCGTCCAAGTGACCGGCACCGGAGAAGCGGTCCTGTTCTGGATCCTCGGCCCCCTCGCCGTCATTGGCGCGATGGGGCTGATCTTTGCGCGCAAGGCCGTGCATGCAGCCATCGCGATGGCCATGACGATGATCATCCTCGGCATTTTCTATCTTGCGCAGAACGCGGACTTCCTCGGCGTCATCCAGATCTTCGTCTACACCGGCGCCGTGATGATGCTCTTCCTCTTCGTCGTGATGCTCGTCGGCGTCGACTCCTCGGACAGCATCGTGGAGACCCTCAAGGGTCAGCGCGCCGCGACAATCGTGCTCAGCCTCGGCCTTGCCGCGCTCCTCATGGGCGCCATCGGTCGCATCACCATCGGTGGGGCCAAGGCAGACAGGCTCGCGAAGATCAACGCCGACACCGGCAACGTGTCCGGTGTGGCAGAGCTGATCTTCGGCCGCTACGTCTGGGTCTTCGAGGCCACGTCGGCACTGCTCATCACGGCCGCGCTCGCCGCGATGGTCCTTGCCCACCGTGAGCGTCTGGGTAACCGCCCCGACCAGCGCGCGTGGAGCGAGCGCCGCATCCGCAGCGGCGAGCACCTCGCGGGTCTGCCGGTGCCGGGTGTCTATGCCCGCCACAACGCGGTCGACACCCCCGCGCTCCTGCCGGACGGCACGCCGAGCGAGTTGTCCGTCTCGCGTGTCCTCACCGCCCGCGACCAGGTCGGCTCAGCCACCCCGTGGGTCGAGGCCGAGGACGAAGTCCAGCGTGAAGTGGGCGACGCCAGTTGGTCACCCCACGCTCGCAACGATGGCGACGGCGCCGCAGCGCGCACCGACGTCGACGCCACCCGGAAGGACGAGCGATGAGCCTGATCAACTACATCTACCTCGCGACGTTGCTGTTCGTCATCGGTGGTGCCACCGTGCTCACCAGGCGCAACGCCATCATCGTGTTCATGGGTGTCGAGCTCATGCTCAACGCCGCGAACCTCGTGTTCGTCACCTTCGCACGCATGCACGGCAGGCTCGACGGACAGGTCATCGCCCTGTTCGTCATGGTTGTTGCCGCGGCCGAGGTCGTCGTCGGCCTCGCCATCATCATGGCGATCTTCCGTGCCCGCCGCTCGGCTTCGGTCGACGATGCCAATCTGCTGAAGCTCTAAGGGGCGCACAACGTGAATTCACTTGCACTGCTCGCCTCGCAAGGCGAGGTGGCCTCGGCCACCGGCATCACGGCTTACGGCTGGTTGCTGGTCGCCTTCCCCGTGCTTGGCGCGGCGATCCTGCTGCTGGGAGGCAAGGCCACCAACGCATGGGGACACCTGCTCGCCACCGTGCTGTCCTGGGCCAGCTTCGTCCTGGGCTTCCTCATGCTGCTCGCGATGATCGGTCGCGGCCATGAGGACCGTGCCGCCCACGTCGGCGGCTGGAACTTCATCCCCGCCGGGCAGTTCCAGCTCGAGGCCGGTCTGCTCATCGACCAGTTGTCGATCGCCTTCGTCCTCCTCATCACCTTTGTCGGATCGCTGATCCACGTGTACTCCATCGGCTACATGGAGCACGACCCCGACCGGCGCAAGTTCTTTGCCTACTTGAACCTCTTTGTCGCCTCGATGCTGCTGCTCGTGCTCGCCGACTCCTACCTCCTGCTGTTCGTTGGCTGGGAGGGTGTTGGCCTGGCGTCCTACTTGCTCATCGGTTTCTGGAACCACAACCCGGCCTACGCAACGGCAGCCAACAAGGCCTTCTTCGTCAACCGCGTCGGCGACGTCGGCATGTCGATCGCGATCATGTTCATGTTCTACACATTCGGGGCGGTCGACTTTGCCACCGTGAACGCCGGTGCGGGGCAGGCCGGTTCCACCGCGATGACCGTCCTTGGTCTGCTCCTGCTCGTCGGTGCCTGTGCCAAGTCGGCCCAGTTCCCGTTGCAGTCCTGGCTCGGTGACGCCATGGCCGGCCCCACGCCGGTCTCCGCACTCATCCACGCCGCGACCATGGTCACCGCCGGTGTCTACCTCATCGTCCGCTCGCACGAGATCTTCAACGCGGCGCCCAACGCTCAACTCGCCGTCGCGATCGTCGGCGCGATCACCCTCCTCTATGGGGCGATCGTCGGTTGCGCCAAGGACGACATCAAGAAGGCCCTCGCCGCCTCGACGATGTCGCAGATCGGCTACATGATGTTGGCTGCTGGCCTCGGCCCCGTTGGCTACGCCTTCGCGATCTTCCACCTCATCACCCACGGCTTCTTCAAGGCCGGGATGTTCCTCGGCGCTGGGTCGGTCATGCACGGCATGAACGACCAGGTCGACATGCGTCGCTTTGGTGGGCTGTCCGGCGCGATGAAGATCACCTGGATCACCTTTGGTCTGGGCTGGCTCGCCATTTTGGGTGTCCCGCCGTTCTCGGGCTTCTGGTCCAAGGACAAGATCATCGAGGCCGCATTCATCGGTGACGGCTGGCGGCCCTGGGTCTTCGGGTTCGTCGCGCTTCTCGGCGCCGGGATCACCGCCTTCTACATGTCGCGCCTGTTCTTCATGACCTTTCACGGCAAGAAGCGCTGGGTCGACGCGCGCGAGGACGCCGAGCGTGCTGTGCACCCGCACGAGTCCCCGCTGACCATGACCATCCCGATGATCGTGCTCGCCGTCGGCTCCGGTCTGCTCGGTCTCATTCTCTCGTGGGGCGGCATGTTCAGTCACTGGCTCGAGCCGGTCGTCGGCGCCCACGGGGAGGAGCACCCTGTGCTCGCCGTGCCCGTGATCATGACGCTGACGCTGCTGCTGGTGTTCGGCGGAGCGGCCTACGCCTGGATGTTGTACTGGCGTGACACGGTCCCGCTGACAGCGCCGCGAGGTTCGCTGCTCACGCAGGCAGCCCGCGCCGACCTCTACCAGGACGCCATCAACGAAGGCCTCTTCATGCGCCCCGGCACGCACCTCACCCGCGCCCTCGTCTTCACCGACGGGTCGGGGATCGACGGAGTCGTCGGCTCGTTGGCCGCCTCCATCGGCGGGCTGTCCTCGCGACTGCGCCGCCTCCAGACCGGCTACGCCCGGTCCTATGCCTTGACGATGCTCACCGGTGTCGTCTTCGTCCTCGGAGCACTGTGGGTGATGAACTGATGTCCGGCCTGCCCTTGCTCACGCTTCTGATGGTCGTGCCGTTGGTCGGCTCGGCGGTCATCTGGCTGCTGCCGTCTGCCTCGTCGCGACTGGCCAAGCCGATTGCGTTCGGCGTCTCGCTGTTGACCCTGCTCCTGGCGCTGGTGGCCTGGGGGCAGTTCGACAATGGCTCGAGCGATCGGTACCAGCTGACCGAGACGCATTCGTGGATCCCACAGTTCGGGGTCTCCTATGCGCTTGGTGTCGACGGCATTGCCCTGTCACTCATCATCTTGGCGGCGATCCTCACGCCCATCTGCCTCTTGGCAGCCTGGAACGACCTTGGCGATGAGGCTGAGCCCGGACGCGAGAAGACCTACTTCGCGCTCATGCTCATCCTGCTCACCTTCATGGTCGGTGTCTTCGCCGCGCGTGACGTCTTCTTGTTCTACGTCTTCTTCGAGGCCATGCTCGTCCCGGTCTACTTCCTGATCGGGATGTTCGGTGGCCCGCGTCGTCAGTACGCCGCCATGAAGTTCATCCTGTTCTCGCTGGTCGGCGGGCTGATCATGCTCGTCGCCGTCATCGGTCTCTACTTCCAGGGGCCGGGTGGGGAGCACGGCTTCCTCTACGAGTCGCTCGAGGGTGCCGTCGGTGGTTCCACCGCAACCCAGCGTTGGCTGTTCGTCGGATTCTTCATCGCCTTCGCGATCAAGGCCCCGATGTGGCCGGTCCACACCTGGCTGCCCGACGCAGTGGCTGAGTCGCGTCCCGCGACCGCGGTGTTGCTCGTCGGTGTTCTGGACAAGGTTGGCACCTTCGGGATGTTGCGCTTCTGCCTCGGGTTCTTCCCGGAGGCGTCGAAGTGGGCCACCCCGGTGGTCATCACGTTGGCCGTCATCTCCGTCCTCTATGGAGGACTGCTCGCCATCGGCTCTCGTGATCTCATGCGGCTCATCGCGTTCACGTCGGTCAGCCACTTCGGCCTCATCGTGCTCGGCATCTTTGCGATGACGACGACGGGTGGATCCGGCTCCGCGCTCTACATGATCAACCACGGCTTTGCGACGGCTGGGTTGTTCCTGCTCGCCGGGTTCCTCATCTCGCGGCACGGGACACAACGCATCGCCGACTACGGCGGCTGGCAGCGAGTCACACCGGTCCTCGCCGGGACCTTCCTCATCTCGGGGCTGTCCTCGCTGGCCCTGCCAGGTTTGTCGTCCTACGTGTCGGAGTTCCTCGTGCTAGCCGGGACGTTCCAGCGCTACCAGTGGGCCGCTGCCTTCGCGACGTTGGGGATCGTGCTGGCCGCGCTCTACATCCTGCTGACCTATCAGCGGCTCTTCACCGGTCCGCGTCCTACCTTCATCGAGGGTGGTGAACCGCGTGACCTCGGCCTGCGCGAGAAGCTCGTCATCGCACCGATCATCGCGTCGTTCCTGCTCCTCGGCGTCTTCCCGAAGCCGGTCCTTGACCTCGTCAACCCTGCCGTGAAGCAGACCCTTCAGCTCGTCGGTGTCACTGATCCGGCGCCGACCAACGCCTCCGGGAGTTCCAAGTGACCGCCCTGTCCAGTGCGATTCCGACGGTCTTCGAGGCCGTCCACATCGACTATTCGGCGCTCGCGCCGATGCTCATCATTGTGGCTGCCGCGCTGGTCGGGGTGCTCGTTGAGGCGTTCGCGCCCCGCGGGTCTCGCCACGTCATCCAGGTTGCCCTGGCACTCGGTGCGCTCGTCGTCTCCTTCGTGGTCCTGGTGCTCGTGTCGGTCGACCACCAGACCGTCACCGCCGGCGGCTCGATCGTCGTCGACGGGCCGGCGCTGTTTATGCAGGGGACCCTGCTGCTCTTCGGCGTCCTTGGCGTGCTGACGATGTCCGAGCGTTTTGGTGGTCGCTCCGCCGACGCCTTCACACCAATGGGGGCCGCCACCCCGGGCTCCCCGGCCGAGGCCAACGCCGAGCGTGCGGGGTTTGCCACGTCGGAGGCCTTCCCGCTCACTCTGTTTGCGATGTTCGGCATGCTCATGTTCGTCGCTTCCAACGACCTCATCACGATGTTCGTGGCGCTCGAGGTGCTCTCGCTGCCGCTCTACGTCCTCACTGGTCTGTCCCGACGACGTCGCCTGCTCTCGCAGGAGGCTTCGCTCAAGTACTTCCTGCTGGGCGCCTTCTCGTCGGCCTTCTTCCTCTTCGGTGCAGCGCTGCTCTATGGGTATGCCGGGTCCACCGACCTCAAGGACATCGCCACGGCGATCTCGAACGCTGACGGGGCTCTTGAGGGCCTCCTGCTCCCCGGCGTGGTGCTCACGCTCATTGGACTGCTCTTCAAGGTCGGCGCGGTGCCGTTCCACTCGTGGACTCCGGACGCCTACCAAGGGGCGCCGACCCCGGTCACCGGCTTCATGGCCGCGGCGACCAAGCTTGCAGCGTTCGGCGCGATCCTGCGCCTGGCCTATGTCGGAGTCGAGGCGTCACGGGTCGAGTGGCGTCTGGGTGTGGCAGCCATCGCGGTTCTGACGATGGTGGTCGGCGCCGTGCTCTCGGTCACCCAGACCGACATGAAGCGTCTCCTGGCCTACTCGTCGATCGCCCACGCCGGCTTCGTCCTCGTGGGTGTGCTCGCGTTCGATGTGACTGCTGTCTCCGGCGTGATGTTCTATGTCCTCGCCTATGGCCTGTCGACCATCGCTGCGTTCGCCATCGTCTTTCTCGTCCGTTCGGGCGGTTCCGAGGCAACGCACCTCTCGCAGTGGGCAGGACTTGGCCGCAAGCACCCGGTGGTGGCCGGCGTCTTCTCCCTGATGCTCCTGGCCTTTGCGGGGATCCCGCTGACGTCCGGCTTCACCGCGAAGTTCGCGGTGTTTGCTCCGGCCGTGGCCCACGGTGGACTGGCCGGCATCGTCATGGTGGTTGTGGGTGTGCTCGCCTCAGGCGTCACCGCGTTCGTCTACTTCCGGCTCATCGTGCTCATGTATTTCACCGAGCCCACCGGTGACGACGTCGTCGCGCTGACTCCGTCGATCGCCTCGACGATCGCCATCACGGTCGGAGCCCTTGGCACGATCGTGCTCGGAATCGTCCCGGGCCCGATCCTCGACCTCGCCGGTCGGGTGTCGCAGTTCATCCAGTGACACTCGCGCTGCCCGAGGTGTCGGCGGGTCTTCAGGAGCGGCTCACCGGCGGGCTGGCGCGGGTCGAGGCCCTCATCGAGGAACGCATCGACCACGACGATGCCTTCATCGCCGAGGCCAACGTCCACCTGCTGCGAGCTGGCGGGAAGCGCTTCCGGCCGATGCTCACGATTCTTGCCGCTGAGCTGGGCGAGGGAGTCAACGATTCCGTCGTCGCGGCCGCCGCTGCGGTCGAACTGACCCACCTCGCGTCCCTCTATCACGACGACGTCATGGACGAAGCGGAGCTGCGCCGGGGCACACCGACGGCCAACACGGCATACGGGAACTCCACGGCCATCCTCATCGGTGACCTCCTCTTCGGACATGCGTCAGCGTTGGTCGCCGACCTCGGACCGGAAGCCGTGCGCATCCAGGCCGAGACGTTCATTCGCTTGTGCACCGGGCAGATCCGTGACGACCGACAGGCCCCAGAGGGCGAAGACTCAGGGGCCTACTACCTGCGCGTCCTCCAGGACAAGACGGGCGTGCTCATCGCCACGGCCGCCCGCTACGGCGCCATGTTTGCGGGATGTGACGACGATGTCATCGAGACGATGCGCGTCTATGGCGAACGGTTGGGCATGGCGTTCCAGCTCGCCGATGACCTCATCGACATCGAGTCCTCGGAGCAGGAACTCGGCAAGCTCCCCGGCATGGACCTGCGCGAGGGCAAGCGGACGCTCGCCGTCCTCCACGCGCTGGCCTCGACGTCTCCGGAGGATGCTCGCCTCCAAGAATTGCTCCAGTCCGATCTCTCTGGTGATGCCGACCTGGCCGAGGCACTGGCGTTGCTGCGCACCCACCCGGCGTTGGGGCAGGCACGCGAGGAGACCCGAGGGGTGGGTGCAGAGGCTCAGCAGGCTCTCGTTGACCTGCCCGCGAGCGAGGCCAAGACGGCCCTGCTCGCGCTGGCCACGTCGGTCACCGAGCGCGTCTCCTGAGCCCACCTCCTGCAGAGGGTGTGGCGACACCGTCGGTGCCAGGTGTCACAGTGGAGTCAGCGGTCGAACTGCGATCGCCTGACCTCAGGAGGACCTGATGCCTCACGGAGACATCACGCACATCGACATCCCCGTCACCGACATGGAGCGGGCCAAGAGTTTCTACAGCACGCTCTTCGGCTGGCAGATCGCTGAGATTCCTGGCTTCGAGGGCTATCCCATGTGGCAGGCTCCCAACAAGATCAGCGGCGGCGGACTGGCGCCACGCGGTGAGGGCTTCACCCAGCCCCGCTCCTATGTTGAGGTCGACTCGATCGAGGACACCCTGGCCAAGGCGACCGAGCAGGGCGCCACGGTCCTGATGGAGAAGAGCCCGATCAGTGAGACCAGTTGGTGGGCCGTGATGGAGGACCCCGACGGGAACGCTGTCGGACTCTATGAAGGTGTGACCAGCACGGACGGCTGACGTGCAGGTCTTCCCGGCGGGGAGTCAGCGGAGCAAAAAGTAGGACAGCGCCGGGGAGGCGGACACGTCCTGGCATGGGTAGCCGAGGTTGGCCACGTGGGCCGCGAAGTCGGTGTCGTTGCGCACGCCCTCGAACGCGCACAGCACTCGACCGTAGTCCGTGCCGTGGCTGCGGTAGTGGAACATCGTGATGTTCCAGCGGGTGCCGAGCTCGGCCAGGAAGCGTGTGAGTGCGCCCGGGTGTTCGGGAAACTCGAAGCTGTAGACCTCTTCGTTCCCGCTTGGTGAGCGGCCGCCGATCATGTAGCGGACATGGGTTTTGGCGGTGTCGTCGTCGGAGAGATCGACGGCCTCGTAGCCGGCGGCGGAGAGCTTGTCGTGGATCTCGTGACCCTCGGCAGCCCCGCCCGAGAGCTGGACGCCGACGAAGATCCGAGCGTGGTCCGTCCCGTCGGCGCGGTAGTTGAACTCGGTGACCGCCCGTCCTGCGAGCACACCGCAGAAGTCCAGGAACGCGCCCGCCCGGTCGGGAATCGTCACGCCATAAAGGGCCTCTCGGTGCTCGCCGATCTCGGCCCGCTCCGCGATGTAGCGCAGGGTGTCGAAGGGAACGTTGGCGCCGGACAGGACGTGGGCCAGGCGTTCGCCTCGAACGGAGTGGACCTCGACGTACTTCTTGAGACCCGCGAGCGCCACAGCACCAGCGGGCTCGGCCACGGCGCGGACGTCTTCGAAGATGTCCTTGACCGCGGCGCAGATCTCGTCCGAGCTGACGGTGACGACGTCGTCGAGGTACTCGCGGCACAGGTCGAAGGTGAGATCGCCGATGCGCTTGACGGCCACACCTTCGGCAAAGCGGCTCACCTCGGGGAGCTCGACGGGGCTCCCGGCTTCGAGGGCTGCGCTGAGGCAGGCAGCGTCCTCGGGTTCGACGCCGATGACCTTGATACCGGGCATGAGGTTCTTGATGAGCACGGCGATGCCCGCGGCCAACCCGCCGCCTCCCACGGGTACGAAGACCCGGTCGAGGTGGGCGTCCTGCTGGATGAGTTCAAGGCCGATGGTGCCCTGACCGGCGATGACCAGCGGGTCGTCGAAGGGGGCGATGTAGGTGAGGTCGCGCTCGTCCCCGAGCCGGAGGGCCTCGGCCTTGGCTTCGTCGAACGTGTCCCCGATGAGTTCGACCTCTGCGCCGTGTCCCCGCACTGCGTCCACCTTGATGGGCGCGGTCGTGGTGGGCATGACGACGACGGCGTTGACGCCGAGCAACGAGGCCGACAGAGCAACGCCCTGGGCGTGGTTGCCCGCGGAGGCGGTGATGACGCCGCGGTCTCGTTCATCGGGAGTGAGAGCGCGCATGCGCGTGTAGGCGCCGCGGATCTTGAAGGAGTGGATCGGCTGGCGGTCCTCGCGTTTGACCTGGACGGTGTTGCCGAGTCGGACCGAGAGGGACTCCATGAGCTCGAGGGGACTGACCACGGCAGCTTCATAGACAGGGGCGCGCAGGACGGCACGCAGATGCTCGGACCCGTTCGACGTGTGGGGGAGCGGCTCGGACATGGTCCAAGCAAACCGCGACTGTTGCCCCCGTGTGAGACGCCCCCACCAGTCGAGACAACCACCCCGCCAACTGATTGCCCCTGGGCGACCCCAGGGCCGCGCCCAGGGGTAATCAGTTGGGGTTCGGGTAGGGCGACACGACGGGGTTCGGGCCGGGTCGACACGGTGGTGGATGGACTGGAAGCGAACCTGGATGTGGCACCGGTGCCTTTTCGCGCAGCACTGTGCTGCCACTCTTGGGTGTCACCGCACGCCTACCGCCGCACTTTCCGCGGCGCCACGGAGAGCAGGGTTGCATGAGTCGCACGGAGCCGTTCGTCGATATCGACGCGCTCGAGAGGGCAACGGCCGGGCTGCCTTGCCCGCTGGTCACTGTCGATCTCGCCGCGTTCGACGCCAATGCTGACGACCTCGTCCGCCGCGCTGCGGGCCGGCCGATCCGTGTGGCGAGCAAGTCCGTGCGGTGTCGGAGCCTGTTGCGTCGTGTTCTTGATCGTCCCGGCTTTGCCGGTGTGATGGCGTATGCCGTGCCCGAGGCGGTGTGGCTCGTGCGCCAGGGCTTTCCGGACGTCTTCGTGGCCTACCCCAGCAGCGACGTCGAGTGGATTCGGGCGGTCGTGGAGGACGAGCACCTTCGCGAGGAGATCACTCTCGCCATCGACAGCGTCGAGCACGTGCGGTTCCTGGTCGACCTTCTGGGCGAGGGGAGCGGCCTTCGTGTCGCCCTCGACGTCGACTGCTCGCTACGGATCAAGAGGCTCCATCTCGGCGTACGACGGTCCCCCCTGCGCGCTCCGGCCGATGCGCTGTCCGTGACCAGGGCTGCTCTCGACGCCGGGCTCAGGGTCGTCGGGGTGATGTTCTATGACGCCCAGGTCGCCGGGTTGCCGGACCGTGGACCGCACCTCAAGGTGCTCAAGCAACGTTCCCTTGCCGACCTCGCCGAGCGCCGCGCTCCGTTGGTCGAGGCGGTCCGGGCCCTCACCGAACTCGACTTCGTCAACGGGGGCGGCACCGGCAGCGTCGGCAGACTTGCAGCGGCCGACAGCCTCACCGAGTTCGCCGCAGGTTCCGGGCTCTACGGGCCCACGCTTTTCGACGCCTACGACGACTTCGCGCCCCAACCCGCGATGACCTTTGCCCTGCCGGTGGTGCGTCGCCCCGACAACGGGATCGTCACGGCATACGGCGGCGGTTATGTCGCCAGCGGTGAGCCTGGCTGGAGTCGTGTTCCACGTCCTGTCGGGCGCGCCCTGGCTCTCATCCGCACCGAAGCGGCTGGGGAGGTGCAGACTCCTCTGCGTGGGCGAGCCGCCGATGGGCTCGCGATCGGCGACCGCGTCTGGATGCGCGGAGCCAAAGCGGGCGAGCTGCTCGAGCGCTTCGACCACGTCCACCTCGTCCAGCAGGGTCGCCTCGTCGAGACGGTCCCGAGCTATCGCGGAGAGGGACAGAACTTCGGATGACGTGGAGCAACTGGGCCGGCAACGTCAGTGCCACCCCGGCGCGCTTTCTCGAACCGCGATCGGTCGCAGAAGTCGCCGCGGTGGTGCGCAGAGCGGCAGAGCGCCAACAGCGGGTCCGCGTCGTCGGCGCCGGGCACTCCTTCACCCCGCTGTGCGCCACCGACGGCACGCTGCTGCGACTGACGCACCTCTCTGGCATCCTCGATGTGGACCGGCTGCGCCAGCGAGTGCGTGTTGCCGGCGGCACGCCGCTCCACGTCCTCAATCCGCTGCTTGACGGGCTGGGGCTGGCCCTGCCCAACCTCGGCGACATCGACCGGCAGAGCATTGCGGGTGCCATCGCGACGGGGACTCATGGGACTGGCGTCCAGCATCAGGGCATTGCGTCTGCTGTCATCGGGATCACGCTTGTCCTCGCAGACGGATCCACTGTCTCCGTGGCTGATTCGCACGAATCAGAGCTGTTCCAGGCCGCCCGGGTGGGGCTCGGTGCGTTCGGCGTCATCACCGAGGTCGAGCTCCAGTGTGTGCCGGCCTTCCGGCTGAGGGCAATCGAGACGCCGGGGCGCCTCGACGAGATCATCGACGGTTACGAGCAGCTCATCGATGAGTTCGATCACGTCGACTTCCATTGGTTCCCGCACACGGATCGGGTTCTGCTCAAGCGCAATTCGCGAGTCCCCGATGACGACCCGGGCCAGCCTCAGCCCGCGTGGCGTGAGCGGCTGGACGAGGACATCCTGAGCAACAAGGTGTTCGGAGCCCTCAATCGCGCTGCCGCGGTGCGCCCGGGCATCGTCCCGCGGCTCAACCGGGTCAGTGCCCGGGTGCTCGGCGCGAAGGAATACACCGACACGTCATGGAAGGTCTTCTGTTCCTCGCGTGACGTGCGCTTCCGCGAGAGCGAGTATGCCGTCCCGCGCGCCGCGCTGCCCGTCGTCATCTCCGCGTTGCGCACCTGGATCGACGCCCACCACGTAGCGCTTCCCTTCCCCGTTGAGGTGCGCTCGACGGGAGCCGACGACGTGTGGCTCTCCACGGCATACGCGCGTGAAAATGCGTATGTCGCAGTGCATCAGTATCACCGGATGGACGACGGGGGGACGTTCGCCGCGTTCGAGGCCATCGTGCGCGAGCACGAGGGCCGGCCACATTGGGGCAAGCTGCACACGCTTGGGGCGGAGGACCTCTCGCGGCTCTATCCGCGCTTCGGCGATGCGCTGCGAGTGCGTGACCGCGTGGACCCCGACCGCCGGTTCGCCAACGATCACCTCACCCATCTCCTCGGCCCCTGACCCTCAACTTCCCCGCCGGAAGTGGGTTTCTCTCACTTCGCGTCATCGCCGCCGTCAAGCGAAGTGAGAGCCTGGCACAGGGGGCAGGCTTGTCCACAGGGCCAGCCTCGCGCCTGGGTTGTCCACAGTTCGGGTGGAGGGACGGGCGCGCGGTGCTCGACCCGGCCACAGTCGACGGCATGACCTCACTCGAGCCCCTTCTTCTCACGCTCGCCGCCGGCCAGGACGGCATGATCACCACAGCCCAGGCGCAGAGAGCCGGCATGGACAAGTCGTCCTTGGCGCGGGCCGTCGTCGACGGGGTCCTTTTGCACCCCATGCGTTCTCTGTATGCCGTGGCAGAGGTTGTCGACGCCACCTCACCAATACGGTGGCACAGGCATCTCGCTCAGGGGGCACGGCTCATCTATCCGGACCTGATGTTTGCCAGTGTGACCGCGGTGTTCGCCCATGACATCGCCGTCTGGGGCTGTGACCTGAGCAAACCTCAAGTGCTCAGACCCATCAGTCGCTCCACGGGTGTCCGCGGCCTGCGGGTGCGTCCGATGCGTGGGAAGCCGGTCGACACGCCGTGGGGCCCGGCGGCGATGCCAGCCGACGCGTTGGTGCAGTTGGCCATGGACTACGGCACGGAGCAAGGGATCGTGAGTGCGGACCATGCGCTGCGCTCCGGCATCGTCACCACTGAGGCCCTCTCGTCAGCAGTGGCTGCTGTTGCACAGTGGCCGGACGCGCACAAGGCTCGCTCGTTGGCAGCACTCACGTGTGGCCTGCGCGAGTCCGTGGGGGAGTCCCGGTGCGGGATTGCTCTGGAACTGGCCGGCATACCTGTCACCCCGCAAGTCGAGATCCGGGACTCGTTCGGCAACTTCGTGGCCCGGGTCGACTTCCTGGTGGATGGCGAGAACGTCATCGTCGAGTTCGACGGCAAGGTGAAGTTCGAGGCTGGGGACCCCGAAGTCCTCTGGGCCGAGAAGAAGCGCGAGGACCGTTTGCGGCGGTTGGGATACGTCGTTGTGCGCATCATCTGGGCGGACCTCGAGAAGCCCGGTGCGGTGGCGGCCAAGGTTCGGTCGGCCATCCGCAACGCGGCCTGAGTCACGTCGCCGGGAAGCTCTCACTTCGCCTGGTCGCGGCGATCACGCGAAGTGAGAGGAACCCACTTCCGGCGGGAAGGTTGGGGCTCAGGGGCAGGGGTCAGGCGCGGCTTCGCCGAGCGCGGCCGTGCGGTCGGCGCGGCGGGTGACATGAGTGGCGCGAGCCTGACGCAGTGAGTCGATCGTCAGGAGCAGCAACGCGATCCACACGATCCCGAAACCCATCCACAGCGCGCTGGTCACGTGCTCGCCGAGCACCACCACGCCGATGAGGAGCTGGAGCATCGGGGTGAGGAACTGGATGAGGCCGATCGTCACCAGCGGGATGCGTCGTGCGGCAGCAGCAAAGAGCAGCAACGGGATTGCCGTCACGACACCGGCAGCAACGAGAAGGCTGGTGTGCCAGCCGCCGTGATCGCTGAAGGTGGTGGAGCCACGCGAAGACAGCCAGACGAGCACACCCACCGCCACCGGTGCGAGCACCAGGGTCTCGACGGTGAGCGAGTGCATCGCGTCGAGAGTCACCCCGACCTTCTTCTTGACCAGCCCATAGAAGCCAAAAGACAGCGCCAACGAGACTGAGATCCACGGAAACTCACCACCAGCGACCGTCAGATAGATGGCCGCCACGGCGCCTACTGACACGGCTACCCACTGCAGAGGTCGCAACCGCTCCCGCATCACGAACACCCCCAACCCCACCGTGACGATGGGGTTGAGGAAGTAGCCCAGGGCCGCGTCGTAGGTCCGCCCCGTGATGACGGCAAGGACATAGATGACCCAGTTGGCCGCGATGAGCAGGGCGGCGATGGTCAGCCCGCCCAGCAGACGTGGGCGAGCAGCGACCGTCCTCAGCCAGCCGAAGTCGCGTCGCACCACCAGCACGAGGGCACAGAACGCCAACGTCCACAGGATCCGGTGCGCGAGGATCTCGAAAGCGCCAGAGGGCTTGAGCGCATGGAAATAGAGAGGGAACAGTCCCCAGATGCCATAGGCGAGAACCGCATAGATCGTCCCCCGCCTGAGCTCGCCGTCGTCACCCGCGACGGGTGGGCTCATCGTGCGGTCACGCGACGGTCCACGTGTCGCGGCCGCGAAGCAGTGACGTGAGGTCGTCGTCGGTGGCCGGCCCGCCCGCAATGCTCACCGCCGCCTCGACCTGTGCGCGCACGCCGTCGTCATAGGTCGGGCGCGACACCGACCGGAAGATGCCCATCGGAACGTGGGTCATCTCGGGAGAGTCGAGCCGCGAGAGGGCAAACGCCTGGCTCGCGTCTTCGGCGCCGATGTCGTGGACCACCACATCCATGCCCTCAGAGTCAGCCGCAGCAACGAACTCAAGGCGACCACCCGGCATACGCACCAACGTCTTGCGGTCATCCTCGGGCCCGACCTGCACC
>JBDSIV010000016.1:0-3900 GCA_039917755.1 Knoellia sp. | reverse complement strand
CCTCCCCACCGCTGAGCTCGGTGGCCGGCTGCCCCAGCCGCAGATATCCCAGCCCCACCTCGCGCAACGTGGTCAGGCTGCGGGCGGCGGCCGGCACGTCGGCCAGGAACTGCGCAGCCTCGTCCACCGACAGCGCCAGCACCTCGGCGACGTTCTTGCCGAGGTAGTCGATCTCAAGCGTCTCCGCGTTGTAGCGCGCGCCGTGGCAGGTCGGGCACGGCGCATAGGTGCCGGGCAGGAAGAGCAGCTCGACCGAGACGAAGCCCTCGCCCTGGCAGGTTTCACAGAGGCCCTGCGCCACGTTGAAGGAGAAGCGACCGGCTCCATAGCCGCGCCTACGCGCTTCGGGCGTCGCGGCATACACCTTGCGCACGGCGTCGAAGAGCCCGGTGTAGGTGGCGAGGTTCGAGCGGGGGGTGCGTCCGATCGGGCGCTGGTCGACGCGCACGAGCCGGTCGAAGGCCTCCAACCCGGTGGCGTCGTCGACGTCGATCTCGAGCTCACTGTCCTCCGCGTCGTCGGCGGTCTGACCCAGATGGCGTCGGACGAGCTCGGCGAGCACCTGCGAGACGAGCGTCGACTTGCCCGACCCCGACACCCCCGTCACCGTTGTCATGACGCACAGCGGGAGGTCGACCGAGAGGTCCACCAGGTTGTGCCGGTTCACTCCGTGCAGGTGCAGCCACCCGTGAGGGGTGCGCTTCGGCCGCTCCAGCCGGACCGCCCGACCGAAGAGGTGCTCGCCGGTGATCGACGCCTTCACCTGCGCCAGCCCGGCAACCGGCCCCGAATAGAGGACCTCACCCCCGTGCTCACCCGCGCCGGGACCGATGTCGACGACCCAGTCGGCCCGACGCACGAAGTCGAGGTCGTGCTCGACGACGAAGAGCGAGTTGCCCGAGCTCTTGAGCGTGTCAAGCACACTGAGAAGCGGCTCGGCGTCGGCAGGATGCAATCCCGCGGACGGCTCGTCGAGCACGTAGACGACGCCGAACAGCCCCGAGCGCAGCTGGGTCGCGATCCGCAGCCGCTGCGCCTCCCCGGGCGACAGTGTCGTCGAGCTGCGCCCCAGCGACAGGTAGCCCAACCCCAGATCGAGCAGCACCTGCACCCGGGCCACGAGGTCGGCACTGATCCTCACCGCCACCTCGGTCGACTCCCCCGAGTCGGCCGACGACGTCGCTGCCCCGGCCTCGGCAAGCTCGGCCACCGGACGCAGCAGCTCGACCAGCTCGAGAAACGACAACGCGTTGGTCTGGGCGATGGTGAGGCCCCGGAACGTCACGCGGAGCGACTCGGCCTGCAAACCGGTGCCCCCGCACGCCGAGCACGGCATGCTGCGCACGAAGCGCATCGCCTTGTCGCGCATCATCTGGCTCTTCGACGTCGCAAGGACGTGGTTGACGTGTGCACGACCGCTCCAGAACAGCCCGTAGTAGCCGTGGTCGATCCGGTCCCGCTCGGGCTTGACCAGCACCTTGGGCTGCTCGTCGGTGAAGAGCAGCCACTCGCGGTCCTTGGCCTTGAGCTTGCGCCACGGGGTGTCGACGTCGATCCCCAGACCCGAGACGATGCTGCGCAGGTTGGCGCCCTGCCACGCCCCCGGCCACGCGGCGATCGCGCCCTCGCGGATGCTCAGCGAGGTGTCCGGCACCATCAGCTCCTCACTGACGTCGTGCTCCTCACCCAGACCGTGGCAACGGGGACAGGCTCCGGCGACGGTGTTGGGCGAGAACGCCTCCGCCTCAAGCCGTGTCGCACCCTGCGGATAGGTGCCAGCGCGTGAATAGAGCATCCGCACGAGGTTCGACAGCGTGGTCAGCGTCCCCACGCTCGAGCGCGAGCTCGGCGCACCGCGTCGCTGTTGCAGCGCGACGGCCGGCGGCAGCCCGGTGATCTCCTGCACGTGCGGCGCCCCTACCTGTTGGAGCAGCCGACGGGCATAGGGTGCCACCGACTCGAAGTAGCGCCGCTGAGCTTCGGCATAGAGCGTGCCGAACGCCAAGGAGGACTTGCCGGAGCCGGAGACCCCGGTGAAGGCGACGATCGCATCACGCGGCAGGTCGACGTCGATGGTCTTGAGGTTGTTCTCGCTGGCACCGCGGACATGGACGAAGTGGTCGCTCGGATCATGGGGCACGCACCATGTCTAGCCGCTCCTCGCCGCCGATGCACCATCGGCAACTCGGTGTTCCTCACCGGATTGACCCAGCGCCGCGCCGCCACTGCCCAACTTCCCCAACTACGGTCGGAGGTCCAGGCCGCAACTCACGGAGGACCACATGGATCATCACGAGGTGTTGATCGTCGGGGGCGGCAACGCGGGGATCTCATTGGCCGCCAAGCTGATTCGCGACGGTGCCCAGGATGTCGCGATCGTCGAGTCGGAGTCCGTTCATCGCTACCGACCGATGCTGAACTACGTCGGTGGCGGCGAGGCGACCATGGCCGACCTCGAGCGACCTGCCGCCTCAGTGATGCCCGACGACGCCACGTGGATCCAGGACCGCGTCGTCTCGTGCGACCCTGACGAACCGAGCGTGACGACACGCGACGGCCGCACGATCAGCTGCACCACCCTCATCATCGCCACCGGCCTCGACGAGGACTGGGAGGCCACCCCCGGACTGAAACAGGGGTATGCCGCGGGCTGGGTCGGGTCGACCTTCCTCGTCGAGAGTGCCCCAAAGGTGTGGCCCGCGCTGCGGGACCTCACGAGCGGGCGGGTCGTGTTCTCGATGCCTCCCGAGCCGGCACCCTGCTCGGCAACCGCGCTCAAGCCCCTGTTCATGGCGTGCGACCACTGGCAGCAGCAGGGGGTGCTCCAGCACCTTGACGTGCAGCTCGTCCTCCCCGGCCCCACTCCCGTGGGCGTGCCCAAGGCGGACGCAATTCTCGAAGGCGTGCTCACGGCATACGGCGTGCAGGTTCTGCGCAACGCGCGCATCACCAAGGCGGGCGAGCGGCAGGTGACCGTGTCGACCCCTGAAGGTGAGACCGTCCTCGACGACCTCGCGTACGCCCACGTCATCCCGACCTACCGCGCGCCCGAGTGGATCGCCGAGAGCGGCCTGTCCGGAGACAGTGAAGCCGGCCTGGTCGACGTGGACCCGCTGACCCTGCGCCACCGGCGGCACGACGCCGTGTGGTCGCTCGGTGACGTCGACGACCTCGGCATCAAGCCGTCGGGGGGTGCGCTGCGCAAACAGGTCGCGGTGCTCTCGCCCAACATCCTCGCCAAGGACACCGGTGAGCTCGACGAGTACGACGGCTACACCGTCATGCCGATCACTGTGGCCCGCCACAAGCTCATGCTCGTCGAGATCGACCGCGCTGGGCAGCTCGAGCCGTCGTTGCCCTTCCCCGACCTCGTCGAGCCGCGACGGATGACGTGGGCCGTCGACCGGTATGCGCTTCCGGTGACGTACTTCAAGCGGATCCTGCGCGGCAAGGTCTGAGGCGTCGCGGTCGGGTCAGACGTTGCCGAGGACGCGGTCCACGTCGATCTCGATGACAACGCGGGCCGGGTTGACGCGGGGCTGGCGGTAGCGGACGGCATACCTCTCGACAGCATCGGCCACAGACGCTGCGTCGTCGAGGACGCGCAAGCGCCCCTCGAAGGACAGCCAGCGACGACCATCGACCTGGCAGATGACGGCACGGCCCGACCGGGCCGCGTTGCGCGCCTTCTGGGAGCTCCCACTGGTGATGACTCGTGCCACGAGGGCGTCGGCATCCCAGGTGAAGCCGACAGGCACGACGTGGGGACTCCCGTTGGCGCGCAGCGTCGTCAGCGTCGCCAGGTGCCGCTGTGCCACGAAGTCGAGGGCGTCCATGGACAGGTCTCGAGGGTTCATGGCCACGTTCCGGAGTCTGTCACGAGCCGAAAACTGTTGAGTG
>JBDSIV010000015.1:0-23990 GCA_039917755.1 Knoellia sp. | reverse complement strand
ACGGCGAGCCTCTGGTAGAAAAGCACGGTGACCAGCGCAGACACCGCCACCAACCAAGGCCGAGGACGCTTCCGGCGTCTGGCCCGCGCTGTGGTCTACGGTCTCGTCGTCGCCGTCGTCGTCATGTCCCTCGCGTTCCTCATCCGCTCGCAGTTCGACCCCCTCATCGACGCCGACAAGGCGGCAATCCTGTCGGCGACCAACGTCACGAGGGATCACCCGAGCCTTCTGCACTTCTTCCTTGCCTGGCAGCGGCTCAGCAGCCCTACCTACGTGTATGCCGTGGCCACCCTGGTGTGCCTGTGGGTCTGGCGTCGCCATCACCTCACGACCCGAGCGTTGTGGGCCTTCGTGACAATGATGGTCGGCTGGAACGTGGCCCTCGACTGCAAGTACCTCGTCCAGCGTGCCCGCCCCATCGTGGCCGACCCCGTCTCGCACGCCCCGGGCTACTCCTTCCCCTCCGGTCACGCCGCCAACGCGACGATCGGCGCGACAGCGCTCGTGGTGCTGCTGTGGCCAATTCTGCAACGCCGAGCAGCCAGAGTCGTCGCAATCACCGTCGCTGCCCTCTTCGTGCTGGTCACGTGCCTCGACCGGGTCTTCCTGGGCGTCCACTTCCCCTCCGACGTGGTGGGTGGTGTCCTGCTGGGAACTGGTCTCGTCGGTGCCTCTTACCTGGGCTACGTCGACTGGAGGCCACCAGCGCTCGACCCCGGGACGGATGTTGACCCGGCCCACGACCCCAAACCCCAACCCCACACCGCCGCCCGCAAGGAGCCCACCTGATGTCCTTCCTCAGTCGCTACGCGGACGACACCAGCGCGCCGTCAGTGGGCACCGCACTCAAGAACGCCGCCGTACGGGCCATCGCACCGGGGTTCGTGCTCTTCGCCCTCATCACCGGTGTCGGGCTGCTCCTCGGCGGGCCCCTCAAGAGCCTGGGGACGAGCGAGGAGGCGGCCAACAGGAGCCTGGCCGCGGGGCGAACTCCCACGTGGAACACCATCACCATGGTGTGGTCCCACATCGGCAACACCGAGTACGTCATCGGGGTCGCTGTGCTCGTGGCGCTCGCCGTGTGGTGGCGCACCAAGCAATGGTGGTATGCCGTGGTGCCGGTTCTCGCGATCTCGCTCCAGGCGACGATCTTCGTGATCGCCACGGCTGTCGTCGGGCGCGCCCGACCCGAGGTGTCCCACCTCGACCCGGCCCCACCCACGTCCAGCTATCCCAGCGGACACCAGGGCGCCTCAACCGCGCTCTACGTCTCCTTGGCGCTCATGGCCAGTCGCATCAAGCATCCTGTGCTGCGCACGGCCGTGGTGGTGCTGTGCGGCCTCGCGCCCTTCCTTGTCGGCTACGCCCGGCTCTACCGCGGCATGCACCACCCGAGCGACGTCTTCATGGGCGCGATCAACGGCATCCTGAGCGCACTGCTTGCGTGGGGCTATCTGCGCCGCGACGGCAGCGATGGTCAAACGCGCCCCGATCGTGCCGGCGGTCAGACCCGCGCGTAGCGGGCCCGCGCCACGCAATAGACCCCGAAGGCCGCGAAGCCCACGGCGACGAGGGTGAGCAGGAACGTCCCTGCCGGTGCCTCGCGCAGCGTCCGCAGACCTCCGTCGAGGCCGGTGGCCTTGGAGGGCGCCTTGCGGACTGCAGCCACGATGAACAGGCCACCGACGACGACCAGCGCGAAACCCTTGGCGATGTAGCCGGCGCGGCCGGCCTGGACGGCCCAGCCGCCGGGGTGCTCCCGCAGGTCTTCGAGGAACTTCTTGGTCCATCCCTTGTAGGCGTGGTAGCCACCGACCGCGATGACAGCGATCCCGAGAGCGCCGACGAGGAGCCGACCGCCCGCGTGCCCCATCAGGCTGGCCGTGAAGTCCTTGGTCTGCCCGCCGCTCGAGGTGGACGAACCGGTGGCGAACTTGAGGGCGGTCCAGGCCAGCGCGGCATACGCCACGAGCTTGCCCACCGCCTTGGCCCGGTCCGCGAGCTCGCCGCCGTGCGCCCCAGTGATCGCCTCGGTGAGCTGCCACACCGCGAGGAGCCCGAAGCCCACAACGGTGACCCAGAGGATGAACGGGCCGCCAGTGCTGTGCGCCAAGGTCGCCAGGGCGCCGGACTGGTCGGCGCTCCCTCCACCCGAGGTCCAGGCGACCTTGAGCGCGATGTAGGCGATGAGCACGTGGAGCAGCCCACTCATGGCGAAGCCGAGCCGCGCTCCCTTCTCGACAACTGCTGAGTTGCCGGCCTCGTGGGCTGCACTGGTGACGTCTGGGGTGTCCACAGCGCCACAATGCCACAAACGCGCAGGTCACAGAGTGATTGTCATCGCGGTACGGTCGGCAGATGCCTCGCACCTTCGTCATCGTCAACCCCACCAAGTTCGACGACCTCGACGCGGTGCGTCGAGACGTCACCGAGGCTGCCGGGGCGGTGAGGATGGAGGGAGGACCCCCGGTTTACCTGGAGACCACCGAGGACGACCCAGGCTTCGGCCAGACGCGGCAGGCACTCGATCAGGGCGCCGACCTCGTGTGTGCCTTGGGCGGTGACGGCACGGTCCGGGCCGTCGCGCAGGTCCTCGCCGGCACCGGCGTCCCCCTCGGCCTCCTGCCAGGTGGCACCGGGAACCTCCTCGCACGCAACGTCGGCGCCCCCGTCGACGATCTGGCGCAGGCCGTCACCACCGCACTGACGGGTCAGGAGAGGACCATCGACGCCGGATGGCTCCTCCTCGATCCGACACCGGAGCAGCTGGCTGCCCGGACCCTAGCGGCCCCGCGGCCCGACAACGCCCACCTCTTCACGGTGATGGCGGGTCTGGGTTTTGACGCAGCGATGATGGACGACGCGCCAGAAGGCCTCAAGAGCAAGGTCGGTTGGGCCGCCTACGTCGTCGCGGCCAGCAAGAACCTGGGCGACCCGGGCTTCGAGCTGACCGTCTCGCTCGACGGGGATGTGTCGGAGCCGGTCACGGCGCGCACCCTCGTCGTGGGGAACTGCGGGACCCTCACCGGCGGCCTCGAGCTCCTCCCCGACGCCGTCCTCGACGACGGGCTCCTCGACGTCGCGACCATCACCCCCGAGAACCTCGCACAGTGGGCAGGTGTCGCGTCCAGGATCCTGCGTGGGCAGACCGAGGACGGCCCATCGATCGAACGCCGACAGGGCAGCGATGTGATGGTCTCGGTCCGACCGGGGCAGCGGGTCGAGGCCGACGGCGACGTCCTCGGGGTCGCGACGCAGTTGCGCCTGGTCGTCGAACCGGGAGCTCTCGTGGTGCGCGTCAGCGACCGCTGAGCGCCGCCCCAACCACAACGTGGGGTCAGCCGCCGGGGACCATCCAGCGCAGGATCTGGATCAAACCGACGATGGCGCACACGACAACGATGGCCGCGATGAACCACGCGATGATCTGGGCCGCATCCATCCCACCCGACGAGGTCGAGGACGCCCCGGACGTGGATGCCGACGAACCGGAGCCGGAGCCAGCGGGATCTCCTGCCGAACCGGCCGCCTCTCGTGCCTGAAGAGCCTTTGACCGCAGGGCTTCGACCTTCTTGGAGCGTGGCTCCTGACGCACTGAGCGTGGCAGTGAGCGCCACATGGCACCGAAGTCATCCCCGTGGGATGCACGCCACGCCGCAACAGCCGACTCGACCTCCGGCCCCTTGACGCCGGCTCCGAACCAGGCCGCACCAGCCGCAGGCAGATCACCCATGCCGTGGTGCACCTCGCCGAGCAGGCGCAGCGCCTGCACGTCGCGCTCCTCGCGCACGTGCGCGGCCAGCAGATCACGCGCCACCCACAACTGCTTCTGGTCGATCGCGTCGTGGGCCTCGGCAGCAACCGACGACAGCTCAGGCTGGGTGGAGGCTGTGGCAGTGGTCGCGGATGTCGTGGAGTCGGAAGGGAGGTCAGGCATGAGAACCAGCGAACCACACGACGGCACCGGTCCGACGGACCGGCACACGCGGCATACGGCCGCTCTCAGTTCCTGTGTCGTATGCCGTCTCCCCAACGAACGTGACCCGGGCCACTAAGCGTGCGCTTAGTCACAATCGCGAGACCGGCCTTGCTCAGCCCTACTCGCCGGTAGCACCATGGAGGGATGGGCCACTACAAGAGCAACCTGCGCGACATCGAGTTCAACCTCTTCGAGGTGCTCGGTCGCAGCGACGTCCTGGGTCATGGCCCCTACGAGGACCTCGACCCGGACACCGCCCGCGAGATGCTCAAGGAGATGGCGCGCCTCGCGGAGAACGAGATTGCCGAGTCCTTCCAGGACGCCGACAAGAACCCGCCCGTCTACGACCCGGAAACCCAGGTCGTGACGATGCCGGAGTCGTTCAAGAAGTCCTACAAGGCCTACCGTGACAGCGGCTTCTGGGGCGTTGACCTGCCAGCAGAGCTCGATGGCACGGTCGCCCCGCCGAGCCTGCGCTGGGCGATGAACGAGCTCGTCCTTGGCGCCAACCCCGCTGTCTCGATGTTCAGCGCCTCCTATGGTTTCGCCAAGCTCCTGCACATCCTTGGCAACGAGGACCAGAAGAAGCTCGCGCGCTGGATCGTCGAGAAGGACTGGCACTGCACGATGGTGCTCACCGAGCCCGACGCCGGGTCCGACGTGGGCGCCGGGCGCACCAAGGCTGTCCAGAACGAGGACGGCACCTGGGACATCACCGGAGTCAAGCGCTTCATCACCAGCGCCGAGTCCGACATGGTCGACAACGTCGTCCACTTCGTCCTCGCCCGCCCCGAGGGCGGCGCCCCGGGCACCAAGGGACTCTCCCTCTTCATCCTCAGCAAGTACACCGTCGACCTCGAGACCGGTGAGCTCGGCGAGCGCAACGGCGTCTACGTGACCAACGTCGAGAAGAAGATGGGCCTCAAGGTCTCCACGACCTGCGAGCTCACCTTCGGCGGCGAGAAGCCCGCCACCGGAACCCTTTTCGGCGATGTGCACGACGGCATCGCCCAGATGTTCCGCGTCATCGAGAACGCCCGCATGCTCGTCGGCACCAAGGCCATCGCAACCCTGTCGACCGGCTACCTCAACGCACTCGAGTACGCCAAGGAGCGCGTCCAGGGCGCTGACCTCACGCAGCAGACCGACAAGGCCGCCCCGCGGGTGACCATCACTCACCACCCCGACGTGCGCCGCAGCCTCATGCTGCAGAAGGCCTACGCCGAGGGCCTGCGCGCTCTCGTGCTCTACACCGCCTCCCAGCAGGACATCGTCGATGCGGCTCAGTTGCAGACCGGGTCCGAGTCCCTCGAACACGGCTCCCCCGCCGAGCTGGCCAACCGCGTCAACGACCTGCTCCTCCCAATCGTCAAGGGCCTGGGCTCCGAGCGCGCCTGGGTGCTGCTCGGCACCGAGTCGCTCCAGACGTTCGGCGGCTCCGGCTTCCTGCAGGACTACCCGATCGAGCAGTATGTCCGCGACGCCAAGATCGACACCCTCTATGAGGGCACGACAGCGATCCAGGGCCTCGACTTCTTCTTCCGCAAGATCATCAAGGACAAGGCGCAGGCCCTGACCACGATCTCGACGCAGATTCAGGAGTTCGCCAAAGACCTCGGCGCGCACGGCGGCAGGATCGACCGCGAGCGCGAGCTCCTTGCCGAGGGCCTCGAGAACGTCCAGGGCATCCTGGGCTACATGGTCGGCGAGCTGATGAAGTCCGACCCGCGCGGTGGAGATGCAGCTGGGGATGTCCGCAATTTGTACAAGGTCGGCCAGAACACGTCCCGACTGCTCCTCGGCGCCGGCGATCTGGTTGTGGGGTGGCTGCTCCTGCGCCAGGCCGACATCGCGCTCACCGCCCTCGAGGGTGAGGTTTCGGAGAAGGACAAGGACTTCTACACCGGCAAGGTTGCTGCCGCGCAGTTCTTCGCCCGTCAGGTCCTTCCGCGTCTGGCCGCCGAGCGCACCATGGCCGAGGCGACGGACAACGACCTCATGGACGTGCCCGAGTCCGCCTTCTGAGCTGACGACGCAGTGGGTGTGCCGGACGCGCAGGCCCGAACGCACGAACGCCCCGGTGACCAGCACCGGGGCGTTCGTGACGATCGGCGTATGCCGTGGGCTCGAGTCAGAGACGCGAGTCCGGGTCGACGCGGGTCTCGTCGACGCGTGAGCCGGTGGTGGGGTCGACCTGTGACGAGCGGGTCGCGGTGTAACCCGCCGGACGGGTGCGTCCGCGCATCGCGAACGAGAGCAGGATGGCCAGCACTCCCGCCGCAATCAGGATCCAGCCGAGCATGCCGTCGTCCATCCCCGGGATGTCCACCTGCAGGACGAACGCGAGGATCGCACCGATGACGATGAGGACGATTCCGAGTCCGATGTACATGGGTCACTCCTTGTGGCCTTGTCCGGGAAATGGGGTCCCGGATCGGTGATCAACACTACGCCGTGCAGCCCCTGACCTGCGGCTTCGCCACTCGGTCTTCTTGGCTGCGCGTCAGGGAGGAGCTCCTGCCCACAGCAAGCGTTCGGATCATCGGTGGATGCGGCGGGCCGCGCGTCGATGTCCTCGCGGGTCGAGGGTCGCCACCCGCACGCGGCTGGCGGGGAGACGCACCACCTCGACAACGTAGGTTGAGGCGATGAACGCGGACGTAGGGGCGTACCTGCAGATCGAGCTCGGCGCCTGGGCAGGCTCAGGGCTGTCGGGCCGCTGCTTCCGGCAGGTGATGAGCCGGGCCCAGGAGATGCGACTGCCGGAGTCGTTGGTGGGCGAGCTCGCCCAGCTCACCGATCGTCTCCTCCGAAGTGCGGCGTGAGCCCCCGACGTCCGTGGCCGACGCCGTCATCTGCGCGCCCGCTCACTGACGGAGAACGCTACGACCAAGTCGCCCGAGACGCGGCGGGCCTGGTCATCGGTGCGTACTCCTCCTCGTTCGGCCTTGCCTCGCGACTGTTGCACGAGCCGGTGCGGGCCGGTGTCCGGGACATCTATGCCTTCGTGCGGCTCGCGGACGAGATCGTCGACGGGCCCATGGGCATTTTCCAGCCTGAGCTCGCGTCACAAGCGCTGGAGCGACTCGAGGAGGAGACCGTAGCGGCGTTGGAGCACGGCTACAGCTCCAACCTCGTCGTGCACGCCTTCGCCGGTACGGCCCGGCGGTACGCCATCGACAGCGAGCAGATCGACCCCTTCATCTCCTCGATGCGCACCGACCTCACCCAGTCCGTGCATGACGAGTCCAGCTTCGCCGAATACGTCCACGGATCCGCGGAGGTCGTCGGACTCATGTGCCTCAAGGTCTTCCTCGATGAGGGCCACTCGCCAGGTGCGCAGGGAGCGCTCGCCGCCGAGCTGGAACCCGGGGCAGTGCGCCTGGGTGCCGCCTTCCAGAAGGTGAATTTCCTGCGCGACCTCGCCGAGGACTACCAGGCGCGGGGGCGCCGCTATTTCCCCGGGATCGATCCCGAACACCTCTCCGAGGCCGAGAAGCATCGCCTGCTCGATGACATCGATGCGGATCTGGCGGCGGCGCAGGTGGCTGTGGACCGCCTGCCCCGCAGCAGCCGGGCCGCCGTAGCCGTCGCGCACGCCTTGTTCCTCGAGCTGTCCCGACGTCTGCGGGCGACTCCCGCCACCACGATCCTCAGCTCGCGGGTGCGAGTACCCGGCCACGTGAAGAATCGCGTGGCCGCAGCCGCACTGCTCCGGGCGAGACGGTCATGAGTGCGCCCCGGACCGCCGTCGTCATCGGCGGGGGCATCAGCGGGCTCGCGTCGGCCGCCCTGCTTGCGCGCGAGGGCTACGACGTCGACCTCTTCGAACAGGGAGAGCAACTCGGCGGTCGGGCAGGCCGCTGGTCCAAGGACGGCTTCCGCTTCGACACGGGCCCCTCGTGGTATCTCATGCCAGACGTCTTCGATCATTTCTTCCGTCTCATGGGGACCACGACGCAACGCGAGCTCGACCTCGTGCGTCTCGACCCGGCATACCGGGTCTTCTTCGAGGGCGAGGCAGAGCCGCTGGACATCCGCTCCGGACACGACGAGGTGACCGCCCTCTTCGAGCAGGTCGAGCCGGGGGCGGGCAAGGCGATGGTTCGCTACCTCGAGTCGGCGCGCACGACCTACGACTTGGCTGTCCGACGATTCCTCTACACGACGTTCGAGTCGTTTCCGCC
This sequence comes from Knoellia sp., assembly GCA_039917755.1. Taxonomy (GTDB): domain Bacteria; phylum Actinomycetota; class Actinomycetes; order Actinomycetales; family Dermatophilaceae; genus Knoellia. The sequence goes on along the minus strand of JBDSIV010000015.1, from coordinate 15,824 downwards.
GCTCGTGCGTCGCGACGTGATCACCCGGCTGGGGCGGCTCGGCCGGCTGCTGGCCCAGCCGCTGGACCGGTTCGTTGCCGACCACGTGAGCGACTCCCGGCTCCAGCAGGTCCTCGGCTATCCGGCGGTCTTCCTCGGCACCTCACCAGGGCGCGCCCCGAGCATGTACCACCTCATGAGCCACCTTGACCTCGTCGACGGCGTCCGCTACCCCCGCGGTGGTTTCTCGCGGCTCGTCGACTCCATCGCCGGGCTGGCCGAGGGGGCCGGCGCCCGCCTGCACACCGGCGCCGCCGTGACCCGCGTGGTCACCAAGGCCTTGCCCGAGAACACACGACGCCGTATGCCGGGTGCTCGCCTTCGCCGTGGTCGCCTGGGTCGCGGTCACATCGCCCGCGCCACCGGGGTCACCGTGCGCGACGGCGACGGCGAGCGGTTCCACGCGGCGGACGTCGTCGTCGCGGCCCACGACCTGCACCACCTCGAGAGCACCCTCCTCCCAGAGGAGCTGCGCGACCACTCAGCGCGCTGGTGGGACCGGCGCGACCCCGGACCGGGCGCAGTGCTCGTGCTGCTGGGCGTGCAGGGCGGACTGCCTGAGCTGGCGCACCACTCGCTGTTCTTCACGCGCAACTGGCAGGAGCACTTCGACGTCATGCACGGCTCTGGCGACCCCATGCCGGACCCCGCGTCCATCTATGTCTCGCGCACCTCGGCGACCGACCCCTCCGCAGCACCCGAGGGGGCAGAGAACGTGTTCATCCTCGTGCCGGTCGCTGCGGATCCCGGACTGGGCCGAGGTGGCGAGGACGGCGCCGGCGACCCGGGAGTGGAGCAGATCGCCGACGCCGCCATCGCTCAGGTCGCCCAATGGGCCGGGGTTCCCGACCTCTCGGAACGGGTGGTCGTGCGCCGAACCATCGGGCCGGGCGACTTCTCCGGCGACCTCAATGCATGGCGCGGCGGAGCCCTTGGACCCGCGCACACGATGGGACAGAGCGCGTTCCTGCGCGGGCGCATCTCTTCGCGTCGCGTCGCGGGCCTGCACTACGCCGGGGCGAGCACGATCCCCGGCATCGGGCTGCCGATGTGCCTCATCAGCGCCGAGGTGATGCTCAAGTCGATCCGGGGCGACGTCTCCACCGGGCCGCTGCCCGAGCCGCCCCCCGACGCAGGACTTCGCGCGTGAACCTGCAGCAGTGGTCCTACGCGGCGATGCTCGCGTTCTGCCTCATCGGCACGCTGCCGCTCGAGGTCATCTTCGGGCTCGGCGTCCTGCGCCGCATCGGCGCGCTCGCCCTCACGATCCTGCTTGCGTCCGGACCCTTCCTGCTGTGGGACCTCTGGGCAACGCACGCCGGGCACTGGTGGTTCGACCCGGTCCAGACCTTGCCGTGGCGGGTGGCCGGGGTGCCGCTCGAGGAGGTGGGCTTCTTCATCGTCATCCCGTTGGCCGGCATCCTCACCTACGAGGCGGTCCGCGTGCTGCGGGGTCGTCGGACTCGCGCCTCGGCTTCCGAGGGTAGCGCCCGATGAGCTACACCACCCTGGCCGTCGTTGCGGTCGTGCTGGCGCTCGTCCTCGACCTTTGGGTGCTGCGAACCCGTCTCATCACGACGAGCACCTGGTGGCTCTCCTATGCCATCGTCATCGGCTTCCAGCTGCTCACCAACGGGTGGCTCACCGGTCGCGGCATCGTGCGCTACGACGGCGGCACCATCATCGGCAGTGGACGGATCGCTTTCCTCGGGGACGGGCGGGTGGCCTTCGCTCCTGTGGAGGACCTGGCGTTCGGCTTTGCGCTGGTGCTCGCAACGTGCGTCGTGTGGGTTCGGCTGCGCGGTCCAGTGAAGGAGCCGGACGCATGAGCGCGCAGAGCTTCTCGCAGAAGTGGTCACCGACCGACCTCGGCATCAACGGCCCGACGGCGCTCGACATGGCCCGAGCGTTCCGCTCCGTGCGGGCCGACCCGCTGACCTTCCTCGCCGACCTGCGCGTTCGCTACGGAGACGTGGTCGCTCTGCCGGTGCCCGGCCCACCAGCGCTTCTGATCAACGACCCGGCTGACATTCGTCGCGTCCTCCAGACGTCGGCGCGGCACTGGACCAAGGACACCGTGCAGTACTCCTCGCTCCGGCGGGTCACGGGTGATGGGCTCCTCGCCACAGCCAGGCCCACGTGGCTCGAGCACCGTCGCATCGCGGCACCGGCCTTCCACCACGAGCGGCTGGCCGGTGTCGGGAAGCACGTGCGGGTCGCCACCGACGAGGCGCTGGGCGCATGGGGCTCTGTGCCCTTGTCCGGCGCGTCGATGGACGTCCTGGAGCTCACGACCCGGGTGGCGCTCGACGTCGTCGGCCGTGCGCTGTTCTCGGCCGACCTGTCCTCGCGAGCCGAAGGCCTGCTCGCAGCCACCGGTGCCGCCGCGGGACTCATCGTCCGGCTGGGCCGTTCCATCCTGCCCATCCCCGAATGGGTCCCGACTCCGCTGCACCGGCAGCTGCATGAAGCACGGCGCGAGTTGGACCGCCTCTGCGGCGAGCTCATCACAGCGCGACGTGAGGCGGCGAGCGGGTCGCACGGTGATGACCTTCTGGGCCTGCTCCTCGACGGCGACATGGACGACGAGGCGGTGCGCGACGAGCTCGTGACGATGGTCATCGCCGGTCACGAGACGGTGGCTGCCGGCCTGGCGTGGACCCTCATGCTGCTGGCCGAGGATGAGGACGCGCAGGCTCGGGTGCGAGAGGAGCTCGGGTCCCTCGACGGCGAGCTGCCCCTTGTCGGCGCCGGCAAGGTGGCGCCGTGGACCCGGGCGGTAGTGGACGAGTCGCTGCGCCTCTATCCCCCGGCGTGGGCCCTGTCCCGCCGTTCCACCGCAACGGACGTTCTCGGCGGACACGAGGTCCCGGTGGGGACGCTCGTCATCATGAGCCCCTGGCTCGTGCACCGCCATCCCGCGCGCTGGCCGGACCCGGAGGCGTTCCGCCCCGACCGCTTCCTCGACGGCGCCGGTGCGGCGGGAGTCGATCGGGGCTACCTCCCGTTCGGCGCCGGTCCGCGCCTGTGCATCGGACGCGAGTTCGCCCTCGGCGAGATGGTCATCGTCCTCAGTCGGCTGCTCAGGCGCTATCGACTCAGCGTGCCGCAGGGCTGGGCCCGACCGCAGGTGGAGGCCAGGGTGGCGCTCCACCCTCGAGGGGGCATGCCCCTGGTGCTGTCACCCAGCGGCGGGGCGCAGACGTGACCCCTCTCCTGGTCCTGATCCTCGTCGTGGCGGCAGCCATCGGAGTGCGGCTCCAGCTGGCCGGCATGAACGCCATCGTGCCCAAGGCTTCTGAACCCGTACCCGCAGGCCCGCCTCAGGTCTCGGTCGTCATCCCCGCCCGCAACGAAGGGCACGCACTGTCCCGCCTGCTCGGCTCCCTCACGCAGGCGGCGCCGTGGCTGCGCGAGGTCGTGGTCGTCGACGACAACTCGACCGACGACACGGCCGCAGTTGCTGAGTCCGCGGGCGCCACAGTCATCTCGGCGCCGCCCCCGCCCGACGGATGGACCGGCAAGGCCCGGGCGTGCCACCTCGGGGTTCAGCACACGGGTGGAAGCCTGTTGCTCTTCCTCGATGCCGACACGAGCCTGGCACCGGGTGCACTGCCCGCGCTGCTCCGTGAGCACACGCGTCACGGTGGACTTCTCTCGGTGCAACCCCACCACGAGCCGCTCGAGGCCTACGAGCAGCTGTCGAGCTATTTCAACCACGTGTCCCTGGTGGGAAGTGGCGCCTTCACGCCGCGCGGTGCCCGACGGCCCATGGCGTTCGGTCCCTGCCTGCTCACCACCCGCTCCGACTACCTGCTCGCCGGCGGTCATGCCGGCGTGCGGTCGGCCATCCTCGACGACGCCGAGCTTGCCGCCGCCTACGGGCGGGTGGGACTACCCGTCACGTGCACCATCGGTGGCGAGGCGGTGCGGATGCGCATGTACCCCCGCGGGTTGCGCCAGCTCGTCGAGGGCTGGACCAAGAACATCGCCTCGGGTGCGACCGAGGCCGAGCCACGATCGTCCGTCATCGCCGTCGCGTGGGTGGGGACCCACTTCGCCGTGGCCGCGGGCCTACTCGGCCTGGTGCTCGACCTCGCCACGGGGAGCGACCTCAGCCCCACGGCAGCCGCCTGCCCCGTCGCCTATGCCGTCGTCGCGGCCGAGATGCGGCATCACCTGCGGCGCATCGGCACCTTCCGGTGGTGGACCTGGGCGGTCTTCCCGCTGCCGTTGCTCGCGTTCGGGCTCATCTTCGCTCGATCCCTCGTGCTCACCCGAGTGCTGCGATCGGTGCGGTGGAAGGGTCGAGCCGTGGCACTCGCGCCTCCCAGCAGCGCGCGCGAGGAGGGCTGATGCCGGTCGTCGTCCTGTCGTTGCCAGTGACGGTTCTCGTCGACATCGTGGCGTGGGGTGTCTTCCATGCGGTGACGGGCCTGCTCGCCCACCGTCTTGGCGACCACCGACTGCACCGCGACGGATGGCTGCTGCGACGCCGCCGCTTCGAGCACGGAGGCCGTTGGTACCGCCGCGTCTGGCGCATCCAGCGCTGGAAGGACCGGCTCCCCGAGGCTGGCGACCTGTTCACCGGAGGGGTGAGCAAGCGCCAGCTCACGAGCCGGGACACGACGGGCCTGCAAGGGTTCGTGCGAGAGACGCGCCGGGCTGAACTGACCCACTGGTGGGCCATGGCGTGCAGTCCGCTCTTCGTCCTGTGGAACCCGCCCTACGCCTCGGTCCTCCTCATCACCTACGGGATCGGGGTCAACCTGCCGTTCATCGCGATCCAGCGCTACAACAGGTTCCGCATCCAGGACCTCATCGCGCGTCGGACACGCGCTGCGCAAGGACCGCACCGGGGTTGAGCAGACCGTCAGGGTCGAGGGCGTCCTTGATCCGCTGGTTGAGCTCCATGACATCGGGGCCGAGCATCGCGGGCAGGGCATCACGCTTGAGCCGACCGACGCCGTGCTCGCCGGTGATCGTCCCGCCGAGGGCGATGGCCGCCATGAGGATGTCCTCGAAGGCCGCCCGGGCCCGAGCCGTGGAGTCCGCGTCGGCGGCGTCGTACATGACGATCGGGTGGGTGTTGCCGTCGCCGGCATGGGCGACACAGACGATGTCCACACCCCGCTCGACCCCGATCTCCTCGACGCGTGCCAGAAGGTCCGGGAGCAGGGGCACCTCGACGCCGACGTCCTCGAGGAGCAACGAACCTGCAGCCTCGGCGGCGGGGAACGCGAGCCGCCGGGCACGCACGAACGACTCACCCTCGGCCGGATCATGGGTGACAAAGACATCGACGGCACCGGCGTCGGCGCAGGCCTTCTCGATCATCTCCATCTCCGCCTCGCGCGCGCCTTCGGGTGCGTCGGACTGCACGATGAGCAGGACCCGGTCACGATCGAGACCCATCGGCGCGAAGTCCTCGACCTGGTTGACCGTGGGGCGGTTCATGAGCTCGACCATCGAGGCCCGCACGACCCGACCCATCGCGACAACGGCATCGGCGGCTGCCCGCACCGAGTCGAACGTCGCGACGAGCGTCGACGGCGCGAGCTGAGCAGGGATGAGCCGCAACGTCGCTCGCGTGACAATGCCCAAAGTCCCCTCGCTGCCGACGAAGAGCTTGAGCAGTGAGAGACCCGCGACGTCCTTGATTCGCTTGCCGCCCAAGGTGATCATTCGTCCGTCGGCGAGGACGACGTCGAGACCGAGGACGTAGTCGATCGTCACGCCGTACTTCACGCAGCACAGCCCGCCCGCGTTGGTCGCGACGTTGCCACCTATGGAGCAGATCTCGAACGAGCTGGGGTCCGGCGGGTACCAGAGACCGTGCTCGGCGGCGGCCGTTTTCACCGAGGCGTTGAACGCGCCGGGCTCAACGACGGCGCACCGCGCGGCCGGGTCGATCTCGATGGCCGTCATGCGCTCCAGACTGATGACGAGCCCGCCCTCGATCGCCGACGCTCCCCCACTCAGTCCGCTCCCCGCTCCGCGCGGAACCACGGGTATGCCGTGACCGGCCGCCCAGCGCACCGCCGCCTGAACGTGTGCCGCAGTTTCGGCCCGAACGGCCGCACACGGCATACCGGCGTCTGGGTCCTGAGCCCAGTCCCGGCGATATTTCTCGAGCGCCTCGGGCGTCGTCGCGACAACGCCTTCCGGGAGGGAGGCGAGGAGCTCTGCGACGGCAACGCTGCGATCAGTCACGCAACCCATCTTAGGAACGGTCGGACCGGGACGCGATGGGGCGATGGGCCTGACGTGAGCATCACGAACCGCTTCGGCAAAACTCCCGTGATTCCGGCGAGCGAACGAGGACAGGTGGACTCCGCGGGAGAGGATGGGGACATGGCGACGATCGTGTTCCTCCACGCACATCCCGATGACGAGGCCTCCGGCACGAGCGGCACCATGACCCGACTCTCGCGAGAGGGCCATCGGGTCGTGGTGGTCTATGGCACTGGAGGTGAGCACGGCACCGCGCCCGAGCACCTTCCCGAAGGCTTGACTCTGGCCGAGTTCCGACGCGGAGAGGCGGAGGCGTCGGCACGCGTCACGGGTGCGGAGCGCATCGTCTGGCTCGGCTACCAGGACTCCGGCATGCACGGCTGGGAGCAGAACGCCCACGAGCAGTCCTTCCACAGCGCCGACCTCGACGAGGCTGCCAGCCGACTCGTCGAGGTGCTCGACGAGGAGGACGCCGACGTCCTCGTGGGCTACGACTGGCACGGTGGCTACGGCCATCCCGACCACGTCCAGGTCCACCACGTGGCGCATCGGGCGGCCGAGCGAGCGATGCAACGACCGCGCCTCCTCGAGAACACGATGAACCGGGACGCGATGCGGGCCGGATACGCGGCCGTGAAGGCTGCTGGCGAGGTGCCGGACTTCGATCCGGACGCGTCCATGGAGGACGGCGAGCCGATCGGCACCCCCGAGGCCCAGATCCACTGGCGTGTCGATGTGTCCGAAGACATTGAGTCCAAGCGGGCGGCGCTGGCGTCCCACGCGAGCCAGACGAGCGACGTCGGGATGATGCTGCAGATGCCGCCCGAGATGTTCCTGGCGTGGTTCGGGACCGAGTACTACATCGAGCCGGGGCGTGAGCCGGGTCTGGTCGACGGGTGGCCGTTCGGCGACCTCGAGGCCTGAGCCCGTCTCGGGTCAGAGCCGGCGGTCGGCGAGGACCGGGAACCCTTCCCGGGTGCTCGTGACGACTGCGGGGTCGATCTCGACGACGAGGACCTCCTCGTCGCTGCCCGCCTGCCCCAGCACCTCACCGCTCGGAGCGACGACCTGGCTGTGCCCGCCCATCTCGGTGCGGGCGTGGGTGCCAGCGGTGTTGCACTGCACGACGAACGTCTGATCCTCCACAGCCCTCGCGCGCCCGAGAAGGGTCCAGTGAGCAACCCTCGCGGCAGGCCAGGCCGCGGGGATGACGAAGATGGTGGCCCCAACGTCGAGCTGCTGGCGATAGAGCTCGGGAAAGCGCAGGTCGTAGCACGTCGACAGCCCAGCCATGACGGGTTCGCCTGTGCCAGAAGGAATCTGGGCCGTGACGACCTCGGTGCCCGCCTCGAGGAGCTTCGGCTCCCCCGAGCCGAAGCCAAAGCGATGAATCTTGCGGTATGCCGTCCGCTCACCTTGCAAAGACACGAGGACTGAGGTGTTGGCCAGGGTCCGCCCGTCCGGCCCGGGCTCGGGCAGCCGCTCGATGAAGGAGCCGGCGTGCAGGCTGACCCCGCACTCGGCCGCGAGCGCGGCCATGGCGCTGACCCACGGACCGTCGAGAGGCTCGGCGAGCCCCTCCCACCGTCGGTAGTCAAAGCCCGTCGGACCCCACAGCTCGGGCAGGACGACGAGGTCCGGTCGGTGCTTCTCAGCGACGTCACGCACAAGCGCTGTAACCCGTTCGACCCGCTCGGGCATCGACTCGTCGTCGTCGTAGCCCAGCTGGATGAGAGCGATCCGCATCACTGGCTCTCCTTGCTCTCTTTGCCCAGACGCCCGAGCCGCGCGTTGTAGGCCCGCAGCGCCGCGTCATCATCACGGTCGGCTTGACGGTCAAGTCGCACCGTCTCCTGCCGGTCGCGTTTGAACCATTGTCGCGCGACGAGGACCGCGAGGATGAGGGTCGGTGCCTCACCGAAGCCCCACGCGATCTCCCCTGCCCGCTCCTGGTCAGCGAGCAGCTGCGGCCCCCACGGGAGGTTGATCTGTTCGAAGAAGCCAGGCGCGAGGACGAACTTCGTCCCGGACAGTGCCACGCCGAAGAAGGCGTGGAACGAGATCGTGGCAAAGAGGATGAGGAGCAGGATCGTCGGCGACCACTTCGGCGGCCCGGGATCGATCCCGATGAGCACCCACGTGAAGAGATAGCCGGTGACAAAGAAGTGGGCCAGCATGAGCAGGTGCCCGGAGTGGGTCGTGAGGGCGACCTCGAAGAGCGGCGACCAATAGAAGGCTGCCAGGCTGAAAAAAAAGAGGGCGGCAGCGACCACGGGGTTGGCGAAGACCTTCATCGCCCGTGAGTGCACGACCTGGAGGATGATCTCGCGCGGACCCCACGTGCGGTCATGTCGCGAGGGCAGCGCCCGCAGGGCCAGCGTCAACGGAGCGGCTGGCACGAGCAACACCGGCACGACCATCGCGACGATCATGTGCATGACCATGTGCACCGAGAAGAGCACGCGACCCCAGATGTCGGGAGCCCCACTCGTGGCCCACACGAAGGCGAGCCAGCCGAGCGTCCACAAGATGGTGCGGTGGACGGGCCACGCGTCGCCGCGACGCACAAGACGAGTGACGCCCACGGCATACAGGCCGATGGCGAGCACAGCGATCGTGAGCATGAGCCAGTTGGGTCGCCACGCCGAGAACCAGTCCGCGTTGGACATCGGGCCGGGGTCGGGGAAGCCGGTGATGGCAAGGACCGCGCTCGGCGACTCCTCCGAGTCGGGCACAGGCGGCGGGGTGCGCCCAAGCACAGCTCCCAGCCCGACCGCGCCCGCCATGAGAGCAAGCTCGAGGAGCACCAGCCGGGCAAAACCGTTGCCACTCTTGCCGATCGTGGCCATGACCCGTCGACGATGCTGCCAGCCGATGAGGCCGAGCGCGATGATGATCGCGGTCTTGGCCAGGAGCATCGCGCCGTAGGCCGAGTTGATCCCCGAGAAGGACCCGAGCCGGATGACGGCCTGTTGCAACCCGGTGAGGGCCACTGCCGCGTAGCACCACCCGGCCACCACCGAATAGCGGGAGACGGTGGCACCGAGGTCGTCACCCATGCGCGGCTGCATGAGCGCGATGGCAAGCAGACCGCCGACCCAGACAGTGACACCGATGAGGTGGACACCGAGCGAGTTGACGGCGTCCTCATGGCTGGCGCTGCCCGCCGAGTGACCGGTGAGGGCGACGATGACGATGCCGCCAAGGGCCAGGGCAGACAACCAGGCGAAGGCCGGGCGCGTTCTGGCGAGCAGCGCGCCACTGGCGACGACGAGCGCCACACCCGTCGAGATCGAGAGCACCCGGGTGACCTCGAGCTCCCAGACGAAGGAGAGGAACTGGCGGCCCAGCTCGCGGTCACCCAGCGAGAGGCCCGCGAGCGAGGCGAAGGTGAGCAGAACCCCGAGGCCGGCGGCGAGGAACCAGATGACACCGGTGACTGAAGCCAGACGAGCAGCCTGGATCCGCCGCTCGGTTGTGCGCCGCTCCGGCACGAGGAACGCCGCGAGGATGAGCAGGCCCAACGTCGCGGCTGACGACACGTCACTGACCACGCGCACCAACGGCAGGGCAACGCGCACGACCGGCCCGGGATCGTCGAGCACGAGCGGGGCGAGGACTCCAGCGAGCGACGCCGCGACGAGGGCGACGACGAGACCGCTGACGGTCACGACCGCTACCGGACCCATCGGGGTGCGCGCGGCAGCGGAGGCAGTGCTCATGTCAGACAGCGTAGGCAAGCCGGTGCGCCGCACCGTCACGGCCCGGCGCGCGCGCGACCTGCGCGGAGGGCCGAATCGGTGGGAGAGTGGAGGCAATGAAGCTCACACCGCCGCCCCTCACCGTAGGTATCGACGTCGCCGCCGACGCCGACCTCGTATGGGAGCTGCTCGTCGCAGTGGACCACTGGCCGCAGTGGGGCCCATCAGTGCGCAGGGCCCGCGTGGACGACGGCGGGGACCGCATCCACGCCGGTGCAACGGGCAGGGTGTGGACCACTCCGGGACCGTCGTTGCCCTTTGCGATCGAGCAGTGGCAGGGCGAGGGGCCCGTCCGTCGCTGGTCGTGGCGGGTGGCCGGGCTGAGTGCGACCAGCCACTCGGTCCGTGCCCTCGGCGCGGGGAGTCGGGTCGAGATGAGCGCACCCTGGTGGGCCCCGGGATATGCGCCAATTCTCTGGCTGGGCCTGCGCCGGATCAGAGACTGTGCGCAAGCTCCTCGAGCTGGAGGCGGCACCACGGGCTGACCTCACGTCGGCCCGAGAGGACGTCCTCCCGGAACTCCAGCCAGTCGACCCACTCGTGCTCGACCACCTCGAGTGGATCCGGCGAGAGGGCGCCCGGGTCGGAGCAGGTGGCCACATAGACCGGGCAGACCTCGTTCTCGACGACGCCATCGTCCATCACCGCTCGATAGCGGAAGTCGGGAAGCACGACGCGCAGACCGGTCAGTTCGGAGCCGAGCTCCTGGGCCACGCGTCGACGGACGGCGTCCTCGGGCACCTCGCCAGGCGCCGGGTGACCGCAGCAACTGTTGGTCCACACCCCGGGCCACGTTCGCTTCGACCATGCCCGCCGCGTGAGGAGCAGCTGGCCGGCGGGATCAAAGAGATAGCAGGAGAAGGCGAGGTGCAACGGCGTGTTCTCGTGGTGCACCTCGTCCTTCCTCGCGGACCCGATCGGCGTCCCGGCATCGGAGAGCAGGACCACCCGCTCGGCGCTCATGCCGGCCGCGCCAGTTGGTTGACCGCTGCCCGGAAGGCCGCCGGTGCGACCCGAGCCGCCGGGACCAGTGCCCGGCGCAGCACCGGGACGCGGGTCGCGGTGACGAGACCGAGTGTCAACGCGTCGTGTCGACGGCGGATTCGCCGCCATGCCTGCTCGTATGCCGTGGGGTCGCCCACGACGATCGCGTCCACCGCCGCTGCGGCCTGGGCCATCCCCACGGCCAGTCCCTCGCCGGTCAGGGCGTCGACGTAGCCGGCCGCATCCCCGACGAGGAGCACCCGTCCCTGCACCCGGCGACGGGATCGTTGACGCAGCGGGCCCGCGCCGCGCACCGCCGAGCGCGCGTGGCCGGCGATGCGCTCGCGGACCAGCGGGAACTCCGCGAGGAGCTCGTCGAAGGGTCGCCGCTGCGCACTCAGCACGGCTACCCCAATCTCGTCAGGGCCAACCGGAGTCAGATAGACCTCACCGCAACGGGCCCAGTGCACCTCGACCAGCGAGGTCCAGGGGGCGCACTGGATGTGCACTCGTTGCCCGAAGCGTCGTGACGATGATCGAGGGGCGTCCAATCCCATGAGCCGACGCACCGACGAGTGCAGCCCGTCGGCTGCGACCACGTGCCGCACCTGCTCGCCGTCGACGAGCACGTGATCTCCGCGATCCTCGAGATGGGTCACTCGGGCCTCCACCACGCGCACCCCTGCAGCGCGCACCCGTTCTCTCAGAGCGGCGTGCAGCTCTGTGCGGCGCACTCCCAAACCAGGGCCCCTTGTGAACTCAGCATCGACGTGGTGGTGTCGGTCGACATAGCGAATGCCCCTGATCGGTGCCCCGTCGAGGGACACGCCCAGGTCGCGCAGCGCCGCCACAGCCCCCGGCATGAGCCCCTCGCCACAGGCTTTGTCGATCACCCCCGCCCGCTGCTCACGGACGGTCACATCCAGACCTGCGCGGACGGCATACAGGGCAGTGGCCAGGCCGATTGGGCCACCGCCAGCGATGAGCAGGTCACGCATGCTGACCGACCGCCGCCGGGAGCGTCGCCAGAGCGGCGTTCTCGGCGCGCAGGCGCACCGTGAGCAACGCCGCATTGGTGAGGGTGAAGACGAGGGCGGTGATCCACGAAGCGTGGACGAGCGGGAGCGCCACTCCCTCGACGATGACCGCGACGTAGTTGGGGTGTGACAGCCAGCGGTAGGGACCGGATCGCACCGGCGCCATCCCCGGGACGACGATGACTCGAGTGTTCCAACGCTGCCCCAGAGTCGTGATGCACCACCACCGCAGCCCCTGCGCCGCGACACTCACCACGAGCATCGACCACGCCAGCGAGGTCGGCACCTCCGGTCGGCGCAGCACCGCCTCGACGAGCGTGGCCACGAGAAAGCCTGAGTGCAGGACCACCATGAAGGGGTAGTGGCCCTGACCACTCTCGATGCCGCCCTGCGCGAGGCTCCAGGCTGCGTTGCGTCGGGACACGACCAGCTCGATCACCCGCTCCACCGCGACGAGGAGTACGACGACGACGAACGCGGTGAGGGTCGTCACGACCCCTCGGCCCCGTCCAGGGCGCGGACGAGGACGAGCTCGGAACAGAAGCCGGGTCCCATTGCCATGAGCAGGCCGTAGGTCCCCGGTGCCGGGGGTCGCTGCTCGAGTGTGTCGGACAGGACGTGGAGCACCGATGCCGAGGAGAGGTTGCCGATGCGGGCCAGGCTGGCCCGGGTGAGAGCGACGTCGTGGTCCGTGAGGTCGAGAGTGTCGCGCAGGGCGTCGATGACCTTTGGGCCGCCCGGGTGGCAGACCCACCAGTCGATGTCGCTCCTCGTGAGGTCGTGGCTCGCGAGGAAGCGGTCGACGTCCCCTCCGAGGTGGCGCGAGACGATCGCCGGGACCTGTGCGTCGAGGACGATGCGCAGACCCGAGGCGCCGACGTCGAACCCCATCGTGCGCTCACTGTCGGGATAGAGCCGGCTGCGGCTGTCAAGGACCTCGAAGCGTGCAGGCCCTCCCGAGGTGCCGTCACCGCTCATGACGACCGCCGCCGCGCCGTCACCGAACAGGCCGCTCGCGACGAGGTTGGCGACGCTGGTGTCGTCGCGCTGGACGGTGAGCGAGCACAGTTCCACCGCCACGAGCACGGCCACGCCGTCCGGGTGGCCGAGGAGGTAGTCGTGCAACCGTGCAACCCCCGCGGCCCCAGCAACACAGCCCAGACCGAAGAGGGGCATCCGTTTGACGTCCTCGCGCAGCCCGACACTGGCGGCGATGCGCGCGTCGAGGGAGGGGACGGCCAGTCCGGTCACCGTGGTCGAAATGATGAGGTCGACGTCCCCCGCTTTGAGTCCGGCGTTGGCGAGCGCGTCCTTGAGCGCTTGGCTCCCAAGGCTGACGGCGTGCTCGAGAAAGAGGTCGTTGGCCTCGTCGAATCCGGCGAGGCTCTCGTACTTCTCGAGAGGGAGCGCGAAGTGACGCTGGTCGACGCCCGCGTTCGCGTGCACCGACCTCAGCAGGCGCTCGCTCGCGCCCTTGGCGACGACGACGCCCGCGAACGTGTCGGTGATCTCGCTCTGGTCGTGCTGGTGGATCGGGAGGGCTGTGCCCACGGACAACAATCGCGTGCTCACACGTGCCTCGCTTTGGTCGGACTACTCATCGCAACACCAGAATCGCCACATCCACCAGCGCGATCCCGATGGCGGAGTGGAAGGGTGCTCGGCCGGTGCCGATGAGCGCGAGCCCTGCCAAGCCTGCCACGGCAACCGCCCCGGTCACGGCGAGAACAGCGCCCGGATCTCCTGTGACGAGCAACACCACGGTGGCGCCGACGAGCAGGGCCACGGCCAGGACCGTGCTCGCGCGTGCACCCAGACGGTGCGGGAGGCCCCGCACGCCCGTTGCCGCGTCGTCGGCCAGGTCGGGCACAACGTTGAGGAGGTGGGCGCCCACGCCGAGCAGCGCAGCCCCCACCACGACCTCGACGGGGGGCCAGGAAGCACCCGCGAGGGAAACGAAGACCGGGAGCGCCCCGAACGACACGGCATACGGCAGCCAGGACAGGACGGACGCCTTGAGCCACAGGTTGTAGGTCCACGCCGAGGCGACACACAGGAGATGGACGCTCCCAGCCCTCAGCCCGCAGGCAAAGGAGAGGACCACGGTGGCGACGATCGCCACGGCGCACGCAGCCAGCGCGACGGTGACCGACAGCTCCCCCGTCGCAAGGGGCTTGTCCCCGCGCCCGACGGCGGTGTCTCGCGCACGGTCGCGCAGGTCGTTGGACCACCCGACCGACAACTGTCCTGCCAGGACCGCTGCCGTGACCTTGACCACCGTGACGACGTCGAGGTCGGCTGCGACGGCGAGCAGGCACGACAATCCGGTGACGGCCAGCGCCGGGCCGAGGTGGGCGGCTCGCAGCAAGGCCCGCCCGCTCGTCTTCATGCACTCACCCTAGGCACGAGTGGCTATGGTTCGGTCCATGCCGTTGAGCCCCACTCTCTCCCAGGACCTCGCTGACCTGACTGCGACCTACGCCCACACGGTGCGGTCGATCATCGACCTGGGGCAATCGCTGCGACAGGGCGACACCGAGCGCGCGACCGACTGCCCCGGGTGGACCGTGCACGACCAGTTCGCGCACATCGTGAGCCTCGAGGCCTGGGTGCAGGGCGAGCCGGTCCCCGACGTCGACATCACTGGTCGTGAGCACGTCCGCACCGAGTTGGACGCCCTCGTCGAGCAGTACCTCGAGTCGCGACGCGACCGCCCCATAGAGGAGCTGATCGAGGAGCTCGACGACCTCGCACAGACTCGGATCGCCCATCTCGAGGCCGACAGCACCCGTCCCGACGATGCGGCGATCGGCCCGTTCGGCCCCACCACCCTGGTCGGGCTCATGCAGAACCGCGTCTTCGACCTCTGGAACCACGAACAGGACATCCGCGAGGCGATCGACCGGCCCGGCAACCTCGACAGCCCCGGCGCAGCCCACATGGTCCGCACCCTTTTTGCTGCCTTCCCCAGGATCGTGGCCCGAACCGCCAAGGTCCCTGCGGGTCACGCCGTCATCCTCGACCTCACCGGACCCGTCGTGGGTCGGGCCGGCGTGAGGGTGGAAGAGCACGACGGCAAGCCACACGGCATACCCCTGTTTGCCGGTGCGACGGACGAGCACGAGGACGTCATCACCACGACGATCACGCTCTCGACGCAGGCCGCGACCCGGCGAGCGGCCGGTCGGGTGCCGACGGGCAAGACGCACCACACGGTGGTCGGCGATGAGGACATCGCCCGTCGTGTCCTCGACTCCCTGGTCATCGCCCCCTGAGCCTCACCTTTCCCGCCGGAAGTGAGTTCCGCTCACTTCGCAGCACCGCCTCGACCAGGCGAGGTGAGAACTTCTCGCACCCCCGGCGCCCCACAACAGTTGCACTTGGCAACGATTTGCGCGCACACTTGCTTGTATGCCGCAAGCAACAGATTCCTCGGTCGCTCGCGTCACCTTCGGTGACGCCCTTGTTCGCTGCGTGAAGCTCATGGGCACCGTGAAGCAGCGCGCGCCGCGCGTTCACCCCAGCATCGACCCCGTCAGCTACCCGATGATGTTCAATCTGCGCGACGAACCGCGCCGGGTCTCCGAGATCGCCGACCGCGTCCACCTCGACATCTCGACGGTCAGTCGCCAGGTGAGTGCTCTTGTCGGACACGGACTGATTGCCAAGGTGGCTGACCCCAGCGACGGTCGCGCCCAGATGCTCACCCTCACCGACGCAGGTCGCGAGACCCTCGTCCACCTCCGCGAACGTCGCAACAGCTGGCTCG
>JBDSIV010000014.1:0-87380 GCA_039917755.1 Knoellia sp. | reverse complement strand
GTGACCACACCCGGAAGGGCGCCGGCGAGGACGAGCCCGGCAATGCCGGTGTCGGCGATGGCGCGGAACCGTTGCTCGAGCGCCGTCGCCGAATCGGCAAGGACGAATCGTTCACGCACCAACTGGGCTGCCACGCCCAGCCCTGCCTCCCCGGATAGGTCGGTCGGGTCGAGCGCGCGCATGGTGCCGTGGTGGCGGTAGTCGTGGCGCTTCGCCAGGGCCGCGAGCGACTCGGTCATCTCGGAGTCGACACCAAACCACTCGGCGGCGGCTGCCATGCGCGCGGCGCACGATCCGAGCAGCGGTGCCGCGGCCGCCTCCGCCTCGGCGGCGTCGTGAGCGATGGCCATACGGACAAAGGCCCACACCACAACCCCTGGGTTCGCCGAGCGGGCTCGGGCGACCGCTCCGGCGATGCCCGCAGCATCGACGCCCACATCGAGAAGCACACCACCCAGCTCGCGCGCCGTGACCTCAGTCGTCCTCGGGCCGGATGCGGCGCCGAGCAGGGTCATCGAGGGGGAACGCGCTGACAGGTGCTGGCTCAGCGCGCCGAGCATCGCGGCATACGCAGGCAAGCCCGGCGATCGGATTCCTTCGTTGGCCAGTGAGCTCTCACCGCGCCCAACGACCGCGGTCACCCGCCCCGGGAAGGAGTCAGCCAGCGTGCCCAACGTGCTGGCGGCGCGAATGGGGCCGATGATGGGCAGTGAGAGGACGCAGGGGCCGGCGATGACGTCGGGATCTGCGGCGAGGACCCGGGTT
The DNA here is from genome assembly GCA_039917755.1 of Knoellia sp. Classification (GTDB taxonomy): domain Bacteria; phylum Actinomycetota; class Actinomycetes; order Actinomycetales; family Dermatophilaceae; genus Knoellia. The sequence goes on along the minus strand of JBDSIV010000014.1, from coordinate 86,615 downwards.
GTCTCGATGAGTGGGTCGGCGTACAGGCGAGGGCTGTCGGCGAGCCCCACGCCGCTGAGTGACGCGCGGCGTACGGCCCGGGCCACCTCAACGGCGTCGACCTCGCCCCGTGGCAGCGCGAGGTTGACCAGAACAGGTATGTCGGTCATGGCGCACTAAGCGTGAGGAGCACCTCGTCGCTCGTGCCAGGTGCCGCGGTCACGAGCGAGTGGTGGAGCCGGACCGCGAGCCAGCCGACGGCCAAGGCGTGGCCGGCCCGGAGACCCGCGAGCTCGGCGCTCGGCAGGGCCGGTGTGACCACCATGAGGGAGGCGGCCAACTCGGCAACCCGCTCCCGCGCGTCGCCGTTCAGCCCCTCAGCCGTCGCTGCGCAGACGCTCGCGGCGACGGCGTCGACAGTGAGGTCGACGACAATGGGTGTCGTTCGCGGGGGAGGCCATGCCGCACGCATCGCCTCTCCTGCCCGGGCCCCCGCGGCAGCACCTTGCGCGTTCGCACCCACAACGCGCCCCAGGAACAGGAACCGAACGAGCCAGGGAAGCCGGTGGCGCTCGAAACGCTCGCCGTTCCAGAGGAGGGCGGCGTAGGTCTCGGCGGTGAAAGAGGTCCCCAACAGGGGAATGTCGCCGGGCTCACTGTGCGCCCCGATGGCGACGAGATCGTCCTCGGGTTCGATCGACCGCAGCGCGGCCAAGGCGGATTCCGCCTCGAGGAAGTCTGTGTCCGTATTGCCGCCGTCGCAGGTGCCAGCGAGGGCCAGTGCGGCGGCCAGCGCCCCGGGCATCCGTCAGTCCTGTTCCGCGAGGGAGGCTCGGGTCACTTCGGTGGGGGTGGCCGTCACGTAGAACTTGAACCGGGTGCGTCCGGCCGGACCCCGGTCCGGCGGGATGGGGTTCTCGGTGAACCACTCGCGGTAGGCCTGGTACGCCGCGGCGTCCGCGAAGTGCATCTCGGCGATGCGATAAAACGTCTCTCCGCCTTCGACCTGCGCGGTGCCCCCAGAGGTCGACGTCACCTGCTCCTCCACCTTGTTGAAGATAATCCGGTCGAGGTGCGGGTTGGCCAACAGGTCCGGGGCGTGGACCTCGAAGAGCCACGTCTCGTAGTCCGCCTCCTCGACGCCCTCCTCGATGACATAACCGAGAATCGTCTTGTACATCAGGTGTCTCCTTGTCGTTCGGGGTTGAAGGTGAATGACTGCGCGCCGTCGCCGAAGCCCTCCAGGCGCACACGAACCGGGCGGATGAGGACCCCTGCCAGCTCAGCGGCCACCTCATCAGGGGTGCGCAGGGGGGCGCGGTCGTTCCCGGCGGCACGCTGCTTCGTCGCCGCGCGTCGGTAGATCGCGTCGGTCCACGCCGACTCCATGAGCTCGGCGTCGCCACGGATGGCGACCACCCGCGGCGGGAGCCGTCCGATGTCGAACACGTGGGGGCGGTCGTTGGTCACTCCCGCCCGCGGCGACCCGACCCACATGACCTCGGTCTGTGGACGCCGTCGCCACTGGGACAACCTGCGGTGTCCTCGTCGCTGCACCGTCGCGATGGACCAGTCCTCGAGGAGGAAGGCGGTCATGGTGCGGGTCACCGGGTAGCCGTGAAGGTCGACGGTCGTCAACTGCGCGAACCCCGCCTCGTCGTCGACAAAACGACGCGCGAGCACCGCAGCGTCCCGCAGCTGGATCTCGAGTCGATCCGTGGGATCCGGCTCACTCATGGTCGTGGCCACCTCGTGAGCCACCCGGGACTGCGTCGCTGCGCAGAGTCCACTGGAGCGCGGTGGTGCGCCGGCGACCTCTCTCGGCCCGTAGTCGCGCCGGGTCCCTGTAGTGGTGATCAGGCACCATCGTCTGCTCGATCTCGATCGAGAAGGCGGGTTTGGTGAACGGCCAGGGACGGACCGAGACCGTTCCGGGCTCGGACACCGATGCTTGGAGGGCGACCTCGGGGCCGTAGGTGCTGGTGCGCACGCTAGGCAGCGTGACCGTCTCAGGGGCGTGCTCGATGGAGGCGAGCTGGGGTCCCCATGGGGTGGGCTTGCTGTCGGACGGCGTCAGCTCTTGGGGCATGACACAGAGGTAGAGGGACAGCAAATCCCACAGCTGCAACAGCTGGAAGTTGTGCCAGAGCGTGGCCTCGAAGTGCGCGCGGGGCCGCTCCGCAGTCCACACGGCTTGCTTGGCAGCCACCCATCGTTGTTCCTCCTCGCTGACGACCTGGTCCAGCAGTGCGGAGTCACTCGGCGTGCGAGCGAGCCTGCCCCGCGCCGTAGGGCTGCTCCACCGCCCGCGGTAGAGGCCGGTCCAGTGCATTCCCACGAGCACCCCCGCATAGGCGTCACGCATCCGCACACGCTCTACGCCCTGCCGGTACAGGCGCACGTGCTCGTCGGGGTCGATCTCGAGGAAGTGGAGTGGACGTCGCTCGACTTCGTTGAGGAGGTCGAGCGCGTCCCAAGCGCGCCAACCGTCGTCGTGGCGGCTCGTCGCGAAGAGGACGGGTTGCCGTGGGCTGGGGTGCTCGAAGGCCGTATTGCCCCAGTGGGACGCAAGCGCGCCCGCGACACGACCGTGCTCGTTCTGGTCGACCAGCGCGAGTCCGTCAGGACGGCGTGTGACGATCATCGACGTGCCCCCCTGGGCGCTCCGGCGGCCACGCGGAACGCCGCGCCAAGTTCCCGGGGGGTGTGCCGCGACGGCCATTGTGCGATCACGTCGACAAGCTCGTCGGCCCGAGGGCCGAATGCTGCGGTGAGCAGGCGTGCAGCCTTGTCCTGAATGGCGATCCGGCTTGCGTCGGCGTCGGCGTCACCGCGCGGGCGCAGAGACGTCGAGGTGACGCTCGACCCGTCGTCGAGGAGGAGGGTGACCGTCGTCGGGCGACCATGTGGGTACCCGCTGTCAAGCTCTGCGTCGACGACGACGTCGACCCGAGCGGCCAGGTCGCGGATCGCGGGGGAGCGGAGGGCGACATCGGTGAGGGCTGCGTCGGTCAGCCCGCCGTGTGCCAGCACGAGAGCCACGACGGCGGGGATGCTGAATCGCGCCTGCAGCTCGTTGCGCGCCGACGCGACGAAGGTGGCCGCCGCGGCATACGTTCGGACTTCCACCCGCTGCACCCGAGGAGCCAGCGGTTGCACTGTCCCCTGCTCGTCGAGCAGGGCCACGGCATCGTCGAGCGCGTCGAGTACGCCGTGGAGGTGCGCGCACGCCGGGTGCAGCTTGATGTACCCCTGCAGAACCTCGTACGACGGCCACCCGCCCTCATCGCTGTCGACGACGTCTGGCATGCCACGCCACTCGTGAGCTGCGTGGACTGCGAAGAACCGTTCCAGCGCGCCAGGGGCCGCCTCAAGACCCGCGACCGCGGCCTGTCCCAGCCAGAGACCGTGAGCGACCGACGCGCCCAGGTAGGCGTGGCCACCGGTGTGGCCGGTGAAGATTGTCGTGGCATCGGTGAGAAGGGCCGCCGAGGCAGCGAGCTCGATGGCGCGGCGCATAGCATCGGCATCGTGAGGAGCCAGCAGGCGAGCTGTCCCGGCTGCGGCAGCGATCGACCCCCACGTCCCGATGTCATGGACGCCGGGTGGGGTGCCGTGCATCGCCAGGCCGATCCGGGCGCCCAACTCGTAACCGCTGAGGACGGCAGACAGGAACTGTTCTGTGGTGGCGTCCACCTCCTCGGCGAGCGCGAGGACGGGCAGGACGACGTGGGCGGCCGGATGGCCACGAGCCATCCGGTGTCCGTCCTGCAGCTGGTCCGCTGCTGCGGCGGAGCCGTTGAGGGTGCAGGACATCGAGGAGGGACGCGGGACGACGTCGCCGAAGACCGTCGCCAGACCGTGTGCTCCATCCCGGGTGACCACGTCGCGCAGGGCGAGCAGCTCCGGTCGCCTGCTGCCCCATGAGGTGACCGCAAGGGTGTCCACGACCAGTTCCACGAGGCGTTCGGCCACCTCCGGCGGGGCAGCGTGGAACGATGTGTCTGCCGCGAGCCTCGCGAGCTGCGCAAGACTGTCCGGCCAGTTTTTGGCGGGTGCCGGCAGCGGATGGGCAGCAGGAGTGGGCATCAGCCGACCAGGCTCATGAGGTGGGTGACTGACCCACCCTCGGGGAGCGCATATGCCGCAGCCGCCACTCCAGCAGCGACGTCCTTGTCGAGGTGTCGTTCGGCATTGGTGCGGAACTTCGCAGCCAGCTCGTCCGCCGAGAGCGGGTTCCCCGGTCCGCCACGGTTGACATCCACGCGGACCTCGCGGCGGGTGCCGTCGTGCAGGACGACCCGCACAACGGCCGGGAACTGGTTGGGGAAGATCTCGTCGCACCGGGCGTCGGCGACGCAGCGGACCTTTGCCGCCAGCGTGAGACGTTGCTCGTCCCGGGCTGCTTCGTCGGTGAAGTCCTCGTGCCCGACGCCGAGACCACCTCCGCCGACGAGGGCCGCAGCGAGGGTGAACGGGCCGCTGAAGGCCGCGTGATAACCGGACTCCGGCCGAGCTTTCGACTCCAGTGGCTCAGCGATGGTGCGCAACACCGGCGTGGGTGTGCCGAGCTCGATCTCGACGATGTCCTCGGGCCGCACCCCTGCGGCGCGCAGCTGCAGAGCGGCGTCGATGCCGGCATGGGTGAAGTGGTTGCAGGGGTAGGGCTTGAAGAAGATGTCCGGCAGTTCCCAGCGCTCGCCCAGATCCCGGGTCACTGCATCGACGTCGGCTCGTTCGCCGCAGAAGGCTTGGAGGAAGCCGAAGCGACCTTCGATGACCGTCGGCGGTCCGGTGAGACCGGCCCGAGACAGCTCAGCGGCCACGACTCCCGAGTGCGCCGCCCACCCGCAGTGCATCCTCTTCACCGTCCCACCGGTGCGGTTGGCCTCGAGCAGCCCTGCCCCCATGCTGGCTGCGATGCCGATGGCGTCGGCCACTCCTTTGGCATCCAAACCCATGAGCATCGCTGCTGACACGGCGGACCCGATGGCCCCGCAGATCGACGTTGCGTGCAGCCCTCGCTCGAAGAAAACAGAGTTCCCGAGCTCGCGGTCGTAGCCGCCCATTCCCAGGCGCACCGTCACCTCGATCCCCATGCCGGCCGCGTCCAGCAGGTCAGGGCCACTCGCCCCGCACGCCTCCGCGACCGCGAGCGAGGCAGGTACCACAGACGAGGAGGGATGGAGGACGGACGGCAGGTGGGTGTCGTCGAAGTCCAGCGAGTGGGCAAGCGTCCCGTTGACCAGCGCAGCGGAAGGGGCGGGCAGGCGCAGGCCGGCGGCAATCACCGTCGCCTGGCCCGAGCCACCCCACGCCGACGCAACGTCGGTCACCGCGCGCGCGGCCGGCTGGTCTACGGCAGCCAGGGAGTTCCCGAGCACGTCGAGCACCCGGCGTGCGACGTCCTCACGTAGCTCCCGGTCCAGGCCGACATCGGCCACCCGTGACGCAACCTCTGCGAGCCGCTGGGCGACGGTCTGCTCACTCATGCGCCCACCACCGCGACGGGCCGGATGGGGGAGCCCGTGCCGCCGACGATCCGCAGCGGGGCCATGACGAACAGGAACTCGGTGAGCCCTAGAGCAGAGGCCTCCTCGAGATTGAGGTGCTCGATGATGTGGATGCCGGCCTCGACGAGGAGAACGCGGTGGACCGGCAGCACAGCATGTCCGGCCCCTGGTTGAATCTGCTCGTATGCCGTGGTGTCGGCTCCTGTGGTGACGACACCCGCCGCTGCAAGCCATTGCGCGGCATCGACGGTGGGTCCTGGGACGCCAGCGCTCTGGCCCAGATAGGTGGACGGGTCCGCGAAGTGGTTGGCCCAGCCGGTGCGGATGAGTGCGACGTCACCCTGTGCCAGCTCAACCCCGATGCGCACCGCGCTCTGCCGCAGGTCGTCGGCGGTGACGCCGTAGCCAGCCGGAAGCACCTCGACCCCCTTGGTGGCGGCAACGTCGAGGAGCACTCCACGGTTCAGGAGGAACGGCGTGTGCTCTGCCCCGAGGGCCGAAAAGCTGCCACCCATCTGCGTCTCAGCGGCATCGATGCCACCGTGCAGCAGTCCGTCGTGGCTGACGTGGGACAACGCATCGACGTGGGTCCCGACGTGCCCGCCCGTGACGATGATCTCGTTGGAGGCGGAGCCACCGTCCGGGCGCACCATGTCCCCGTGGCGTCGGATGAGCGTCATCCGGAACCCCGGGTGATTGGGTGAGCAGGGCATACCGGTGAAGTGCGGGTGGCCGAGCTCGATCGTGCGGGCGTCGCGAGCCGCCCGAATCAGTTCTTGGGTTGGTGAAGTGGCCTCTTGGCCGGCGGCCGCGCTGGTCATCTGTGCTCCTCGCTGGGGTTGTCTGCAGGGGTTTGTGCGGTGGGGGCGCGTGCGTCGAGCTCGAGAACGAGCTGCGCTTGGGAGACGGCGGCAGGATCGACGAACCGACCGTGGACGGTCAGTGCTGTCGCCTCGCCGCGTGAATCCGTGGGCGCGGGCGGCCGCCGTCGACGAACGGAGACCTTCGAGGTCGGCGACGTTCGTCTAGACGCTCTGCACGGGGGGACGGTGGGCCGGCTTCGCGAGAAACGGCGACGACACATCCCCGTGCCCACGCGGACCCCTCCGTGCCGACTCGAAGGGTCCGCGGCGAGGTCGGCCTCGCCCAACCCGATGCCGCCCACGGCGGAGTCGGCCGTCACGAGCTCGCGTGCCACCATGAGTCCCTGCGCCGACTCGACCAACAGCGGGAGCGGGCATCCCACCGCAGCTGCCACTTTCTTGACGTCCACAGGAGCCTCGGACATCGGCACCCGGACGCCGTCGAGCCTCATGTCGGCGAGCGCGATAAGGTCGAGTTCCCGCCTACGTGACCACGCAGGGTTGATCCGGTCCCACACCTCGGGGTGATCAGGGTCGAGGTCGCGCAGGATGTCGGCAGCGCTGACACGCGCCTCCTCTTTGCGCCCCGACGGCACCGAGTCTTCCAGGTCGATGACGACGGCGTCGGCCCCCGCACGGAGGGCCTTCAGGACACGCTCGAGATGGTGGCCGGGCGCGTACAGCCAGGAGCGCACCGGGGTTCTCACGACGCGTCCTTCCGGAGGTCCCCTGGAAGACCCCCGCGCCATCCGAGTGCGCGCGAGACCTCGTCCGAAGCCCGGCGCAGCAGCGGAAGGAGTTCCGCGCGGGCCTCCGCGTGCATCCGGTCCGCGGGCCCGCAGATGGACAAGGAGCCCACCACCTCACCGTCGACAGCAAAGATGGGTGACGCGATCGAGCCCGCGCCCGCCTGACGCTCGCCGTCGGACTGGGCGACACCGGTGGCGCGAACGCTGGCGATCCGTTCGCGCAGGGCCTCGGCATCGGTGATTGTCCTAGAGGTGAGAGGCTCGAGCGGTTGGCCCCCGAGATACGTGTCACGCTCGGCATTCGGAAGGAAGGCCAGAATGCAGGTGCTCGACGAACCTGCGTGCAACGGGAAGCGACGTCCCAACTCGACCGTCATCTTGATCTCGCGGGTGGACTCCACCTGGTCCAGATAGACCCGGCCCCCAGGCACTCTGGCGGAGACGGTGACGGTCTCCCCAGTCAATGATTGCAGCCGGCGCATCACGGGAAGCGCGGCGCTCCGAAGCCCCGACTCACGTAATGCGCGGGCTCCGAGGGAGGCCAGCGAGGGCCCGAGGACGTACGCGCGTGTGCGGGGGTCGTTGACCAGGAATCCGCGCCCGACCAGGCTGGACAGTGTTCGGTGAACCACCGTCTTCGACAGGCCCAGTGAGCGGGCGATGGCGGAGACGCCGAGGGAGTCCGGCCCGTCAGTGAACAACAGCAGGACATCCGCAACCCGGGTCGCGGTCTCTGTTCCTTTGCTCTTAGTGGCCAACGCCACGGCTCCCTTGAGGAAACGTTCCGGTCAGTGGAACGAAGTATGGCAGGTGTCGCCATGCTGAGACAAGGGACTGGAGTGTCCTTCTCCTGTGCCACCAAGCAAACGAACAATTCGTGCGCAATCCCTTGACCCGCGAGGGCAGCTGCTGTCACCCTTGCGACAACGCAGCCGTTCCGATTGGCGGAACAGCCTTGGACTCGGGAGTAGACATGAATAAAGCCTGGTTCGTTGGCGTCGCCCTCGCGGCGCCTATGGCTCTTGCCGCATGTGGAGGCTCGAGCCCGAGCGGGGGGTCTGATGCCGGGGGTGGATCGGGCAAGACGATCAAGGTCGCTTCGCTTCATCCCTTGAGCGGGGCGGCGGCAGCCGATGGGCAGCAGATGGACAACGGAGCCAAGCTGGCTGTCGAGGCGATCAACGCGGCCGGCGGGATCAAGTCGCTCGACGGCGCCAAGCTTGAGCTCGTCTCCGCGGACTCGCAGGGCAAACCCGAGGTCGGTCAGAGCGAGGCGCAGCGGCTGATCCAGGAAGGCGTGGTCGGCATCGTGGGCACCTATCAGAGCGCCGTCAGTGCCAACGTCGCGACCGTGGCCGAGCGCAACAAGGTTCCGTTCGTCATCGATGTCTCATCGGCCGACTCCATCCTCAGCCAGGGGTACAAGTACACGTTCCGCGTCCAGCCGAGCGCGAGTGTCATCGGACAGCAGGGCGCGCAGTATTTGTTCGACGTCTCCACCGCAGCCGGCAAGCCGGTCAAGAAAGTGGCCTTCCTCCATGAACAGGGCCCGTTCGGTTCGGGCGTGCGGGACGCCTTCACCAAGAAGGCCGGCGAGCTCGGTTTTGAGGTGGGCCCGGCGATCAGTTACGACGCGGCGAGCGTGTCCGACCTCACGACGCAGATCACCCAGGTGAAGGCCTCCGGCGCCGACGTGCTGGCGGTGGCCGGCTACTACCGCGACGGCGTCCTAGTCGCGAAGGCCGTCAACAGCGTCAAGCCACCGGTGAACGCCGTCTACGGCGTCGCCAACGGTGCTTTTGACCTGCCGCAGTTCACCAAGGAGGCCGGGGCAGCGGGAGAGGGCTACTTCGACGCCAACTACCACCCGGACTACACCAAGGAGCCGATGAAGGAGTTGGCTGCCCTCTACAAAAAGCAGCACAACGACGACATCCGGACCGGCGCCGTGCTCGCGTACGACTCCGTGCGCGTCATCGCTGACGCTCTGGAGCGCGCCAAGAGCAGCGAGCCGGCGAAGGTGCGCGAAGCCCTGACCCAGACCAACTTCGAGTCGTTGATGGCCCAGAGCGGACCCATCGCCTTCGACGAGAAGGGCGAGAACAAGGGCGCCATCCCCATCCTCATGCAGGTGCAAAAGGGCGTCGTCAACCAGACTTGGCCGAAGGATCTGGCTCAGGCTGCTCCCCTCTACCCCGCATTCGCCAACTGACCCGAAACCATGGCAGTCAATCAGAACAGCGTCTCCTCCTCAGGCGGTACGCCGCCTGAGGAGGATGCTCCCGGGGCTCCCGAGGGGGCGGTTGTCCCACGACGGTTTCACGGAAGCGGTGTCGGCCGCAGTCAGCTGGTCGTCGTAGCTGTCCTCGCAGGCGCAGTCCTCCTCGCGTACCTACGCGCCGACAGCCCCGTCATCGCCACCCAGGCCATCGTGACCGGACTGCTGATCGGCGGGGTCTACGGTCTGGTCGCCATGGGTCTCACCCTCATCTTCGGCGTCCTCGACATCGTCAACTTTGCCCATGGCGCATTCCTCGCAGTGGCCCTGTTCCTCACATGGTGGCTGGCGACCTCGATGGCCCTGAACCCCTACCTCACGATGCTCGTCACGGTTCCGGTCATGTTCGCCCTCGGGTATGCCGTGCAGCGTGGCATCCTCTCCGGAGCCATGGGCAAGCCACTGGAGAACCAGCTGCTCATCACCCTCGGTATCTCGCTCGTCATCGAAAACGCACTGCTCCTCTTCTTCGGTGCCGACCCACGATCGGTCCCGCTGCCCTCCAATCCGACCATCGGGATCTTTGGCGCCGTCGCTGACCTCTCCCGCATCCTCGCCTTTGTTGGTGCGCTGGTCCTGGCTGGGCTGCTTTTCGTGATCCTGCGGCGCACCCGGCTGGGGACCGCCATCCGGGCCGTGGCGTCCAACGACGCCGGCGCCCAGCTGGTCGGCATCGACACGCGGCGGATTTACGCGCTCACCTTTGCCATCGGCACCGCGTGTGCGGGCGCTGCGGGCACGCTCGTCGCACCCTTGGTCACCGTCGAGCCCAGCACCGGGGCGCTCTTCAACATCGTGGCGTTCGTCGTGGTCGTCATCGGCGGTATGGGCAACGTCGTGGGCGCACTCATCGGCGGTCTCATCATCGGTCTGGCCGAGCAGCTCGGCTCGATCTTCCTTCCCGGCCAAAGCCCGCTCCTGTCGGTCTTCATCGTCTTCGTCCTCGTGCTGTTCCTCAAGCCTCAGGGTCTGTTCGGGAGGACGTCGTGACGCAGACCGCGATCGTGGACCGCAGTGCACCCACGCCCCTTCCACGCAAGCCATGGAACCGGCACCTCATCGCCATCGCAGTACTGACCCTGCTGATGATCCCAGTGCCGCTCCTGCTCCCTGCTCCGCAGCAGGCCGTGGCCGTCCGCGTCCTGATCTTCGCCCTCATGTCGATCGGCTGGAACGTCATGAGCGGCTTCGGGGGGCTGTTCTCCTTCGGCCACGCGGCCTACTTCGGGCTGGGCGCCTACACGAGTGCGTGGATGCTGGTGGAGCACCAGGTCTCGCCGTGGCTCGGCATGATCAGCGGCATGGCCGTCGCCGCCAGCTTCGCCGTCGTGTCCGGCTTCTTGGCGTTGCGCTACCGGCTCAAGGGCGCCTACTTCGCACTGGCCACCTTCGCGTTCGCGGAAATGTTCCGGCTCCTCGCAACCAACAGCGACTTCGTCAACCGGGCGGCCGGGTATCACGTCCCTCTGCGTGTGGAGGGGTCCTGGTGGTGGATGCAGTTCGCCCCGTCCTCGCCCAACTACTTCTGGCTGGCGCTCGGACTGACCATGGTCTCCCTCGTGGCCAGCGTGCTCTTCCTGCGCTCCCGCGTCGGTCAGTTTGCGCTTGCCGGCCGTGATGACGAAGACGCCGCTGCCGGCCTGGGTATCCCCGTTACGCGTTACAAGCTCATCACCATGGCACTCTCGGCGGCGATCACGTCCATGGCCGGTGCTTTCTACGTCCAGTACTACCTGTTCATCGACCCCGATCTCGCCTTCGGCGCAGGGGTGTCCATCCAAGCGATCCTGCCCGCCGTGATCGGTGGCGTCGGGACGATCTGGGGCCCCGTCGTGGGAGCACTCATCCTCGGACCGCTGTCGGACGTGACCGCGACCGTCCTGCGCAACCCGCCCGAGTTCCTGTCCTTTCTCGCAGGACGCGGCGGGCTGGACGTCATGATCTACGGCTTGCTCCTGGTGGTCATCATCCTGGTGCTCCCGCAAGGCATCTACAGCGCCATCAGGCAGAAGTGGTTCCGCTCATGAGCATCCTGCGAGCCGAGGGCTTGACCAAGCACTTCCGCGGTCTCAAGGCGGTCGACGACGTCAGCTTCGAGGTCGAAGAGGGCAGCATCCTGGGGATCATCGGACCCAACGGTGCCGGCAAGACGACCCTCTTCAACCTTATCGCCGGCGCCATCACCCCGGACAGCGGAAGGACCTTCCTCGAGGGCGTGGACGTCACGGGGAGACCACCGCACGCCATCGCGCAGGCGGGGATGGCTCGAACGTTCCAACTCATGCGGCCGTTCTTCTCGATGAGCGTTCTTGACAATGTCACCATCGGTGTCCTCGCGAGCCGCGATGGCCACCGCGCACCCCGTGACCACGCCGCCGAGATCATCGAGATCGTCGGCCTGGGACCGTGGCGGGACTCGGCGACCGAGGGGCTGCCGACTGCGGCGCTCAAACGGCTCGAGCTCGCGCGAGCGATGGCGATCAAGCCCAAGGTACTGCTCCTCGACGAGGTCTTGGCGGGCCTCGTGCCGGCCGAACGGACGCCCGTGATGGAGCTCCTGGAACGGCTGCGGACCGATGAGGGCATCACCCTCGTCTTCGTCGAGCACATCATGGCGGCCGTCATGAGGCTGTCCGACTCGGTGCTCGTGCTGAACCTTGGCCGTGTCCTCACGGCGGGTGCCCCCGACGTGGTCACCAGGGACCCCCGCGTCATCGAGGCATACCTCGGAGAGGAGCCCACGCGTGCTGACTCTTGAGAAGGTCGTCGCCGGTTACCACGGTCTGCAGATCCTGCACGAGGTCTCGCTACACGTGGGCGAGGGCGAGATCGTGTCGATCGTCGGCGCCAACGGTGCCGGCAAGACAACAACCCTGAACACGATCGCCGGCTTGGTCAAACCCACTGCCGGCACCATCACGTTCGCGGACGGCGCAGTGCACGGTCGTCGTCCGAGCGACCTGGTACGTCAAGGCCTGGTCCTGGTACCCGAGGGACGGGCACTGTTCGGATCGTTGACCGTCGAGGAGAACCTCCAAATGGGCGGATGGACCCAGGACAAGTCAGAGCTCAAGTCCTCTCTCGAGGAGGTCTTCGAGCTGTTCCCCGCGCTCAGCGACCGGCGTGCGCAGATCGCCGAGACGTTCAGCGGCGGGCAGCAGCAGATGCTGGCGATCGGCCGGGCCCTGATGGCCAAGCCGAAACTGCTGATGCTCGACGAGCCGTCGACCGGACTGTCGCCGAAGCTCACCTGGGCCGTGCTCGACGCCGTGAAACACATCCGTGACACCGGAGTGGCTGTCCTGCTCGTCGAGCAGAACGCGGCCCACGCGCTCGCCATGGCTGACCGTGCCTACGTGCTCGAAAGTGGCAGCGTCGTGCTTGAGGGTCCCGGTCCCGAGCTGGCGAAGGACGACCGCGTGCGAGCTGCCTACCTTGGGATGTGACCGTGGACTCCGCAGCAACCCGGCACACGGAGGTCCTCGGTCAGTGGGCTGCTGGGTTGGAGTGGCGTCACGTGCCGGTGCGCGTACAGAACCGACTACGGATGGTCCTCCTCGATGTCCTCGCAGTGAGCATCGTGGGGGCACACGATCCCGAGCAGCAACGCCTCGTCGAGGTCTGGGAGCTCCCGGCCGGACAGGCGCCACTGCTGGGGAGCGGAGAGCTGACCAGCATCGAGGCGGCCTGCTGGCTCAACGCATCCGCCCTAGTGCGACTGGAGCTGGACGAGGGCAACAAGTTCGCCAAGGGCCACCCCGCGGCCCACGGCTTCCCTGCAGTGCTCGCCTTGGCAGCAGCACGCGACGCCCCAGCCGACGACGTCCTGTCCGCGCTGGTGGTGGCGTATGAGGTCGCGTCCCGCTTCGGTCGCGCGACCTCTCTGCGCGATGGCGCGCACCCTCATGGGTCCTGGGGTGTGGCAGGCGCCGCCGCTGGCTGCGCTCGCCTGCTCGGCCTGAGCGGCGAGCGCACTGCTGCAGCGATCGACGCAGGAGCGGGGATGCCGATCGCCGGTCATTTCGCCAGCGCCCTGGACGGCAACCGGGTCCGCGACATGTGGGTCGGAGCGGCCAATGTCTCCGGCTTGAACTCAGCCCGCCTGGCGGCCGCAGGTCTGGCCTCGAACACGGGAACGGCGGCATACTCGCTGGGAAGGCTGCTCGGTACCTTCGATCCGGACAGGCTGATTGATGACCTCGGCGAGCGGTGGGACATCGAGCTGGGCTACTTCAAACAGCACGCCGCGTGCTCGTTCACCCACGCGGCCGCGGACGCCGTCCTCAAACTGGCCGCCAGTGGTGGGCTGCCGGACGTCGCCGCGATCGACTCCATCACCGTGGAGACACACTCCCTCGCCACAGGCTTGAGTCGTCAGTCTTGGGACAACCGGCTTGCGGCCATGTTCTCCCTGCCGTTCGTCGTAGCGGCGGCGCTGGTCCACGGTGAGGTCGGTGCGGACGTCACCCGAAGCGAAGCCCTGGACCATCCTTTGGTTCGGCTGCTTGCGCAGCGCGTCGTCGTCGTCGGGGCTGCCGACCTTGACGCGAGGCTGCCGTCCGAAAGGGCAGTTCGTGTCACCCTCAAGACGGTCGACCGGCAGTGGACGGTGGAGCGTCCGAACCCGATCGGGGACAGCGACTTCCAGCCCTTCGACGAACCTGCACTGAAGGCGTTGCTGCGTCGGCTCCTGGGACGGCACCACGAGCACGAGCTGGAAGTCGTCGTGCGCGTGGTGGACCACCTCTTCCGCGGCGCGTCTGGCGGTGCTGCCCTGCGTGACCTCGCCGATCCCGGTCATCCCATCCATCAACCCGCTCGCGCACAACTTTGAGAAACGTCGAGGATCCCGTCATGCGCATCTTCTCCGTCACACCCATCCACGTCGGCGGGGAGGAGCTTCGACGTCGGCAAGCCCGGTACGCCGCCCTGCTTCCGACGGGTGTCACCCTCGATCTCGCAGACATCGGACCGGCTGCGCCCACAGCGCTCGACACCGCGGATGACATCGCGGCCAGCACGGAAGCCGTGATCGCCGCCTTGAGGGTCGCGCCTGCCGGTTACGACGTGTTCCTCCCGGACTGCGTGCTCGACCCAGGCGTGGCGGACCTCGCCGATGAGCTCCCTGTCGTCGGAATCCTGCAGCTGAGCCTGGGGTGGCAGGTGGTCCGAGGCCGACGCACCGGCGTTGTGGCGCGCAACGAAGCCATCGCCACTGAGCTGCTCGACCGGACCCGCGTGTACGGCTGGGAACAGCACGTGGTCGGCGTGGAAGTGCTCGGCCTCGACGTGGATGCCATAGCCGACCACGCACGGTGGGATGCGGCCCTCGACTCGGCACTGGGCCGCTTCGGCTCCAGCGTGACGACCGTCATCAATGGCTGCTCGGCCGTGCCTGTGAAAGCGCACGACCCCATCAGCGTGATCGACCCCACGGCGCTGGCATTACGTCTGATCGCAGCGGAGGAGGCGCGATGAGCGATGAGCGCCCTGACCTCATCATCGCAGGCGCCGGCGGGGGACTGGTCGGTGCGCTGCGAGCGGCGCAGCTCGGCCTCGATGTCCTTGTCGTCGAGGCGAGTGAGCACTACCTCCGGGGCAACAACACCTCGATGTCGACGGCCATGATTCCAGGGGCCGGGTCCCGCTGGCAGAAGGAGGCGGGGATCGAGGACTCACCCGAGCAGTTCCTCGCCGATGTCCGGGCAAAGAGCAAGGGAGAAGCGGATGAGCGCCTCGCCCTGGCCCTCGGCCGTGTTTCAGGCAGGTTGGTCGAGTGGCTCGCCGATGACGCCGGACTGCCGCTGGAGCTCGTGACGGACTTCCACTATCCCGGCCACAGCGTCGACCGGTGCCACACGGTCGCCGGCCGGCATGGGGCCGTCCTACTGGAGCACCTCTTCGCACAGGTCCGCACGTCCGACCGTATCGCGATGCTCGTGCCGGCCCGGCTTGTCGACGTGGAGCCGGCGGAGCGGGGGTGGACAGCGGTGGTGGAACAACCGGACGGCACCGTCCTGCGCATCGACTGCGGGGCAGTTCTTCTGGCAACGAACGGCTACGGCGGTGACCGCACGCTGGTGGAACGTCTTCTGCCGGAGATCGCCGGAGCGGTCTATCACGGAAGCGAGGCCTCCCGCGGCGACGCCCTGCGCATGGGCGAGCGGCTCGGCGCGGACACGGCCTTTCTCGACGCCTACCAGGGCCACGCCGCGCTGGCGAAACGGGGAGCCACGCTGGTCGGGTGGTCCACCATCATGCGAGGCGGCTTCATGGTCAACCTCTCAGGTCGCCGGTTCGGCGACGAGACCACCGGCTACTCCGAGTACGCCGCCAAGCTGGCTGCCCAAGACGAAGCAGAGGGTTGGCTGGTCTTCGACAAGCGCATCCACGACGACAGTCTGGTCTTCACCGACTTCCGCCAGACCGTGGAGGGCGGGGCCCTCGTGTGGGCGGACACTCTCGAGGACCTTGCAAAGGCGATCGCGGTTGACGCCGAAGCCCTGATCCAGGAAGCCGCAGGGCTCGCGCAGGTCGCTGCTGGGGACGCCGACGACCGCTTCGGCCGCACCAGCGTAGAGGCGCCGCTGCGCGGACCTTTCGCTGCCGCCCGCGTCGTACCGGCTCTGTTCCACACCCAGGGAGGGCTCGTCGTGGACGAGCACGCCCGGGTGCTGCGTCCTGACGGCAGCCCCATTGCGGGTCTCTACGCCTCGGGCGGCGCAGCCGAGGGGATCTCCGGGCACGGAGCAGCCGGCTATCTCGCCGGCAACGGACTGCTCCCGGCCCTCGGGCTCGCCTTGCTCGCCGCCGAACACGTCGGATCCAACGTGCACGTCACCACGCCCACCGCGTCCTGAGGAGGACACATGCAGCTCGACACTCTCATCAAGAACGTCACCGTCGTCTCCACCGATGACACCGCCCCGGACGGCGGCCAGAGTCTGGACATCGGCATCGTCAACGGGAAGTTCGCCCGCATCGAGGCCGACATCTCCGAGTCCGATGCCGCCGACGTCGTGGACGGCCGAGGGCTCGTGGCCTTCCCCGGAGTCGTGGACGGCCACCAGCACTGGGGCATCTACAACCCACTTGAGGAGGACACCGCCACCGAGAGCAGCGCGAGCGCACAAGGGGGTGTCACCACAGGAATCACGTACATGCGGACGGGGCAGTACTACCTCAATCAGGGGGGCCCGTACCGGGAGTTCTTCCCTCGGGTTCTCGCTGCCTCCGAGGGCCGGTCCTACATCGACTACGGCTTCCATCTGGCGCCGATGATGCGTGAGCACATCGAGGAGATCCCGTCGATCGTCACTGACTTCGGCGTTCCATCCTTCAAGATCTTCATGTTCTACGGCAGCCACGGCTTGCACGGGCGGTCACAGGACCAGAGCGAGTTCCTCATGATCCCGCCGGGGGAGCGCTACGACCTGGCCCACTTCGAGTTCGTCATGCGAGGCGTCCAACAAGCGCGTCAGGAACTGCCCGAGCTGGCTGACCAGATCTCCCTGTCGCTGCACTGCGAGACGGCTTAGATCATGACGGCCTACACGAAGTTGGTCGAGGAAGCCGGCGAACTCACTGGCCTCGCGGCGTACAGCGCCTCTCGTCCCCCGCACTCCGAGGGTTTGGCGATCATGATCGCCTCGTTCCTCGCAGACGAGACTGACCTCCCCAACATCAACCTGCTTCACCTCACCTCGGCCAAGGCGCTCAAGGCGGCGATGCTGATGCAGGCGACATTCCCGCACGTGAACTTCCGCCGAGAGGTCACGATCGGCCACCTCGTGGCAGACATCGGTACCGCGTCGGGTCTGGGAGGGAAGGTGAACCCACCCCTGCGTCCGCGAGAGGACGTCGAAAGCCTCTGGGAGCACCTGCTCGCGGGCAACATCGACTGGGTGGTCAGTGACCACGCCTGCTGTAAGGAGGAGATGAAGTTCGGCGATGACCCCGACGACATCTTCCAGGCCAAGTCCGGGTTCGGAGGCGCCGAGTACCTGCTGCCGGCACTGGTCAGCGAGGGCACCCGTCGAGGCCTGTCCTACCGCCGTATCGCCCAGCTCACTTCGCTCAACCCGGCTGAGCGTTACGGCCTCGGAGCCACCAAGGGAAGGATCGCCGTGGGCTACGACGCGGACCTCTGTCTGGTGGACCCCGCAAGCTCGTGGACCATCCATGCTGAGGCCTCGGAGTCCACGCAGGAGTACACCCCCTTCGAGGGTTTCGAGCTGAGCGCGAGGGTCACGGACACGTGGGTGCGCGGCATGCGCGTCCTCAACGAGGGCAAGGTCGTGGGTGAGCCTCGTGGACAGTACCTGCGTCGCGGAGTCGCGGCGAAGGACGACGCGTGAGCAACCAGGCCCCCGCCGGGCCGCTCCCCGGACTGCGCGTCCTGGACCTCTCCACCATCCTTGCTGGGCAGCTGACCGCGGAGATTTTGGGCGACTACGGAGCTGACGTCGTCACGATCAAGCACACCTCGCGAGGCGACGGAATGCGGGACACAGGTTGGAGAAGGGAGTCTCTCAATTGCACCGCCAACTGCACCAAATCCGACCTTCGGCCGTCCATCGGTCCTCTCAATCCCGACCGAGAAACCGTCTGACCTGCGGTGATGCTTGGTGGGCCCCGTGGGACTCGAACCCACAACCTACGGATTAAAAGTCCGCAGCTCTAACCATTGAGCTAGAGGCCCTGGGGCCAGGACGCGAGTCGGTTCCCCTCTTGGGACTGCCTGAGGAGTTCCGCGCAACCATGACCGCCGGGGAACAGGGTACCGGCGGCGCCGCCGAGTGTTTGTCCCGAGGGCTCAGGTGCTCCTTTTATCGGCTTGGGTGCCCGTCCCTGTGGGCTGACCGCGTCCAGTCGTGAGGTCGCGGGCCTGCAGGGCCATCCACAGCAAGGCAAGGTCTGAGGTCTGCGAAACATCCCGACCGGTGAGCTCCTCGATCCGGCGAATGCGATAGAGCACGGTCTGGCGGTGGACCTGCAACGCGACGGCCGTCTTCTGCCAGGACCGTTGGTGGGTCAGGAAGGCCTCCAGAGTGGAGACGAGGTTCGACTGGTGCTGCTCGTCGTGGGTCAGCAGGGGTCTGAGGTGCTGCTCGACCAGTGCGGCTGCCTCGTCGATGTCCCCGAACCCCGTCCACACCGAGGACTCGCCATAGCGAGCGAGCCGGGTGCCGGACCGGCCCGCCATCCCCAGCGCCCAGACGGCTTCGCGGCCTGCCTCGGACGCTCGCGTTGGCGTGCCGAGCGGCGCACTGACGCCGGCCCTGCCGGTCGGTCCCAGGGCCGCGACGAGGGTTGCCGTCGCATCGTGCGTCGCTGGGGCCAGAACATGGGCGACTCCTGATCGGACCGCCAGGATGTGCGGGATCTCCCCACGCCACAACGCGACGTGCAGCTCCCTGACACGTGACTCCTGCTCGTCCGACACCGAGATGACCACGCTGTGTGCGGGATGCAGCGCAACCGCGGACAGCTGGCGCCGAGCTGCCCTCGTTTCGGCCCGCCCATCGAGGAGTTGGGCCATGAGCTCGGCGCCCGAGCGACGTCGATGCTCGAGGGTCAGTCGAGTCTGGGACAGCTCGAGCGCGACGACTGTTGCGGCGTGCTGCAGCAGGATGCCATCCAGCGCGGTGGTGTCGTCCCTCACCACCGCGAGAGCGGCGTCGTCGTGCGTTGGGACGTCGAGCACCAACACCTCGCGGCCCGCCGCCTCGAGTGCCACCGACCTGGCGCCGGCGATGAGGGAGCCGTCGTCCGCGCGCCGCACTGCCCGCGCCACTTCGGGTGCCACGGGGGGGTCTTTGGGGTAGTAGGCCTCGCCGCTGGCACGATCGCAGACCAGCACGCTCGAACTGAGCTCGCGGGTGAGGGCCGCGGCGATTCTCGATCGCTCGGAGCCGTCCGTGGCCGTGTGTCGGATGGCGTCGTAGATGCGTGCAGTGCGCATGAGGCGCTGGGACTGTTCGAGCAGCGTCGCCTCCGCGACCGCCCGCGAGATGGCGATGAACGGCAGGGGGTAGCGAATCCACAGCACGGGGAGTCCGAGCCGTTCGCTGGCTCGCGTGAAGGCCTCGGTGAGGGGTGGGCAGTACATCTCCTCGCCGATGGCCAAGCCGCTGGCCCCGACCCGGGCGAGCTCTGCGAGCAGCCGCTCCTGGCCCTCTGCGGTCGCGGGGAACGACATGCCGTTGGTCATGAGCAACTCGCCCCCGTCAAGCCACTGCCAGGGCTCTGGCAGGTCCGATGTGTGCGTCCACTGCACCTCTCGCTCCACGCCGGCCGCGCCGGAGTGCAGCCGAAGCCGCAGGTGCGGGGTGGAGAGCAGCTCGCCGATCGTGATGCCCACGAGCGAACCGTACCGCGCTGATGAACCTTCGCCACAAGATGCTTGTGCGATTGCTCAAGACACTGATTGAGCTTCGAGCAGTTGGGCCCTTCCGGTTGGCGGGGGCGAGGGGCACGCTCTGAGAAAGCGCCCGACCGATCCCACGGCCTGCACCCGCGCCTGCGCCAAGGAGCACCACATGTCCGCAACCACTGGACTCATCGACGACGCACCCCTGACGTCGTTCCACAAAAAGCTCACCCTCTATTCGTCAGGTGGGCCCTTCATCGACGGGTTCGCCATCGCCATCATTGGCTTCACCTGGGCATCGATGGGAACGGCCTTCGAGGTCACGGCCTCGGACAAGGGACTCATTGCCGCGGCGGTTCTCGTGGGGATCTTTGTGGGCGGCGGGTTGTTCGGGTGGGTGACTGACCGGGTGGGTCGGCACATGATGTACATCCTCGACCTCCTGGCCCTTGCGCTGTTCTCGATCCTCTGCTTCTTCGCCACCGAGGTGTGGCACCTGGTGGTCCTGCGCTTCCTCATCGGAATGGCGATCGGTGCCGACTACCCGATCGCCACCTCCCTCTTGGCGGAATACCTGCCGTCCAAGTACCGAGGTCGAATGCTCGGTGCGACCTTCGTCGTCTGGGCGGTCGGCGCCACCGTGGCCCCCATCGTCGCGATCATCTGCACCCGCTTCGCCGGTGACGACGCCTGGCGTTGGATGCTGTCCAGTGCCGCGGTCTTCGCCCTCGTCACCCTGTTCCTGCGACTCGGGACGCCGGAGTCCCCCCGGTGGCTCGTGAACAAGGGACGGATCGAGGAGGCGGACGCAGCCATCAAACAGGTCTTCGGGCCGGATTATGGCGTAGCGGACCTCGGGGAGCCCGAGCCGGACGTCAAGGCAACCTTCACCTCGGTCTTCAAGCGTCCCTACCTCAGCCGGACCGTGTTCGTGAGCCTCTTCTGGATGTGCCAGGTCATCCCGCTGCTGTCGATCTACTCGTTCTCCTTCGACATCCTCGAGAAGGTCGGGCTCCAGGGCAACGGCGCCGAGGTGTTCCTCGCGGCGCTCTTCGTGGCCGGTGGTATCCCGGGTCTCTACCTCGTGGAAAAGATCGGTCGCAAGGCACTGCTCATCTACACCTTCCTCGGCATCGGCGTCATCTGGGGCGTGGCGGGCCTCATCCCCGGACTGCCGTTCGTGCTCGTCTTCGGTGCCGTCTGCGCCTTCGCCCTGCTCTCCGGGGCGTCGAACTTCCTCGAGATCGTCTATCCCAACGAGCTGTTCCCCACCGAGGTGCGAGCCACCGCCGTCGGCATCGGGACAGCGGCCAGCAGGATCGGCGCAGCAGTGGCCGTCTATCTCATGCCTTTCGCCCTCGAGCGGGGCGTCAACTGGGTGTTGATCGCCGGCTCTCTCATCTCGTTCATCGGGCTCGCCGTCACCCTCGCCTGGGGTGTCGAGACCGCGGGCCGTTCCCTGTCCGATGCATCGCGCGACCACTCGAAGGACGTCCGCGCAGCCGCCAACCCCATCCTGGAGGTCAAGTCATGAGCACGCCCACATCCAACCCGGTTGGACCCGTGAGTGGCACCGAGGTGCCGCGGTATGCCGGGTCGTCCACCTTTGCCCGGATCCCCGAGATCCACGCGGTGAGCGACTACGACATCGCCATTCTGGGCGTCCCCTTTGACGGCGGCACGTCCTTCCGTCCCGGCGCCCGGTTCGGGCCCATGGAGGTGCGCAAGTCCTCTCGTCACTTGCGTCCCGCCTTCCACGTCGAGCTGGACGTCGCGCCGTTCCAGCGGGTTCAGGTCGTCGACGCCGGCGATGTCGCCTGCACTCCCTTCAGCATTTCCGAGGCCGTTGACCAGATCGAAGCGCACGCCCACCTCGTGCAGGGCGGCAGCGGCGACCGCCGGGTGATTGCCGTGGGCGGTGACCACACGATCGCGCTCCCCATGCTCAGATCTGTCGTGCGACAGCACGGCCCCGTGGCCATGGTCCACTTCGACGCCCACCTCGACACGTGGGACACCTACTTCAACGCCCCCGTCACGCACGGCACGGTGCTCCGTCGGGCCTTCGAGGAGGGCCTGCTCGCCGAGGACCACTCCATCCACCTCGGCGTCCGCGGCCCGATCTATGACCGCATCGACCTCAAGGAGGACGCCGACTTCGGGTTCAAGGCGATCCGCACCAGCGACCTGGACCGGATCGGCATCGAGGGTGCAGTCCAGCAGGTGCGGGATCGGGTCGGAGACACCCCGGTCTACCTGTCGATCGACATCGACGTCCTCGACCCTGCTTTCGCCCCCGGCACGGGAACGCCGGAGGCGGGAGGTCTGCAGAGTCGAGAGCTCCTGGCCCTGCTGCGCAACCTCAACGGCCTCAACATCGTCGGAGCGGACGTGGTCGAGGTTGCCCCGGCCTACGATCACGCCGAGATCACCACGGTGGCGGCCGCGACAGTGGTCTATGACCTGGTCGCGCTCATGGCCAACCACGAGCTGGCAAAGTCCTGACCCGGCGGTGATCAGTGGTGGTCACGGCGGAGGAGCTGCAGCGTTGCCGGATCCTGCGCTCCGTCAAAGTACTTCTCCAGGACTCTCATGCACAGGGACCGGCTGAGGTCGTCGTCCTCCGCTGCCAGCGCGAACAGCGTCATCGACGACCGTAGTTTCACCGCGTCGATGCCACCGAACACCGACTGAGCATCCGAAACGGTGAGCTCCGCCAGAACCTCGCAGCACTGCCGTAACCGTTGTCCGAGAACCGGATCAGCCAGATACGCATGTGCCTCCGCAAGGTCAGCCACGGCATACCGCTGTGCCATCTCGCTCCGTCCGAGTCCAGAGATCTGCGGGAAGATGAACCACATCCAGTGGGTCGTCTTGCGGCCACGACGCAGCTCAGCCAGCGCGGCGGCATACGTCCCGGTCGCATTTTGCGCTTCGACGAACCGGCTCAGTCCCACGGAACCCAGCCCGGAAGGTCGGCGCAAGCCGACGACGTGAACTTCGGCGCCCTCTTCTCCTTGAACGCCGCCACGCCCTCCTTGCCGTCGCCCACGCTCGTCGCCCACATCGCGAGCGAGTCGACACGGTGCGCCTCGAGCGGGTGCGGCTGCGCGGAGTTGCGCCACATCAGCTGTCGCGTCAGTGCCGTCGCGACTCTCGAACGTCCGGCGACAAACCGACGAGCCAACTCGTATGCCGTGTCCAACAACGCTTCGGGCTCCACCACCGAGCGGACCAAGCCGCCCTCCAGAGCCTCGGCGGGGGAGAGGATGTCGGCGGCATACGTCCATTCCAGGGCTCGCGAGATGCCGACGAGTCGAGGCAGGAACCATGACGAGCAGGCCTCCGGCACGATGCCGAGGCGACCGAAGACGAACCCGATCCGCGCTGATGTCGACGCGAGCCGCACATCCATGGGCAGCGTCATGGTCGCGCCGATGCCAACCGCTGGGCCATTGATCGCGGCGATGACGGGCTTGGTGCAGTCGTAGATGGCGAGTGACACGCGACCACCGGTGTCACGCACCCCCTCCTCGATCTGGGGGGAGTCCAGCCGCTCATGCATGTCCGTCAGGGTCGGCGACAGCGTCTCGTCCAGCCCAAAGACGTTGCCCTCGCGGGACAGGTCCATCCCGGCGCAGAACGCCCGTCCCGACCCCGTCACCACAACTGCTGCCACGGAGTCGTCCTGGTTGACCCGCCGGAAGGCGTGCTCCAACTCGCGCGCCATGGTCACCGTGAACGCGTTGAGGGCGTCCGGGCGGTTCAGGGACAGGGTGAGGATGCCGTCGTCCGACACCTCCCACAGCAAGGTCTCGTAGGCCTGAGGGGCAGCGGTCTCGGCGGCGTCAGTCATGTGTCCCAAAATACGTGCAAGATGGAGCGGTGACAGACAGCGGCCGCAACGTCCCACGGCGCCCTGTCGCGTTCGGACCCAACGCGCTCGAGGCCCACGGGGGCTCCCTGCCCGGCCCGGCCGAGATCACCGAGATTGCCCACCAGACGGCAGCCGTCCTCGTCGGGACCGGACGCGCCGTCCACGACCCCGAGGTCACTGCCCGCTTGGTCGCGCTCGTCGACGACCTCGGCCTCTCCACCGTCGCGGACCTGTGGGCTGCGCGCCCGGCGCGCAGCCTGCCCGGGACCCTGTGGCGTCTCTATGCCCTGAGGGAGTGGGTGCGTCGCCAGCCCGTCGAAGCAAGCCGTCAGTATGCCGCGGGGATGCGGTTCACCGATGTGGCCCATGTAGTGGCCGGCATGGCCGAACCCCCCGGCCCGGAGGAGGTCAAGGCGCTTGCCGACGAGATCCTCACCGGCGTCTTCTCCGGCGACCTGGCCGTGGCTCTCGAGCGTGCCGCAGCCTTCGCCGCCGTCATTGCAGCTGGACGCGCCGAACTCGCCCATGACCGCGACGCGACCGACCCCGCCACGGCGCAGGCTCTGACCAGCAGCGCTGCCGCGATGCAACGGACCGGCGAGGACCTCCTTGCCAGCGCCACACTGTGGCGCGTTGACGAACTCGACTGAGCCACCCGGCATACCCACAAAATCTGGAAGGACGTTCGGGAACACGACACGACATTCGCGGCGTTAGGCTCTTGTGGTGGTGCCGGATCGCGGCAGCCCCGGGTCCCAATTTCAGCCGCTACGAGCGGCCTAGCGCCGAGAGGTGCTCCCGGTCCGGCACCACTCCTCCTCGCAGCGACTCGCGGGCCTCGCTGCGGGAATGTCGCCGATGTCGTCTCGAGGACAAACAGGCCGTAGCCTTGTCAGCGTCACTGCACCTCGAGCCGTTCGGAGCGAACCGGTGGGCTTTAGCCTCACTCCCAAGGACAACGGGTTCTACGAACTCTTCTCCAACTCTGCCGATCACCTCATTTTGGGCGCGGAGCAACTCACCGCACTTCTCGGAGCCCGTACCCAGGCGGAGCGCGAAGCCATCGCGGACCGTATGGGCGAGATCGAGACGTCTGCCGACGAGGCCACCCATGCTCTGCTGCGCAAGGTGAACTCCTCGTTCATCACGCCGTTCGACCGTGAGGACATCCACGGTCTGGCCAGCGCCCTCGACGACTGTGTCGACCACATGGAGGCAGCCGCTGATCTGGTGGCGCTCTACCAGATCGATGACCTCCCCAAGGGCGTCACCAAGCAGATCGACATCCTCTCGCGGATGGCTGACCTCACGGTTGAGGCCATGCCCAAGCTGCGCTCGATGAAGGACCTCAGCGACTACTGGATCGAGATCAACCGTCTCGAGAACTCCGCCGACAAGGCCTACCGCCGCATGCTCGCCAAGCTCTTCAACGATGGCGCAGACCCCATCACCGTGATGAAGCACAAGGAGCTCATCGACGAGCTCGAGGCCGCCGCCGATGCGTTCGAGACCGTGGCCCACAAGGTCGAGGGCATCGCCGTCAAGGAGTCCTGACCACTGTGGACACCTGGATCCCGGTGGCCCTCGTCGTCGCCCTGGCGATGGGCTTCAACTACACCAACGGCTTTCACGACGCGGCCAACGCCATCGCGACGTCGGTGTCGACGCGTGCGCTGACGCCTCGCATCGCGCTGGGCATGGCCGCAGTGGCCAACCTCTTCGGCGCCTTCCTGGGCACCAAAGTCGCCAAGACCGTGGGCAGCGGCATCATCGACGCGCCCGCTGGCAAGGTCGGTCTGACCATTTGTGCGGCCGGACTCATCGGGGCCATTGCCTGGAACCTCCTGACCTGGTGGTTTGGCCTGCCCTCGTCCTCGTCCCACGCCCTCATCGGTGGACTCGGCGGTGCGGCCATCGCCGCCTCGTCGACGGTTCACTGGACCGCCGTGTTCGAGAAGGTCATCATCCCGATGGTCGCCTCGCCGGTCGTGGGACTCATCCTCGGCTATCTGGTGATGACGGCCATTCTCTGGCTCTTCCGCAACGGGCAACCAGGCAAGATCAGCCGCAACTTCCGCTATGCGCAAACCGTGTCGGCGGCCGCCATGGCCTTCGGGCACGGCATGCAGGACGCCGCCAAGACGGCCGGTGTCGTTGTCCTGGCGCTGACCGTCGGTGGCTTCCACACCGTCGGGGATGACAGCATCCCGCTCTGGGTTCTGGTCGCGAGTGCTCTGGTCATCTCTGCGGGCACGTATGCCGGTGGGTGGCGCATCATGCGCACGCTCGGCCGCCGCATCATCCACCTCGACCCGCCCCAGGGTTTCGCGGCGGAGACGACAGCTGCTGCCGTGCTCTATGTCGCCACCGCCACGGGTGCCCCGATCTCGACGACGCACGCGATCACCTCGGCGATCATGGGTGTCGGCTCGACCAAGTCCCTCAAGGCAGTGCGCTGGGGCGTGGCCAAGAACATCGTCGGGGCCTGGATTTTCACCTTCCCCGGGGCCGGGATCGTGGCGGCAGGCTCCTACCTGCTCCTCAGGCTCATCACCCACTGACTTCCCACTCCGACTTATTGCCCAGAATCCACCGGATCAGGCGACAAATCGGGCCTCGCCGGTGGACTGTGGGCAATCAGTCAGGGGGCTGCGGCAGCACGAGCAGACGAATCGTGCCGTGACCCGTGCCGGGTCGGCACGGCCCAGCGCTGCCTCGAAGCGCTCGGCCAACGGCGCGCCGGCCAGTGCGTCTCGAGGCCCCCACCGGAAGACGTCGAGTCCGAGGTCGTGGAACCGGTTCTCGCGGATTCGTTCGGCACGAAGAGCCAGCGACGTGGCGGCGCCCTCATCCTCGGCCCGATCACCGTTGGGGTCCAGGGTGTACTTGCCCGCACCATCTGCCTCTCCGACGATGCCCAGCTCCGGCCACAAGGCATCAACTCTCCCAACGAAGCGCCCCGATGCCGTCAGGACGTTCACCTGTGGCACGTGGGGCGGCACGCCGTGGTGGTTGAGGGCCCAGGCCGAGATCGACTCGAACCAGTTCTCGCGCCGAGGATCAGTGAGCGCCATCGCCAGATCCGCGCCCCGCACCCCCGGCCACTGGCTCTGGTGACGTCTCATGTCCCTCAACCCTTGCCCTGTCACTTGGCCCACTCTCAGGGCGCCATCCATCACCGCGAGGGCATCGCGCGGGTGGAGTTCGCGACAGCAGTCGATGACGGTGCGGGCAGGAATGAGGCGCGGGCGACCGGCCAGGATCAGAATGTGCCCGGGTGGGGTCTCTCCGCGGTGGAAGGTGCGCCAACTGTCGGACCGGCTCGTGCGGACATCATCCAGCACCGTCATGGTCACTTTCTTCGGCTCGTAGGCCGGGTGGGGAAGTCCCAGGAGCACCGCGTCGCTGAGGTGGCTCACGATGGCGTCGGGCGTGAGGCGAACGGCTGCCTCACACAACCTCTCGTGGCGCACCCACGGTACGAGCGAGGACCAGATCGAGCTCACGGCATACAGGCCATGGGCCACCCGGATCAGTTCACCGCGCTCGATCGCGCGCTCGATACGCCGGTCGCTGAGACCGACCCGGAGGGACTCGGCTCGGTGAAAGGGTTGCGGGAGCTGCTCGAAGGTGACCATCTGACGATCGTTGGTACTCCTCGCCTGTCGCGAGGACGCACAGCCGGATCTGTGGATGACCTCGACGGTCCAGACGACCCTGTGGATGCCCGGCCAAGGCCCCGACGCCCGCCTTCGGCCCATCGTCTTCTTGCCCACAGTCCCCCGAACATGTCGAATTTCACCCCCATCTCGGTGAAATGTGGGCAATAAGTCGGGGCACGCGGCACGCGGCACGGGGCACGGGGCACGGCGCACGGGGCACGGCGCGGGGCCGGACGTCTCAGCCGAAGCGGCCCGAGATGTAGTCCTCGGTGGCCTTCTCGCTGGGGTTGCTGAAGATCCTCTGCGTGTCGGCGACCTCGACCAGACGGCCCGGCTGGCCAGTCGCCTTGAGGTTGAAGAACGCGGTCTGGTCGGAGACGCGCGCCGCCTGCTGCATGTTGTGCGTAACGATGACGACGGTGTACTGGCTCTTGAGGTCGTTGATCAGGTCCTCGATGGCCAGTGTCGAAATCGGGTCGAGTGCCGAGCACGGCTCGTCCATGAGGAGCACCTGCGGGTCGACGGCGATGGCGCGGGCGATGCACAGCCGTTGTTGCTGGCCTCCCGACAACCCGGCGCCGGGCTTGTCGAGGCGGTCCTTGACCTCGTTCCAGAGGTTGGCACTTCTGAGCGACTGCTCGACGACCTCCTCGAGCTTCTTCTTGTTCTTGACGCCGTTGAGCTTGAGGCCCGCGGCCACGTTGTCGCGGATCGACATCGTCGGGAACGGGTTGGGCCGCTGGAAGACCATGCCGACGGTGCGCCGCACCGCCACGGGGTCCATCGACGAGGCATACAGGTCCTGATCATCGAGCGTGACCTTGCCGTCGACACGACCGCCGGGGATCACCTCGTGCATCCGGTTGAGCGTTCGCAGCACCGTGGACTTGCCGCAGCCGGACGGGCCGATGAAGGCGGTGACGGAGCGGGGTTCGACGGTGAGCGTCACCCCTTCGACGGCTTTGAAGTCGCCGTAGTAGATGTCGAGGTCCTTGACGTCAATGCGCTTGGCCATGAGATGCCGTTTCTCTTTCGTTCCGAAATTCTGGGGGTATGCCGTGTGCTCGGCGCAGTCAGTTCGTCACCTTGCTGAACCGGCCGATCAGGCGGCCAGCGATGTTCAGCAGGAAGACGATGAGGATGAGGGTGAGGGCGGCGCCCCAGACCCGGTCGACCGACGGTTGAAGGCTCTCGCCGTAGTTCTGGAAGATCATCGTCGGCAGGGTGGGCATGAATCCACTGAAGAGGTTGGTGGCGATGACCGCGGTGTAGGGGCCGAGGATGATCAACGGGGCCGTCTCACCCATGACGCGCGCCAGACCGAGCAGGATGCCGGTCACGATGCCCGAGAAGGACGTCGGGATGACGATCTTCATAATCGTCTTCCACTTGGGCACGCCCAGGGCGTAGGACGCCTCGCGCAGCTCGTTCGGGACGAGCTTGAGCATCTCCTCGGTGGAGCGCACGACCGTTGGGATCATGAGCATGGTCAGCGCCAGACAGACGGCGAAGCCGACCCGCATGAAGCCGAACGTCGTCACCCACAGGGAGTAGACGAACAGCGCCGCGACGATCGAGGGAATGCCGGTGAGAATGTCGACCATGAATGACACCGCCCTGGCGAGTCTGCCGCGGCCGTACTCGACGAGATAGACCGCCGTGAGGACGCCGATCGGGATGGAGATGGCGGCCGTGACGGCTGCCTGGATGAGCGTCCCCTGGATGGCGTGGACCGCTCCGCCCCCCTCACGACGAGCGGTGATCCCCGACTGGGACTTGGTCCACCAGTCCATGTCGAGCAGCATGTGCCCGCCCTTGACGAGGGTGGAGCCCAGAATCCACACGAGGGGGGCGAGGGCGATGAGGAACGCAGCCCACATGAGGGCTCGGGCGAGCTGGTCCCTGAAGGCGCGACCTCCGGACTTGCCGCCGAAGTCATCTCTGGCGACGGACGTCGTGAGGAGTGGGGACTCCTCGACGGTGCTGAGCGTGCTCATTCGCTGAAGGCCTTTCGACGCTCGATGACGACGCGGGCGGCCGCGTTGACGACGAAGGTGAGAATGAAGAGGACGAGACCGGCCGCGATGTAGGCACCGGTCTTTTGCGCCGAGTCGAACTCGCCAGCGTCGTTGGCGATGCGCGAGGCAAACGTCTCGCCACCACCGAAGATGGAGAACGAGAACGCGTCCGAGCTGTTGAGGGCGGACAGCAACAGGGTCACGGCCAGGGTCTCACCGAGGGCGCGCCCGAGCCCGAGCATGGCTGCCGAGATGATGCCCGGCTGGCCAAAGGGGAGAACGGCGACGCGGATCATCTCCCATTTCGTGGCACCGAGAGCGAGCGCGCCCTCCTTGTGGGCCGTCGGCACCTGCGCGAAGACTTCGCGGGAGATGGCCGTGACGATCGGCAGGATCATGATCGCGAGGATGATGCCGGCGAAGGCCAGAGTGCTCTTGGCGCTCGGTGTGCCCGTGAACTCGAAGAAGGGCAACCAGCCCAAGACCCTGTCGATGAGGTTGGCGACCGGCTCGAAATATTGTCCGGCAACAACGAGGCCCCAGAGTCCGTAGACGATCGAGGGGACTGCGGCGAGGAGGTCGACGAGCGCAGCGGCCGGCTTGCTCAGCCAGGTGGGGGCGTACTGCGTGATGAAGAGGGCCACCGCCACGCCGAGCGGCACGGCGATGAGCATCTCGACGAGCGAGGTGACGATCGTGGCCCACAGGAGGTCCACGATTCCGAAGCGCGGGTGCTCGCCGGCGGCGACCCACTCACGGGAGGTGAGGAAGTTTGCCTCGTTGTTGAGCAGCGAGGGCACGGCCTGGATGACGAGGAAGACGCCCACCAGCGTGACGAGCGCGATGACGAAGATGCCGGATCCCGTGGCGAGTCCGCCAAAGATGCGGTCCCCGAGTCGACCGGTGCCTGCCGTGTCGGCGTTGAGCGGCGGTTGGCCGTCCGCGCTGGGGAGTTCGTCGACCGCACTACGGCCGGTGATCGTGGGCACGAGGTCGGGTCCTCTCAAGATCTTGGGGAAGGGCTGAAGGGGCGAGGCCGGTCCGGCCCCGCCCCATCTCTGAGCGTGGTGGTCATGCTGTCCGGAAGGACTCGATCAGGAGATCGCGTCGATTGCGGCCTCGACCTTGGTCTGGACCTCGGCGGGTAGCGGCGCGTAGCCGATCTCCTCGATGGCCTTCTGGGCCTCTTGCGAGCCGAAGTACGTGAGGAACGCCTTGATGTTCTTCTGCTTTGCAGCGTCCTTGCCCTTGGAGCAGACGATCTCGTAGGTCACGAGGTTGATCGGGTAGGCCCCGGCTTCCTTCGTGGCGTAGTCGAGTTTGAGGGCGAGGTCGTTGCCCGTGCCCGTCTGCTTCGCGGTGGCGACGGCCTTGCCGACCGACTCGCTGCTGAGCTCAACGGCGCCAGCACCGTTGTCGATTGCGGCAACACCGAGGTTGTTGTCCTTGGCGTAGCTCCACTCGACGTAGGAAATGCCACCGTCGGTGCTCTTGACGCCCTCGGCGACGCCGGCGGACTTGGCCTTGCCTTCGCCCTTGCCGTCCCACGTCTTGGCGGGTTCGCCCGGCCAGCTGGCCCCGGCTGCAGCCTTGAGGTACTTGGTGAAGTTCTCGGTCGTGCCCGACTCGTCGGAGCGGAAGAAGACTTTGATGGTGGTGGCCGGAAGGGTGGCTCCGGAGTTGAGCGCGGCGATCTTCGGGTCGTTCCAGGTGGTGATCTTGCCCTGGAAGATGTCGGCCGTGACGGTCGGCGTGAGGACGAGCTTGTCGACGCCCTTGACGTTGTAGGCCACGGCGATCGGGCCGGTGACCATGGGGAGGTTCCAGGCGGGGGAGCCGCACGCGGTGGCGGCCTCATCGGCCTCGATCTTGCCGTCCTTCTCGACGGTCTTGAGGGCCGAGTCGGAGCCGGCGAAGTCGACCTGGCCGGCGATGAACTGCTTGATGCCCGCGCCGGAGCCGGACGGGTTGTAGTTCACGGTGGCGCCGGAGCACTTCTCCGTGAACTTGGTGCCGACCTCCTCGAACGCGTTTTTCTGGGCGGAGGAGCCCTCGGCGTTGAGGGTGCCGTCGAAGCAGTCCCCGGAGCCGGCGGCACCGGTGGCACCGGTGGCACCGGTGGCACCGGTGGACGACGCAGTGCTGTCTCCCGCGTCAGTGCCGGTGTTGTTGTCGGAGCCGCAACCGGCCAGGGCGATCGAACCCACGAGGGCGAGAGACGCCATCGCGCCGAGACGCTGAATCTTCACAGTGTGTACCTCTCACAAGGAAATCAAGGGAGCCGGGCACGCCTCAACTGTGAGGCCCGACAACTGCGAAGGTAGGGACGCTCAGTGACCGATCGGGCCTCGGTGGGTGAACGCGGCGTGAACGCTGCTCGGCCATTGCCTTGCGCGTTGTTCAAGCGGACAGTGACTCAGGGGAGGTGACGCTCGACGGCGACGATGCGGGCCTTCGCGCCAACCCCGGCGACGTGGCACACGAGCGCCTCACCCTTGCCGAGGTTCTGATCGCGCGCTTGGACAAAGTGCTCAAGCGTCTCGACCGAACTCTCGCCGGTGAGGTCCAGACGCGAGCCCAGCGCAGCGAGCACAGTGCCCATCACCGGACCGTGCGAGCAGATCGCTGCCGGTTCGCCGCTCTGGAGCAGCGCCTCAAGATGTTCGACTGCCTTGTCAGGCTTGGCCTCGTGCCCTTCCTCCGACAGACCCTTCTTGACGTGGGGGGCGATCTCGGACAACACGGCATACGGAGAAATCGTGTCGAGACAACGCGCGGACGGTGACGTGAGAATGCGGGATATTCCGTATGCCGTGAGCACCGGAATGAGGGCATCGGCGCGTTCTCGTCCGCGCACCTCGAGCGGGCGCTCGCGGTCGTCGCCCTTCCAGTCCGAGCGGGCGACGGCCTTGGCGTGACGGACGATGACCAGTGGCCAGGTCTCCAGCGCACTGTCGCCGTGCGCGCGGACGAGGGCACGCAACTGCTCACGGTCGTGCGCGTAGTCGAGGCGAATGTTGGCCTCGACGACATCGAGCCACTCGACGGCGTCGATCTCGTTCTCCAGGACACCGGTCCCGCCCGTGACCGTGGAGGCCCAGTAGCGCACGACCTTCTCGCTGGGCTCGCCCGACTTGGTGAGCATGAGATAGCGGGCCTCGGGCAGGGGTCGCCCGAGCCGCACCTGCAAACCGGTCTCCTCGAGGGTTTCCCGGGCGGCGGCGGTGATCCAATCCTCGCCCGGGTCGAGCTTGCCCTTGGCCCAGGACCAGTCGTCGTAGCGCGGCCGGTGCACGAGCGCGACCTCGAGCACTGCCTTGCGCACCCGCCACGGCAGCGTGCCTGCCGCAGGGATGGTCGGGGTGTTCGTCTGGGTGCTCAGCGCCGTCGGGCCTTGCGTCGACGCTTCGCGTGCATCTCGATGAGGCCCGCCTGGATGTCGGGGAGGAGGGCGCCGTCGGCGTCGAGGTTGCGCCGGCTCCACCGTCCGTCACTCGCGAGGGCCCAATGCGAGTACTCGCCGCTCATGCCCTTTTTCATCAAGGAGGTGAGGTCGGCGAGGTGGCGTGGATCCTCCAGGCGCACGAGGCACTCAACCCGTCGATCAAGGTTGCGGTGCATCATGTCGGCGCTGCCGATCCAGGCCTCCACGTCGTCGCCGGTCCCGAACAAGAACACGCGCGAGTGCTCGAGGAAGCGGCCCAGGTTGGAGTGGACGGTGATGTTCTCGGACAGGCCCTCGACGCCAGGTCGCAGGGAGCAGATGCCCCGCACCCAGACGTCGACCTTCACTCCGGCCTGGGACGCGCGATAGAGCGCGTCGATGATCTGCTCGTCGACGATGGAGTTCATCTTGAAGCCGATGTAGCCGGTAGCGGCTTCGGCCTCCTCGCGTTCGATCTGGGCGTCGATGCGTTCAAGGAGACCGGTGCGCACGGAGCGTGGCGCCACGAGGAGTCGCTTGAACTTGCTGCGCGGCGCGATGCCCGAGAGCTGGTTGAACAGGCGGGAGAGGTCCTCACCGACCTGCGGGTCGCAGGTGAGCAGGCCGTAGTCCTCATAGAGGCGGGCGGTCTTGGGGTTGTAGTTGCCGGTGCCGATGTGGCAGTAGCGACGCAACCCGTCCTCCTCCTGCCGGACGACGAGGCTGAGCTTGCAGTGGGTCTTGAGCCCGACGATGCCGTAGACGACATGCACGCCGGCGCGCTCGAGCTTGCGGGCCCAGGAGATGTTGTTCTGCTCGTCGAAGCGGGCCTTGATCTCGACCACCGCGAGGACCTGTTTGCCGCTGTCAGCGGCGTCGATGAGGGCATCGATGATGGGGGAGTCGCCGCTGGTGCGATAGAGGGTCTGCTTGATCGCCAGCACGTTGGGGTCGGCGGCGGCCTGTTCGATGAAGGCCTGCACCGACGTCGAGAACGAGTCGTAGGGGTGCTGGAGCAGGACGTCCTGCTTGCGGATGCTCGCGAAGATCTCGCGGGCCTTGGCGCTCTCTGTCGGCGCGAGGTCGCTGTTGGTGCGCGAGGTGAACGCCGGGTAGTGCAGGTCCGAACGCTCGAGGTCGGCGATGATGTTGAGCCCGCGCAGGTCCAGGGGCGCGGGGAGGCGATAGACCTCGGCCGCCGTGACCCCGAGCTCGCGCACGAGGAGGTCCATGACGTGGTCGTCCATCTCGCGGTCGACCTCGAGGCGGACGGGCGGGCCGAAGCGGCGCCGTGTCAGCTCCTTCTCGAGCGCTGCGAGGAGGTTCTCGGCGTCGTCCTCCTCGACCTCGAGGTCCTCGTTGCGGGTGACCCGGAAGGTGTAGTGCTCGTGCACCTCCATGCCAGGGAAGAGCTGGTCGAGGTTGGCCGCCATGACGTCCTCGAGCGGCACGAACCGCACGTCATAGATGTCGGCAGAGGCTCCGGTCTCGCCCACCCGCAGCAGGCGGGGGAGCAGCGGCGGCACCTTGACGCGCGCGAAGTGTTCCTTGCCGGTCTTGGGGTTGACGAGCAGCACTGCGAGGTTGAGTGAGAGCCCGGAGATGTAGGGGAAGGGGTGCGCCGGGTCGACGGCGAGCGGGGTGAGGACGGGGAAGACGCGGTCGGTGAAGAGCTGGCCGAGGCTGACCTGTTCGTCTTCGGACAGCTCGTCCCAGCGGACGATCTGGATGCCGGCTTCCTCGAGGCCGGGCTGCACGAGGTCGTCATAGACCCGGGCCTGCATGTCGAGGAGCTCGTGACTGACGATCGAGATCTGTTCGAGGACCTCGCGTGGCTCCAGCCCTGAGGCCGAGCGGACGGCGAGCCCAGTGGCGATGCGGCGCTTGAGACCGGCGACGCGCACCATGAAGAACTCGTCGAGGTTGGACGTGAAGATCGCGAGGAAGCGAGCCCGCTCCAGCAGGGGGACGTTCTCGTCAGCGGCGAGCTGGAGGACGCGTTCGTTGAACTGCAGCCAGGAGATCTCGCGGTCGAGGAACCGGTCGGCGGGCAGCCCGTCGGGCTCCTCCTCGGGGGTGGTGCCGCTACCGACGAATCGCCCGTTGGTGGCTCGTGGCTGGGAGGCGCGGGTCTCGGTCGCGGAGGCGCTCACGATGGAGACCTCGTTGATGAAGTTCGCCGCGGCGGCGACCTCGGCTGCCGCAGCGGTGGCTTCGATCGATCCGTCGGTCTGCTCGAGATCGAGTGTGGTGTCGCGCCCTGTGCCGCGCTCGGTGTCCTGACTCATGGACGTCGTCATGCCCTCATCGTGTCAGGGTCAGGTGAACAGGAGGGATCGCAGGCCATCAGCGCAACCGTCCGCCGGCGAGGGTGACTGTGCGTGCTGCCAGCGCGTCGAGGGAGTCGATGACGTCGGGCTCGTCCACTCTGAGGTCGGTCTGCAGGATCGACAGCTCGGTGCAGCCGAGCACGATGGCCCCGGCACCCTTGGCGCGCAGATGCGCGACCGCAGCGTCGAAGCGTTCGCGCTCGACCGGCATACCGGCTTTGACGCCGTCATAGATCATCGACATGACGTCCTTCTGGGCCACATCGTCCGGGACGACGACCGTGAGACCGGCAGCCTCGGCCGCGCGGGTGTAGGTCTCGGCGCGCAGGGTCCCGTCGGTCGCGAGGATCCCCACGGAGGTGAGGCCGGGCACGGCGGCCTGCGCGGCCTCGAGCGTGACGGACACGATGTCGATGACGGGGATGTCGACAGCCGCAGCGATCTCGTCCTGGAAGGCCTGCGCGGTGTTGCACGGGACGGCGATGAACTTCGCGCCGGCGCGCTCGAGCTGTCGTGCGTCCTGCGCCATCACTGGCCCGGGGCTCTCGTCACTGTCTCCGATGATGTATGCCGTCCGGTCCGGAATGCTGGCGTGGTTCCACACCAGCATGTCGACGTGGTCCTGGTCGCGCGAGGCGTCGGTCATCTCGAGGACACGCTGCATGAAGTAGACGGTGGCCATCGGGCCCACGCCACCGAGGATTCCGACCGGTTCATTGCGCACGCTTCGAGCCTAACCCTCAGTGCCTTCCTGCGAGTTGCCCACGCAGGACGGTGAATCTCTGCGCCCGGGGCGCCAGCTGCGCTCAGGCTGACGAGAGGCGTCCCCATGGTTGCGCGGCTCGTCACGATGAGCGCGGGTGGCGCCAACCGCGCAGAGGGTGATTCGCGCAGGCAGTCAGGTGGACGGGGACGAGGGAGACCACGGCGCGGATAGACTCCGAGCGACCTCTGACCAGCTTGATCAAGGAGCCTCGTGGCACTGTCGGCCCTGTCCCTCACCGAGCGCGAGCACGACACATTCGTGCGAGACCACCCCAACGGGCACCTCATGCAGACCACTCCCTGGGGCAAGGAGAAGGAGCACACCGGCTGGACCTGGCGCACCGTCGCCGTCGGCCGCAAGGGCGCTGGCCCGGACGGCGCCGACGAGGTCACTGGAGCCGCGCTCATCCTCTTCCGCCGCACCCCGGTCGTGCCGATGGCTCTGGCCTATTGCCCGCGCGGTTTCGTCGTGGACTGGTCCGATGGTGCGAGCGTCGACGCTCTCCTTGCCGAGGTCGCGCGCGTCGCCAAGGAGAACCGCGGCGTGCTGCTGCGCATCGACCCCGCCGTGCGCATCGACAACCCGGACATCCGGCCCGCCCTGGAGTCGCGCGGCTTCACCCGCACCGATCCGGGTGACGACGCCGCCAAGACCCTCGCCCAACCCGCGCTGCGCATGGTCACCGACATCAGCGACCTCGAGGCGCTGCACAAGGACCTGACCCAGGGCACGCGCCAGTCGATCCGCAAGGCCGAGAAGTCTGGTCTGGTCTATGAGGCTGTGGGCCGCGAGGGCATCGCGGCGTTCCACGAGCTCATGAAGGTCACGGGGGAGCGCGACGGCTTCGGTATCCGCAGCATCGAGTACTTCACCACCCTCTATGACGTCCTCTCGCCAACCGACGACATCGTCATCTCCTTGGTCAAACTCGACCACGGCGCCGCTGCCGAGGCGGCCCGCACCAAGGTCGAGGACCTGCGCGGCCAGCTCGAGAAGGCCCAGACCAAGCGCGAGAAGTACCCCTCCGAGAAGGCCGATCGCCAGGTCGTCGGCCTTGAGGAGAGCGTCGCAAAGAACGAGGCCTCGGCGGCCGAGTTCGAGGCCTCCCACGCCCAGCACCCCGACGGTCAATACCTCGCTGGCTCCGTCTTCGCCACGTGCGGCACGCGCGGTTCCTACCTGTATGCCGCGTCGTCCGATGAGCATCGCAACCTGCGCCCCAACTACCTCATGGTCTGGCGGATCATGCAGGACGCGGCGGCCAAGGGCGTCACGACCTTCGACTTCGGCGGCATCGACGCGTCCGAGGGCCTCGAGGAGTTCAAGCGTCAGTGGAACCCCGAAAGACGTGAGTATGCCGGTGAGTTCACCAAGCAGCTCCGTCCCCTTGCCGGTCGGCTCATCGACCTGATCGTTCGCGTCTACAAGCGCCGCTGAGAGGCCAGTTCCTTGAGCAAGACACAGTCCCAGAGCTCCTTTGCGTCGGTAGCGGATCAGCCGT
Source organism: Knoellia sp. (assembly GCA_039917755.1). Classification (GTDB taxonomy): domain Bacteria; phylum Actinomycetota; class Actinomycetes; order Actinomycetales; family Dermatophilaceae; genus Knoellia. The sequence goes on along the minus strand of JBDSIV010000014.1, from coordinate 49,283 downwards.
TCGTCCCGGTCATCGTCGGGGCCCACGTCGGCGGCTACTCCCTGGTGCGCGCCTTCCACGAGGCCTATGGCGTGAAGTCTCTCGTCGTCACTGGCGCAACCTCATGGGTCGTCGACAACTCCGCGATCCTCGAGATCGTGCACTGCTCCGACGCCCACGACCCCGAGGTTCTGGCGGCGACACTGCACGGTGCGGACTTCGCCGCCCTGTCCCAGCCCAAAATCCTTCTTGCGACCTCCGATTCGCTCGTCGATGTCATCTCGCTCATGCGTGACCAGCTCGACGAGTCCTGGAAGGTGCCCTACGTCGGCGCCGGGCCGCTTGAGATCGCGACCCGCAAGCACACGTTCGCCGAGGTCGCGGAGAAGGCCGGCGTCTCGATCCCGGCCACGACGATTCTTGACATGGACACGGAAGCCAGTGGGACGGCATACGCGGAAATGGTTCCGGCGCAGGGCTATCCGATGATTCTCAAGCCGACCGCGCCACGCGCCTGGAACACAGTCACCTTCGAGGGCCAGGCCAAGGTGCACGAGGTGGCCTCTGCCGATGAGCTGCGCGACCTGCTCGATCGGATCCACGGCTCGGGCTATCGCGCCAAGCTGATCCTCCAGGACATGATCCCCGGCGACGACACGGGCATGCGGATCCTCACCTGCTACTGCGACAAGAACTCGCAGGTGCGTTTTGCGTCCTATGGGCGCACCCTCATCGAGGAGCACTCGCCCGGACTGCTCGGGGTGCCCGCCGCGATCCTCACCGGACAGAACCGCGCGATCGTCGACGAGGCCGTGCGCCTGCTCGCCGAGCTCACGTGGGTCGGCTACGCGAACTTCGACCTCAAGTACGACCCGCGTGACGGGAAGTCGAAGTTCTTCGAGCTCAACCCGCGGCTGGGGCGTTCGAACTACTACGTCACGGGCACCGGTTTCAATGCAGTGAAGTGGTACGTCGACGAATACGTCCACGACAACCTGCCCGAGGAGTTCGAGCTCGTCGAGGCCGACACCGAGACGGTCTATTCGGTGGTGCCGGTGCGGACGATCAAGTGGGCGCTTGCGCGTCACCCCGAGCTGTGGGCCCGGGTGCGGCGCGTCATCAAAGCTGGCGGACTGCGCAACCCGATGCACTATCGCGCCGAGAAGCATCCGGTGCGTTGGGCCAAGGTCCTTGCCGCGGGCGCGAGCTATGACCGCAAGTTCCACCAGTACTACGACCCCGAGGCCGCGTTCCACCCCGGCGGCGAGCCTGCCGACTCCGACCTGCCTCGCTGACCTTGCCCCCGCGTCTTATTGCCCAGGATCCACCGGGGAGGGCCCAAAATCGGTCAGATCTGGTGGATTCGGGGCAAGAAGACCGGGTCAGCGGGTGAGCGGGAGGCGGCGCAGGATCGGCGAGAGCATCTCGTCGAGTTCGGTGATCCGCAGAACCTTGGCGCCGGCGTAGTAGAGGCTCGCCATGACCGCACCACCCGCGGCGAGCGAGAGCACCTGGATGAGGTAGGCGCTGCCCGGGTCGGAGATGAGCGTGGCAACGGCCCAACCGCCCAGCCCGGCGATGACTGCCGCCACCGTCACCCGCACCCAGAGTCGAGAGACCCGCCCGAAGTCGAGTCCGTCGAGCTGCTTGCGGGCCACGATGAGGAACGCGGCGGCTGACACGATGTTGGCGATGGTCGCCCCCGCGGCGATCGTCGCCACGATGTATTTCGCGGGCATGACCCAGATCGCAACACCACACGCGGCGAGGTTGATCGCCGTCATGAGGGCGACGAGCCAGAAGTTCAGCCAGCCGTCTCCGCGGGCGAAGCAGTAGCGCTGCTTGATCGCCGTGATGCCGAAAGGGAGCAGACCGAACGCCATGAGAGCGAGAACGAGGGCGACATCGCTGGCCTCGTCGATCCCCTTGCTCGGGATGTAGGCCGTCCCGGGGAAGAGCGTCTTGGCCAGCGGGCGGCCCAGGGCGATGAACGCAGCCGTGGCCGGGATCAGGAGCACCGCCGGACTCGTCATCCCACTGACGACGCGCCGTCGCATCCCTGCGAGGTCGCCCTCCTCGTGCGCGCGCGACATGGCGGGGAACAGGGCGCTGACGACGGAGGTCGTGATGATCGAGTGGGGGAGGATGTAGATCGTGTAGGCCCAGCCCATCACGCCGTTACCGGGCACACCCTTGTCGAGGCTGTCGCCGGGAGACATCACCCCCGTGCTGATGAAGCCGTAGGCCTGCGAGATGACGAGGGCGGCGACGGTCCAGCCGGTCATCTTCGACATGTCGCCGAAGCCGTAGCCGCGCCAGCCGAACCGTGGCCGGTACTGGAACCCGGATTTCCACAGTGGCCAGATGAGGCTGATCCCCTGGACCGCGATGCCCAGCGTGGTGCTGACACCGAGCACGAGGATCATCTCGGTTGTCCACCCCGAGACACTGCCCTGCTTGCCCCACTGCCAGATGAACCATCCGAGCCCGAGAATCTGGATGACGTTGGCCCAGGCCGGCGCCCACGCGTAGGCGAGGAAGTTGCCACGCGCGTTGAGGACCTGGCCGAGCACGGAGTAGAGGCCGTAGAAGAAGAGCTGTGGCACGCAGATGTAGGCCAGGAAGGTGGTGAGGTTGATGAAGTCCGCACCAACTCCGTCCTTGGTCAGGGCGCCGATGATCCAGGGTGTGATCGCGAGGCAAAGAAGCGTGAAGGCACCCAGCACCAGCAGGCACAGGGTGATCAGTCGGTCGCTGAAGTCCTGTCCTCCGTCCTTGCGCATCATCGCCTTGGTCAGCTGCGGGATGAGAAGTGCGGAGATCAGCCCCCCGTTGATGAGCACATAGAGCTGGGTCGGCAGCGAGTTCGCGATGACGAACGAGTTGTTGGCCGCGAGCACGACCACACCGGAGAGCATCGCGGTCCGGATAAAACCGAGCACCCGCGACCCGAACGTCCCGATCGCCATGATCGCGCTGTTGCGAGCGACGTCGTCGCCAGTGGCGGACACGCGAGGGGGGGTGCTTCGAGAACCGGCGCCCTCCGGATCTGCTTCAGCACCCTCGGGTCGGGTAAAGCTCAACGGATCTCCCTGGCCTGAATTCTTCTGGGACCGGGCCACTCTACGGCTCGCCCGGACGCCCGTAGACGACATGGATCGCGGCGTCCTCGAACCCCGCCCGCCGATAGGTCGCGAGGGCGCGCGTGTTGTCGCCGTCGACGTAGAGCTCGACTTCCGTGCAGCCCTGCCGAGCAAGGTATGCCGTGCCGATTCCGGTCAGCGGTCCGGCAAGACCACGCCCTTGGTATGCCGGGCGCACACCAACTACATAGACCTCTCCGGTCTTGGACTTGGGCTCCCGCTTGGTCCAATGGAAAGCGGCCAGAGGGTGCCCGCCGTCCTCACCCGTCACCTTTGTGTCCTCAACGAGGAAGAAGCCAGCGGGGTCGAACCACTCCTGTGCCATGCGGTCCTGCAGGTCCTGAAGCGTGATCGAGCCCTGCTCCGGGTGGGAGGCAAACGCCAACCCATTGACCTCGAGCCAGGCTTGCTCGTCGCGACCCGGCACGAACGTTCGCACCGAGAACCCCTGCGGCAGAACAGGATCCGCAGCATCGTCGGCAGTCAAGGGACGCGCCATGACGTGCAGCTCGCGGGTCGAAACCAGTCCCTCGGCCGCCGCCAGGCCCTGCGCACCGGGAAGGTTGCCATGCGCCCACACCCCCGACTGATGGCCGGTGCGCGCACCGCCGAGCACTGCGGTCAACAGTGCCCGCCCCGCCCCCTGCCGACGTGAGTCCGGGTCGACGACGAGCTCGGCAGACCCCGTCGCATCGCGAGCTGCATAGCCCAACAAAGGTGACGCGGAAGCGGCAGTGGAGTCATCGTCATACGCGACGAAGTGGGTGACCTCGGAGCGGGGTGAGGTGAGAGCAAGGCGGAAGGCCTCCGAGATCGCATCGACGCCGTCAGCGTCGGCAGCACGGCCAGCGAGCGCGAGGACAGCCGCCGCGACCCCTTCGTCCAGGCCAGCGAAGGCCTCGAGTCGCAGCGAACTCATGACGGCACGACCTCGGGCTCGACTTCCTCTGGGACGAAGCGGTAGCCGACGTTGCGGACCGTCCCGATGAGGCTCTCGTGGTCCGAGCCGAGCTTGGCTCTCAGACGACGCACGTGGACGTCGACGGTGCGGGTGCCGCCGAAGTAGTCGTAGCCCCAGACTTCCTGGAGCAGCTGGGCTCGGGTGAAGACGCGTCCGGGGTGCTGCGCGAGGTACTTGAGCAACTCGAACTCCTTGTAGGTCAGGTCGAGGGCCTTGCCGCGCAGCTTGACCGAATAGGTCGCTTCGTCGATGACGAGCACGCCGGTGGTGATGCGAACGTCGTCGATCCCACCTTCGCCTTCGCGCACCCGGGCCATCGCCAGCCGCAGCCGAGCCTCGACCTCGGCCGGGCCGGCGCTGTCGAGGAGGACGTCGTCGACCCCCCACTCGGGAGTCAACCCCGCCAAACCACCCTCGGTGAGCACCGCAAACAGCGGCGCGGACAGTCCCGTCGTGCGGATGACCCGGCACAAGGAGCGCGCCATGGCGAGCTCGCGCCGCGCGTCGATGAGCACGGCGTCAGCAGGCGCAGCATCGAGGAGCGCGGTGGGCTCGGCCGGAAGGATGCGAACATGGTGACTGAGCAGGCCCAAGGCTGGCAGCACCTCGGCGCTCGGCGCCAAGGCGTTCGTCAGCAGCAACAGTCGGGCCATTCCGCACAGAATAGGTGGACATGACCGCGATCGACCCCTCTCACCGTGGCGTGAGACCGGTGACCCTGCGCTACTGGGCCGGTGCCCGGGCCGCTGCCGGCGTGGCCGAGGAGACGTTCGAGGCGGGCCCACGCGTGGGTGACGTCCTCGACGCAGCCGTCGCCGCTCACCCGGACCTGAGCGACGTGGTTGCGGTGTGCTCGGTCCTCGTCGATGGTCGGTCGGTCCAGCGAGACGCCGAGGTCAGCCCCGACACCGTCATCGAAGTGCTCCCGCCCTTCGCCGGGGGGTGAGCTCATGGGTGATGGCAGGATGCCGTTCGTGGATGCGACCGACCATGGAAGCGAACCGGGGGGCGAGTTGGCGAACCCGCCGATGACCGAGCCGGTGACCGAGTCGGTGACCGAGTCGGTGACCGAGTCGCGCGCTGGCCGGCGTGCAACGCGCGAGGAGCGGCGTCGCCACCCGATTATGCCGCCGATTGCGACCGAGCGGCGCGTCACTCTGGTCCTAGCCACGGCCATCTTTGCCGCATTGCTGGTGGTGGCAACGGTTGCCGATCATGCCCTCGGAGCAGCGGCGATCGCCTGGGGTGGGTTGGTGCTCGCCTGGGGCTGGCCCGAACTGTTGGGGTCCTCCAGCAAGTTCGGCTCCTCGCTCGCGATTGGTCTCGCTGGCGTCTTCGCGCCGGTGGTGGTGGCGTTCACGTCCGACGAGCCCTTCCTGCGCAACGTTCCCGTCGTCGTGGCGCTGGCCATGCTCGCGATGTTCCTGCACCAACTGGTGCGCAAGGACGGTCGACCGCGCCTGACCCAGTCTGTTGCGGTGAGCGCGTCCGGCATCGCGATTGCGACCATCGGCGCGGCCTTCGTCCCGCTCGGGCGCACCTTCAGCGGACCGGAGGTCGTCATCGTCGTGGGGGTGGCGCTCGTCCTGTCCTCCCTTGCAGACCTCGGTGCGACTCACGCACGGACCCGTCCCTGGATGCTGCCGGCGGCCCTGCTTCTCGGTGCCGGCTCGGGCGCGGTCGCTGGTGAGGTCATCTCGGAGGTGGGTGTGCTCGCCGGAGCGCTGATGGGTGTCGTGGCGGCGGGCCTTGCGCATGTCATGCGGCGGGCCCTGTGCACCCTGCCGCCAATTCGAGGGATGCGTGGTCAGGTCACAGCCGCAGCTGCGTCCGTCCTCATCACGGGAGTGCCGGTCTACCTTCTGGCGCGCATCCTCGTCGGCTGAGGCGCCGCATCGCCGCACCGCCGCACCGCCGCATCCCCGAGCCGCCGCGCCGACTGGGCCAACACACTCAGCCAGCACACCGGCATACGCCGGTTTGGTTTCAATAGACGATTGCCTGCACGTCCGGCTTCAAAATTTCTTCGACGTATGCCGCGGCGCCCCGGATCGTCGCTCCCTCCAGGAGGTCTTCGGGCGCGAGTTCACGGCGGGCCGCGCACTGACCGCACACAGTGACGGTGCCACCGGCAAGGAGGGCGTCGCGCAACTCGTGCAGCGGTGCGCCGTGGGGGAGCGCAAGCTCCTCGGCGCGGCCGGCGACAGCCATCCAAGTGGCCTCACCCGTGAGCCACACGCTGACATCGGCGCCAGCGGCGACAGCGGTGACGGCAACAGTCATCGCCTGGTTGAGGCGTTCGAGGGCCTCAGCTCCGCAGGTGATCTTGACGACGAGCTGGCGAAGCGTGGCCGGCGTGCTGATCATGGGTCCTCCTAGGACGGTGCGACTACGATCCCACTCGTGGCATTTCATCTGGACACAGACCTCCCGCCCGAGCTCGCACCGCTCGCCTGGCTCATCGGCACGTGGGCGGGTGCCGGCGTCGTTGGCTACCCCACGATGGAGTCGGCCCACTTCGGGCAGGAGATCGTCTGTTCGCACGACGGCCGCCCGTTCTTGGAGTGGCGCAGCCAGTCCTGGCTCCTCGACGAGGCGGGCGAGAAGGTGCGCCCCCTCGCGACCGAGGTCGGCTTCTGGCGCCCTGTTGCTGAGTCACACGACGGCACCAATGTCGAGCTGCTGCTCGCGCACCCGACCGGGTTCGTGGAGATGTATGCCGGGCACGCCCAGCCCGCCAAGGTCGAGCTCCGCACCGACGGGGTGATGCGCAGCCCGCACGCCAAGGAGTACACCGCTGCCCACCGCATGTATGGCTACGTCCAGTCCAACCTCATGTGGGTCATGGACATGGCGGCCATGGGTCACCCCCTCACCTCACACCTGTCAGCCGAGCTCAAGCGCGTCGACTAGCCCCCACGACCTCGGACTTGGTGTCCCAATGGGTCACGAAGTCGGCGCTGACGTCAGGGGGTGACGGTGGCGTCGGCGTAGTCGTCCATCGTGTCCGTGCGCAGGGCCTTGCCCAGTGCCGCCATGCCGGGCTCGTCGAGAATGTCGATGGAGCCACCGTCAGGGGCGGTGCCGAAGCCGTTGAACGGTGCGGTAATGAAGACGATGTCGCCGCTGCGCAAGTTGCGCAGTGAGATCGCCTCGCTGCGCATGCTCCCGACCGACAGGCCGTTGTCGACCACGAGGTTGCTCGTCGCGGCCTCGACGAACTTTGTCAGGGTGATGGGGTTGGCGATGACCGACGGCGTCAGCGTCTTGAGCATCAGCGCCTTGATGAAAGCCTGCTGACGACGCCCGCGCGAGATGTCGCCCTCAGAGAGTTCGTGGCGCTCGCGGACGAAGGCAAGTGCCTGGGTGCCGTTGAGGTTGTTCCACCCCTTCTGGATTCCGGTGCTGGACTCCTCGGCATAGACGCGCACGCCGCCGACGGCGTCGGTCATGTTCTTGAAGCCCTCGAAGTCGGTCTTGGCGACATGGTCGATCTTGACGCCGAGCAGCGTCTGGAGCGTGTCGACGAGGAGCGGAGCTCCGCCATAGGCATATGCCGCGTTGATCTTGTCCTTCTTGCGTCCCGGGATCTGGACATAGAGGTCACGGGGGAAGTGGACGAGCTGGACGGCCTTCTTGTCCTCGGGCACGTGCACCAGGACGATGACGTCGGACCGGCTCGCCGTGTCGCCGGGGCGCGCGTCCGAACCGATGATGAGGTAATTCTGCCCCACCCCTTCGAGCGGCACGGGTTTGCCGTCGGCGCTTGTCGCAGCGGTGGTGGGCAGCAGGTCTTCGTGCGTGATGTTGTTCGAGACCTTCTGGTTGAGGAAGAACGCGAACCCGCCACCGGCCACGAGCACCAGCGCGAGGAGCGAGGCCACGACGATGAGGAACCGGCGCCCCCCTCGCGGCTTCTGTCGGGCCCGGGGGTCAGACCTGCTGTCCTCGGTCGCGAAGTCGTCTAGCACGCGGGCCAGTCTAGGTGGGCATGCATGGTCTGCCAGCACACCGGCATACATTGGTGGGGTGAGTGATCTGGGCACGCGTCTGCGAGCCGCCGGCCGGCGGCTCACACCGCAACGCCAGCAGGTGCTCGACGCGGTCGAGCGGTTGGGGCACGCGAACCCCGAGCAGATCGTCGAGTCCATCCCCGGTGCGCCGATGGCGCTGTCGACGGTCTATCGCTCGCTCGAGGCGCTCCAGGAGCTCGGGCTGGTGACGCACACTCACGTGGCCGACCGGGTGCCCAGCTATCACCTTGCCTCGCACGCGACACACATCCATGTCGTATGCCGTGAGTGCTGTTCCGTGGGCGAGGCACCTGCCGACGTGGCCTCGGAATTCGTGGCCGCCCTGGACCGTTCTCTCGGATTCCAGGCCGACGTCACCCACGCCGCCATTCACGGCCTCTGCCACACCTGCAGGAAGCAGCCATGACCGACACGACAATCGCCCTCCCCACTTCTCCTCTGCTCACCCGTCCGGGTGCCGTGGCGGGTGAGGGCCGTGACGGCGGCGTCGCTGCGCACTATGGCGACCCCGGCCGTGAGCAGCGCCTCCTCGAGGAGGGTCTGGCCGTGGTCGACCTCTCCCACCGCGGCGTCGTGACGATCACCGGCCCAGACCGGCTGTCATGGCTGCACTCGATCACCTCGCAGCAGCTCACGGGGCTGGCCCCGCGCGTCTCGACCGAGTCCCTCGTCCTGTCGCCCAAGGGCCACATCGAGCACGCCCTGCACGTCGTCGACGACGGCGAGACCACCTGGATCACGGTCGAGCCGGGCACCGCTCCCGCCCTCGTGGCCTGGCTCGACTCGATGCGTTTCATGCTCCGTGTCGAGGTCGCTGACGTCACCGACGCGTATGCCGTTCTCGGTGAACCGAACTCGGCTGCGAGTGTCGAGGGTGAGCCACTGGCCTGGGTCGACCCCTGGCCGAACCTCGTGGGTGACACCGCCGCCTACGGCCCGGAGGCCGATCATCCTGGTGAGGCGCGTCGCTGGCGTGAGCTCATCGTGCCGCGAGGCGAGATGGAATCCGCGGTCGGCGACCGGCCGCTGGCCGGTATCTGGGCTGCCGAGGCCCTGCGCGTGGCTGCCTGGCGTCCGCGACTCGGGTTCGAGACCGACCACCGCACCATCGCCCACGAGGTCGACTGGCTGCGCACGGCTGTGCACCTGCACAAGGGCTGCTATCGCGGGCAGGAGACCATCGCGCGTGTGCACAACCTGGGGCGCCCGCCGCGCCGCATCGTTTTCCTCCACCTCGACGGATCGGGGCACGTGCTCCCCGAGGCCGGTGCCGAACTCATGCTCGAGGGGCGTGTGGTCGGTCGGCTCACCACGGTGGCACGCCATCATGAGGACGGCCCGATCGCTCTCGCCGTCATCAAGCGCAACACCCCCGAGGATGCCGTTCTTGTCGCAGGAACCGTGGCCGGGGCGCAAACAGTCATCGTCACGCGCTGACCCCCCCCGCCTCAACTTTCCCGCCGGAAGTGGGTTCCTCTCACTTCGCCTGACGTCGGCGGCGAAGCGAAGTGAGAGGCCGTCAAGCGAAGTGGATGGCTGAGCGTCGCAGGCAGAATCGGCCCTGCCAGACTGACGCCATGGCCACCGCAGCGTCCGCGACCCTCATCACCGTTGCCCCCACGGGCGCCGAACACGCGAAGGCCGACGTGCCGCAGCTGCCGACGACGCTCGACGAGCTCGTCGAGACTGCACGCTCGTGTGAGGCGGCGGGCGCTGCCCTGATCCACCTGCACATCCGCGACGGCGAGCACCGGCCCACCCTTGATGGTGCACGCCTGAAGGCGGCCGTGGACGCCATCCGCTCCGAGACCGACCTCATCGTCCAGCTCTCGACGGGCGGCTCGGTGCATGACCCACTGGAGCTACGCCTCACCGTGCTCGACGCGGAGCCGGACTCGTGCTCGTTGACGTGTGGCACGACGAACTTCGGTGACGACGTGTTCCTCAACCCGTGGGGCTTCATGTCGGACCTCTATGTCCAGGCGCAGGAGCGTGAGGTCGTCCCCGAGTTCGAGCTCTTCGAGCTGGGTCATGTGCACGCGCTCCAGCGGCTCCTCGATATCCATGGGCTGCCCTTTGGCGGCAAGGTCCACGTCGACTTCGTCTTGGGGGTGCCGGGAGCGATGCCCGGTACGGCGACGGCCCTGATGGCCGGAGTCGCGATGTTGCCCGACGAGGTGACGTCCTGGTCGGCGACGGGCATCGGTCGCACCCACCTGCCGGTCCTGGCTGCGGCGTTGTCAGCCGGCGGGCACCTGCGGGTCGGTATGGAGGACAACGTGGTCTTCGCTCGCGGTCAGCAGGTGGCGCACAACTCCGAACTGGTTGCGAGAGCAGCCGAGCTGGCGACGACGATGCAGCGGCCGCCGATGTCGCCGATTCAGGCCCGCGAGCTGTTGGGCATCAAGCCACGCGCCTGAAACTCTCCCAACGGGCAATCAGTCGAGGGTTTGAGCGCGGTCAGGCTTGTGGCTGAAGCTCTGCCTGAGGATGGCGCAGGCTGAGGTTGTTGCAGGCCTCGCAGGTGTCTTCGGGGATGACACCGAGTCGCATGAGATGACCGAAGACCCAACAGCCGGCGCAGAACCCGAGTGCTGACTCAAGCAGGGCGAAGACGACGAGGACCGCGAGCAGGACTGACGCAATGGCCGTCGCACCAAAACCGAGAGCTGCCACCGCAGCAGCGCCACTGAACACCAGGCCGACCGTCTGGGCAAAGCGCTTCGGCGGCCCGGGCACCAGTCGCGCAGGACCCAAGCGCGGCGCGATGACGTGGACGGCGAGGCGCCCGAGCGGGCTGAAGCGCGGCCCACCAGCCACCCGCAGGGCGAACCCGATGGTCAGCAGCACGGAGAGCCACCACCATTGGGTGAGGAGGGTGAGGGCGGCGAGCCCCACGACCAAAGCGGCCACGGACCGGGCGGCCTTCTCGTTGACCGGGTTGGGGAAGGTGAGAACCTGGCGAAAAGACATAACGCAAGATTATCGCGAACCCAAGCGCCCGGCATACGGCGTCTCATCCCTGGACCCCGAAGGCGGCACGTTGGGTGAGTGTGTTCGGAGTCACGCTTGCCCTGGTTTGCATTTTGCTAACTACAGCAAGCATAATGGAGGTATGAGCCGGAACCCGCTGCACGACCTCGCCGGACTGGGCGACTACCTGCGTGAGCAGCGTCTGTCGCACCGTCTGTCGCTGCGTCAGCTCTCCGAGCTCGCCGGGATCTCGAATCCCTATCTGTCTCAGCTCGAGCGCGGTCTCAAGCGCCCGAGTGCCGAGATCCTGCAGCAGCTGGCCAAGGGGCTGGAGGTGTCGGCCGAGACCCTCTATGTCAAGGCCGGGATCCTCGACGAGCACCCCGTGGCTGAGTCCACCGCAACCACAACTGTCCGGGACGCCATCGCCGCCGACCCGAACCTCACCGATCGTCAGCGAGCCACCCTGCTTGACGTCTATGAGTCGTTCATCGGCGCGGACTCCCAGCGCTGAGCTCACTGCACCACCCCCCGGCCCCCGCAACCACCCACCAAGTCACCAGGAGTGAACATGGCTATCAAGACCGCCACCAAGACCCGCAAGACCCAGACCCCCGCCACCCCGCTGTTCGCCGTCGTCGGCGCCACGGACCTCGCCGTCGAGCGCGCCCGTGACGCTCGCCTCCGCGCCGACAAGGTCCGCGCCGACCTCAAGGCCGACCTTGCCCCCAACGCCGTGCAGAAGCGCGCCGAGCTCGTCATCGAGGACGTCAAGGCGTTCCCGACCAAGGCCCTCGACCAGGGTGTGGCCACGGCCGACCAGGTCACCAAGAGCTACGAGGACCTCGCGGTCCGTGGCGAGGAGCTCGTCACCCGCATCAAGAACCAGAAGGCCACCAAGGACCTCGTCGCCCAGGCCCAGACCACGCTCTCCCTGGGCAAGGGTGCGGTCACGACCGCCCGCAAGGCCGCCCTCGACATCCGCTCCTCGGCCCTCGCGACCTTCACGACCGGTCGCAAGGAGGCCGCGCACGTCGCCGAGATCGTCACTGACACCGTGGCCGAGGACGTCGAATTCGCCGCGACCGACATCAAGGCCGCAGCCAAGCGCACCCGCACCGCCGCGAAGCGCACCCGCACCACGGCCAGCAAGGCTGCCAAGCGCACGACCACCTCCGCCAAGGCCGCCACCACGAGCGCCAAGAAGACGGCTGCCACCACCACGAAGGCTGCTGACAAGGCTGCTGACAAGGTCGGCAGCTGACGCCACAACCCGCGGACCTAGTCTGGAGGGTGTGAGCATCTCCCAGACTTCCCGCACCCCTGCAGTCCTCGACGCCGCCCCGGTTCTCGCGCAAGCGATCCGGGGCGGCTTTGTCGAATCCGTTCACCGAGCCAGCGTCGCGGTCACCGCCGCTGACGGCTCGGTCGAGTTGGAACTCGGCAACGCCACCGACCCGATCTTCCCGAGGTCTTCCAACAAGCCGATCCAGGCCCTTGCCATGGTCCGCAGCGGCCTCGATGTCGCCCCGCACCACCTCGCGCTCGTCAGTGCGAGCCACTCCGGTGAGGACTTCCACCTCAACGCTGTGCGCGAGATCCTCGATGGAGCCGGCTTCACGGTCGCGGACCTGCAGAACACACCGGACTTCCCCGTCGACGAGCAGGCCAAGCTGGCCTGGATCCGCGCCGGTCACGATGAGGAGTCGCTCGCCCAGAACTGCTCGGGCAAGCACTCCGGCATGCTCGCAACCTGCGTGGCAGCGGGATGGGACCACACGGCATACCTCGACGTTGACCACCCGCTGCAGCGCGCCTGCGACGCGACCCTCGCCGAGCTCGCGGGGGAGCCGGTCGCCGCGACCGCGATCGATGGCTGCGGCGCGCCCGTCATGGCCGTCTCGCTCGCCGGGCTGGCTCGGGCGTTCGGCCGCATCGCCAGTGCTGCCCCCGGCACCGACGAGGCGCGCGTGGCCGACGCCATCCGCAGCCACCCCGAGTTCCTCGGCGGCAGCCGTCGTGACGTCACGACGTTCATCCAGCGCACCCCGGGTGCGATTGCCAAGGACGGCGCCGAAGCCGTGTATGCCGTGGGGCTGGCTGACGGACGTGGCATCGCGCTCAAGGTGGCTGACGGTGGCCAGCGGGCGCGCACGGTCATCCTCGCCGCTGTCCTGCGTCGCCTCGGCGTCGAGACGGGCGCTCTCGAGGCGCTCGAGGATGCGCCGATTCTAGGTCACGGCGAGCCCGTGGGATCCGTTGTGGCCGTGGGCATCTGAGTGCGCGCAGTCATCCAGCGGGTCCAGCGAGCCGCCGTGGTGGTTGAGGGTGAGACGGTCGGGGAGATCACGTCCCCTGGCCTCTTTGCCCTTGTCGGGATCGCGCACGACGACGGCGACGCCGAGGTCGAGTTCATCTCCCGCAAGATTGCCGACCTGCGGCTGCTCGAGGGTGAGCAGTCGGTGACCGATGCCGGTGCGCCGGTCCTCGTCGTCAGCCAGTTCACTCTGCTTGCTGACACGCGCAAGGGACGGCGCCCTTCGTGGAACGCCGCAGCCCCGGGCGAGGTGGCGGAACCCGTTGTCGCTCAGGTGGTCCAGGAGCTGCGCGGTCGCGGCCTCACGGTGGCGACGGGGCGATTCGGCGCCCACATGGAGATCGACCTCGTGGCCGATGGCCCGGTGACGATCGTCGTGGACTCCTCCGCACCGTAGGCTGGAGGCATGTTCGGAATTGGCCAGGCCCAGGGCGTCATCACGCTCCTGCTCACCATCGCGGCTCTCGCGGTCGAGGTGTTCGCTTTTCTTCATGCTCTCCGGACCCGCCCCGATGCGTTCGTCGCGGCCGGCAAGCGCACCAAGAACTTCTGGCTCGCCGTGACCGGTGTGGCCGCCCTCCTCGGGTTCGTGTCGCTGGGCGGTCTGGGGATGCTCGCCATTCTCGGTGTCGTTGCGGCAGGGGTCTACCTCGCCGACGTCCGCCCGGCCGTCGAATCGGTCCAAGGTCGCGGCAGCAACTCTCGGCAGGGCCCCTACGGCCCCTGGTGAACCTGCGCTGAACTTGGTGCCACGGCGTCCCAGGCGACTGTGAGTTCACCGAGCCTCCATCTGGACGGACCGTCGAGCAACGGCCACCCGTTGTCGCGCATGGCGTGCGCTGTGGCCAGGAACCGCTGTCGCACACCGTATGCCGCGTGGCTGGCGCTGCGTTCCCAGTGCCGATCGAGGTCGGCCAGAAAGGCGTGCACCGGCTCGCCGAGGACGTTGCGGTGGATCAGGGCCTTGGGAAGTCGCTCCGCGATGGCCGATGGCGAACGCAGCCCACGCAGGTGCCAGGAGAACGTCAGGCTGACCGGGGCCGAGGGCTCGACCGCCACCCACGTCGCCAGTCGACCGAGCTCGTCACACGTGCCGTCGACGAGGAGCCCGTCCGGAGCGAGCCGCTCCTGCACCGTCTCCCAGGCGCTGGCCACGTCCTCCTCGGCGTACTGCCGAAGCACGTTGAAGGCGCGCACCACCGTCGCCGAACGCCCGTCGAGTGGCACCTCGAAACCGCCCCGGCGGAAGGTCAGCCCGCGCTGCTCCAGGACCTTCCCGGCGGCGACCCGCTCGGGGTCGATCTCGATCCCCACGACCTCGACGTCGGAACGCACCCGGGTCAGTCGGTGGTGCAGCTCCACGGCCGTGACGGGCGAGGCGCCGTAGCCAAGGTCCACCACGACAGGCGGTGTAGGGGAGCGTCGAAGGCGCCACGACGCCGGGCCAGCGAGCCAACGATCACACCGACGCAGGCGGTTGGGGTTGGTCGTGCCCCGGGTGATCACCCCGACCGGTCTCACACTCGCCACGGCCCCAGCGTACGAGCCACGCACTCCGCACGGGGGGTCGGGCTTAGGCTGCAGGCGTGCGCCAGTGGGGAAAGCGCGGCCGCGGCCGCGACGTGAGTCGGAGCATGGTGGCGCTCATCGTCTCCGTGTCCGCTGCCCTCGCCCTGGGCCTCGCGACCTGGGTACCGGTGCTGTTGCGCACCGACATCGGCTTGGTGCGGGTCAGCCCCGGGTTGCTCACGGTGGACAAGGGTGCTCGCGGTATTGCCACTCTCGGCCGCGGCTACACGGTCTCCGCCTATGGCTCTGGCTTCCGCGTGTCGGCCTCCTCCGGACCACTCGTCGACACGATCACTCGCGGTTCGCCCGTGAGCGCCGTGATCGGCAGGCTCGAGCAGGGCAAGGACCACCCCATCGAGCACGTCGACGCCACCCTCGACCATGTGCGCATCGACGACGTGCGGATCGAACCCGGCCGTGCGGCATACAGCGGAGAGGTTTATGACACCGTCGACGGGAAGGAGCGCACCATGCCGCTCCGCCTCGTCTTCCTCTTGACCACCGTCGGCGTGCACGTCACTGCGCACATCCAGGGAGCGGACGCCGTCGTCGTTCACCTCGACGCCATGCCGGCGACGACCGGGATCGAGCCGGCGCTGCCCGATCGCAACCTGCGCACCAAGGGGTGGTGGGTGGTGCACTCGGCGGGGGAGCAGCGCGCCTTCACCTCGGCACGGCGAGCCATCGTGGGCATCGGCCCGGCCATCCGGGCGAGGGGACTCGATCTGCGCCCCGACGGCCGTCTCGACGTCCATGTGTGGTCCAACCGGGCGACCCTCACCCTGAGCGGTGTGCCGCGCCCCGGCTGAGTCGTGCGTGTCAGACTGGCTCGATGACCGCTGACGAGCGCCGGACCCGCCGCAGGGTCGCGATGGTGTCGGTGCACACGTCCCCCCTTGCACAGCCGGGCACGGGAGATGCAGGGGGCATGAACGTCTATGTCATCGAGACGGCAAAACGGCTGGCGCGCAGGGGAATCGACGTCGACATCTTCACGCGCCAGACGACCACGTCGGACGCACCGGTCGTCGAGGTCGAGCCCGGAGTCGTGGTTCGCCACGTCGCGGCCGGCCCCTACGAGGGCCTCAACAAGGAAGACCTGCCCGGTCAGCTATGTGCTTTTGCCGCCGGGATGATGCGGGTGGCGGCCCATGCCCCCGAGGGACACTATGACCTTGTCCACTCGCACTACTGGCTCTCTGGACAGGTGGGGTGGCTGGCCGCCGACCGCTGGGACGTCCCGCTGGTGCACACGATGCACACCATGGCCCGAGTCAAGAACCTCCACCGTGCTGAGGGCGATGCCGAGGAGCCTCGTGGCCGCGAGATCGGTGAGGCCCAGGTTGTCGAGGCTGCCGATCGCCTGGTCGCCAACACCATGGACGAGGCGCGCGAGCTGATCGAGCTCTATGGTGCGGACCCCGAGCGGGTCGACATCGTCCCGCCAGGAGTTGACCTCGAGGTCTTTCACCCCGGTGACCGGTCCGAGGCTCGCCGAGCCCTTGGCATCCCGGACGACGCGGTGCTCCTCCTCTTCGTCGGACGAATCCAGCCACTCAAGGCCCCTGACCTCCTCATCCGCGCCGCCGCCATGCTCACTCGCCGCGATCCGTCCCTGCGCCGACGCCTCGTCGTGGGCATCCTCGGCGGCCCCAGCGGGGGTGCAGTGCGCAGCCCCATGGCGCTCGACCGTCTGGCGCAGGACGAGGGCATCGCCGACCTCGTCCGCTTCGTCGAACCCACGGACCGCGACACCCTCGCAACATGGATGCGCGCGGCCGACATCGTCGCCGTGCCTTCGCACAACGAGTCGTTCGGCCTCGTGGCCGTGGAGGCCCAGGCATGTGGGGCGGTCGTCATAGCCACCAACGTGGGCGGGCTGCCCACCGCCGTCGGCGACGCCGGGCTCCTCGTCGACGGCCACGACGTCCACGCGTGGGTCGATGCCATCGAGTCGGTCATCGACAACCGCGAGCGAGCGACGGACCTGTCCGCGCGCGCAGCGAAACGAGCTCGTGGATTTGCGTGGGAGGTGACCGCGCAGCGGTTGGCCAGCGTCTATGAAGCCGCGCTCGCCACCCCACGCAGAGCCTCGATCAACGACTCAGACGCCTTGACCGGCATACCGACAGCGGTGATCCCTTGAACACGTCAACGCCATTGGCAACCACGATCGAGACCTTCCTCGACGACAGCGAGATCGAGTGGGAGGCGGGCGCTCGCGACGGCGAGTTCGTCGTGACCCTGCCCGGCGAGAAGAAGCTCAAGACCGTCGTCTCGCTCGTCGCCGGCAACGACCTGTCCCTCTCGGCATTCGTCATCCGCAACCCCGACGAGAACCACGAGGCGTTCTATCGCAGTCTGCTGCGGCGCAACCTGCGACTGCCGGGGCTCGCCTATGCGATCGATGGCAGCGGCGACGTCTATGTCACCGGCCACATCCCGGCCGAGGGGGTTGACGCCGATCAGCTCGACCAGATCCTCGGTGTCGTGCTCGAGGCGGCGGACTCGCCCTTCAACGAGCTCCTCGTCATCGGCTTCCTCACCTCGATGCAGAAGGAGTGGGACTGGCGGGTCTCGCGCGGTGAGTCGCTGCGCAACCTGGACGCCTTCCGTCACCTTCTCGACAAGTCCTGAGGCGCCGCGCCCGTATGCCGGGTGCCCGCCTTCCGCTTCCGCGTGGCCTTCCACCTGCTTGCGGCTGCAGAATCGGGGCTGGAGCGACCATCCCGGCAGACGCAACGCGGCTTCACTAGGCTGGGTCCCATGGCACACACCTTGATTCTGCTGCGTCACGGCCACTCCGAGTGGAACGCCAAGAACCTCTTCACCGGGTGGGTCGATGTCGACCTCAACGATCAGGGGCGTGAGGAGGCCGTCAACGGTGGACTCCTGCTCAAGGAGCGGGGAGTCCTGCCGACCGTCGTGCACACCTCTTTGCTGCGCCGGGCGATCACGACCGCCAACATGACGCTTGAGGCCGCGGACCGCCACTGGATCCCGGTGCGTCGCGACTGGCGTCTCAACGAGCGTCACTACGGCGCGTTGCAGGGTCTCGACAAAGCAGCGACGCGCGACAAGTACGGCGATGAGCAGTTCAGGCTGTGGCGTCGTTCGTTCGACACCCCGCCGCCGCCCATCGAGCTCGGTTCGGAGTTCGACCAGACCAATGACCCGCGCTACGCCGACATCGACGTGCCTCGCACGGAGTGCCTCAAGGACGTCATCGAGCGCTTGATGCCCTATTGGGAGGGCTCGATTCGCGAGGACCTCACCGCAGGCGAAACGGTCTTGATCGTCGCGCACGGCAACAGCCTGCGCGGCTTGGTCAAGCACCTCGACGGGATCTCCGACAAGTCGATTGCCGAGCTCAACATCCCCACCGGCCAGCCGCTGGTCTATGAGCTCGGTGACGACTTCATGCCGACGAAGCCCGGGGAGTACCTCGACGCCGCCGCCGCCGCAGCCGCCGCCGCAGCGGTCGCCAACCAGGGTCGCTGACAGAGCCTCCTCGCGTCCGCAAGGTTGGTCGAGTTCCCGACCAACCTTGCGGACACCAGCAGCGGGTATGCCGCCCGCTCAGCTGCTCTGGCCGGGTCAGGGACCCACGTCGAACGGGTCTTCCAGGAAGTGCGCCACCGGGAACCTGCCGAGCGAGGTGTCACGGTCGAGGACCTCGAGTCGGGGTGAGCAGAAATCTCCCGACGGGATCGGGAGATTGAAGATGGCGAGGTGGCCGGTGCGGCATACACCAACGTCCGCAGACTCGGCCGACTTCTCGACCAAGCCCGCGGAGCCAGGCAGGCCAGCGGGTATGCCGTGTGGTCAGGGAGTCGTGGTCTCCGGGTGAGCCTCGTCGTCCTCGTCATCCTCATGGCTGGACCCGTTGTCGAAGCCCTGCTCGCCGGTGACGAGGAAGACGACGCGGCGGGCAACCGACACGGCGTGGTCGCCGAAGCGCTCGTAGTAGCGACCGACCAACGTGATGTCGACGGTCGTCTCGGTCGGGTGATTCCACGTGTCGGAGGCGAGGCGCTCGAAGAGGCGGCGGTGGAGGTCATCCATCGCATCGTCATCGCGCTCGATCTGCTTGGCGGCTTCGACGTCGCGGGCCGCGATGACCGAACCGGCCTTGGTGACGATCCGCTCGGCGACCTGACCCATCTCGAGGATGATCGAGCGGAGCTCGGCCGGGACCGCGGAATTGGGGTAGCGGAGGCGGGCAACCTTGGCGACGTGGCGGGCGAGGTCGCCCATGCGCTCGATGTCGGCGCTCATGCGCATTGACGTGACGACCATGCGCAGGTCGGTGGCCACGGGCTGCTGCAGCGCGAGCAGGTCGAACGAGAGCAGGTCGAGTTCCTCGCGCAGGGCGTCGATCTCGATATCGGCGCCGATGACCGACTCGGCGAGCTGGACGTCGGCGTCAAGGAGGGCCGTCGTGGCACGGGACATCGCCGAACTCGCGAGACGCGTCATCTCGACAAGGCCCTCGGTGACCCGGTCCAGCTCTTCGTGAAATGCCTTGCGCATGTGCTCCCTCTCGAAACTGTGACAACGCCCTACGGCCCGGCGGGCACGCAGACGTGGGCGTCGTCGGCAGCGTGGCATGAGGTGATGAATTCCCGCCAGCGACAAGGTGAACATCTGTCTCCCGTCCCCCTGTGGGCCCCCTCAAGGGGTCGGAGGTTCACCCTCCGTCCGTCTACGCTGACCGCATGGATGCGACGATTGCGGCAACGCTGGGTGGCGGCCTCGGCGTCGTCATCGGAGCCATGGCCGTTGCCGCCGGTCGGCTGAGCGAACGCACCCTCAAGACCATCCCAGCCAGCGCGCCGCCGCCCTTGCCCTCAGGCGTGAGTGACGTCCTCGCTGTCCTTCGTTCGGTCGCCATCGTCCTGGACACCTCGGACGCAGTGGTCAACAACTCCGCCTCTGCCGTGAGCTATGGCTTGGTGCGTCACGGAGAACTCGTGCACGCCGAGTTGCGCCAGCTCGCCCGGCAGGTCCGGCGCGACGGCGAGATCCGCGAAGTCGAGCTCGAGTTGTCACGCGGCTTCGGTGCCACGACCAACACCCTGATGAAGGCGCGGGTAGCGCCTCTGGGCGCCCCACACATCCTCATCCTCGCCGAGGACCACACCCATGCCCGTCGGGTCGAAGAGGTCCGTCGTGACTTCGTGGCCAACGTGTCGCACGAACTCAAGACCCCCGTGGGTGGCATCGCGCTGCTCGCGGAGGCCGTGCTCGACGCACGCGACGATCCCGAAGCCGTGTCACGGTTTGCAGCACGCATCCAGGTCGAGTCGACCCGACTGACCCGCCTGGTCAAGGAGATCGTCGACCTCTCCCGCCTCCAGGTTGCGGACACGCTCCACGAGCCGGAGTTGGTCCACATCCCGTTGGTCATCGCAGAGGCGGTCGACCGAGTGAGGGTCGCGGCCGATGCGCGCCAGATCACCCTCGAGGCCGTCTCGGATGAGCGGGCGAGCGTCTTTGGCGACACCGAGTTGCTCGCGACCGCCGTGGCCAACCTCGTCTCCAACGCTGTGAACTACTCCGAGTCCGGCACGAGGGTGGCCGTTGCTGCCCGTCGCGTCGGGGACACCGTTGAGATCACCGTGTCCGACCAGGGGCAGGGGATCGCCGAGACAGAGCAGAGCCGCATCTTTGAGCGCTTCTATCGGATCGACGCGGCGCGCTCGCGGGCAACCGGCGGTACCGGCCTTGGACTGGCCATCGTCAAACACGTGTGTGCGACCCATGGCGGGGATGTGTCGGTGTGGAGCGAAGAGGGCCATGGCTCCACCTTCACCATGAGACTTCCTGCTGCGTCCGACCGGGGTGCGGCAGAGTCCGATCGAACCAGAATCGGCCCAGCGCAAGGAGAACAGCCAGGATGACCCGCATTCTCGTCGTCGAGGACGAAGTGTCCTTCTCCGATCCCCTGTCCTACCTCCTGCGCAAGGAGGGTTACGAAGTAAGCATCGCCGAAAACGGCAACGACGCGCTCACTGAGTTCGACAGTGCCGGTGCAGATCTCGTCCTGCTCGATCTCATGCTTCCGGGCCTTTCCGGCGTTGACGTATGCCGTGCGCTCCGGCAGCGCTCCAACGTCCCGGTCATCATGTTGACCGCCAAGGACAGCGAGATCGACAAGGTCGTGGGTCTGGAGCTGGGCGCCGATGACTACGTCACCAAGCCCTACTCCTCGCGTGAGTTGCTGGCGCGGATCAAGGCGGTCCTGCGCCGACTCAGCGAGCCCGAGGAGCTCCTCCCTGCGACGCTGGAGGCTGGTCCGGTCCGGATGGATGTCGAGCGCCACGTCGTGACGGTGGGGGGTGCCGCGACCCAGCTGCCGCTCAAGGAGTTCGAGCTGCTCGAGATGCTCCTGCGCAACACGGGGCGCGTGCTGACCCGCATGCAGTTGATCGACCGGGTGTGGGGCAGCGACTATGTCGGCGACACCAAGACCCTCGACGTCCACGTCAAGCGGCTCCGCGCGAAGGTGGAGCCCGATCCGGCAGCGCCGAAGCACATCGTCACGGTGCGGGGACTCGGCTACAAGTTCGAGGCCTGAGCCGCATTGCGCTCGGGCCGCATGGGCGCCCGGGCGCGCCACGATGTGCGCCCTCGGCGCCAGCTGCGCTCACCGTGGCCATGGGCGCTCCGATGGCGACGCCTCTCGTCAGGCTGAGCGCCCTCGGCGCCAGAGGCGCAGGAATGCTCTCGCTGAGTCACGTGGTGGCACTGGCCGAACGGGCAACCAGTGCAATGGGGTCAGAAGGTCAGGGGGTGGCGCTGGCCGACGGGCTCGGCGAGGCCGGTGCGTAGCCCTTGTAGTAGTAGGTGGGAGGCAGGACCGGCACGGTGAGCAGGTTCTGCCCGGTCTCGGGGGTGGCGATCCGCAGCTGCAGGACATCCCCCGGCTTGACCTTCACCGTGGGCAGCGAGGACGACCCACCCTCATCGCCCAGGCTGACGGAGGAGTGGCGGGGGACGGTGAGCTGTCCTCCCGGACCGCCCTCACTGGAGAAGGCGACGTCCATGTCCTCGTTGCTGGTGTTGACCAGCTGACCCGTGATGTTGCCCGTCTCCCCGTCGGCTCTCGAGACGACGACGACGCCGCGCACGTCCAGGGCGCCGAAGGTGGCGTTCACGCCGTCGGCGGCCTGGTAGGCGACGTCGGTCTGCACCGGCGAGAACACGGCACACCCACCGAGGAGGGTGCTGCCGAGCGCTGCGGCAGCAAGGGTCGCACGCAGGCGTTGGCGGGGGGTGGTCACAAGAGCGGTTGTCACGGGGGACAGCGTAGCGAGCGCCGAGGGTTCGTGTGTGCGCAGTGGTGGTCCCGGGCGCCATCCGCGCACGATCACCACCGTCCACAGGCACGGGAATCGCATTGTGTCAAGACCCAGTTTCGGTGCCGCCCAACGGTTTTCAGCGCCCTGACCTGCGCATATGCCGCGTGAGCCGATTCCGTCTCACGCTCAGGGCGTGTTAAACTTGGTGTCGCGAAAGGGGCAAGTTGCATATGGTTTTCAAGGTCGGCGAAACGGTCGTGTACCCCCACCATGGGGCGGCACGCATCGAAGAGATCAACAAGCGCACCATCAAGGGAGTCGAGAGGCTCTATCTGAAGCTCAAGGTGGCCCAAGGAGACCTCGTCATCGAGGTCCCTGCCGAGAACTGCGACTTGGTCGGCGTGCGTGACGTCGTCGACAAGGCCGGACTCGAGAAGGTCTTCGAAGTGCTTCGGGCCCCGTTTGCCGAGGAGCCGACCAACTGGTCGCGTCGCTTCAAGGCCAACCTTGAGAAGCTCGCCTCCGGTGACGTCATCAAGGTCGCCGAGGTCGTGCGTGACCTCTGGCGTCGAGACAAGGACCGCGGCCTGTCCGCCGGCGAGAAGCGCATGCTCTCCAAGGCGCGTCAGATCCTCGTGTCCGAGCTCGCTCTGGCCGAGAAGACGGACGAGGAGAAGGCTGAGACCATCCTCGACGAGGTTCTCGCGTCCTGAACGCAGGTGTCATCCTCGTCGCCGCTGGGCTGGGCACGAGGCTCGGGGCAACGCAGCCCAAGGCTTTTGTCCGCGTCGCGGACATCACGCTGCTCGAGCACGCGCTCACCCGCGCGTTCCAGGCCGCTGACACCTCACAGATTGTCATCGTCGCGCCCGCCTCCCATCTCGCGGAGGCGGGCGCGCTCGTGTCTGGCCATCCCCGTGCGGCCGATGTCACTGTGGTCGTGGGCGGCGCTGAGCGCACCCATTCGGTCGCAGCCGGTCTGGCCGTGCTGGCGCCGAACGTCGACATCGTGCTGGTCCACGACGCGGCCCGCTGCCTGGCTCCCGCCGCCTTGTTCGACCGGCTCGTGGAGGCCGTGCGCGATGGCCATGACGCAGTCGTCCCCGGCATGCCCGTCGTCGACACCATCAAGCAGGTCGATGCCGACGGTCGCGTGATCGCCACCCCGGAGCGTTCCAGCATGCGCGCTATCCAGACGCCTCAGGCTTTCCGCCGAGACCTCCTCGCACGGGCTCATGCCTCCGGCGCCGAGGCGACCGATGACGCCGCCCTGGTCGAGCTGCTCGGCGTCGCCGTGAGGGTGATCGAGGGCGACGACCTCGCCTTCAAGGTCACCACGCCGGTCGACCTCGACCGCGCCAGCCGTATCCTGCGTTCGTGAGCCAGAAACCCGTCGCCTTTGTCACCGGAGGTGGCACCGGCATCGGTGCCGCTGTCGCGCGCCGACTCGTTCAGGACGGGTATGCCGTCGTCATTGGCGGGCGTCGCCGTGATCGTCTCGCGTCGGTCGCCGCAGAGCTGGGTGAGTCCGTGTCCGTGGTCCAACTCGACGTCACCGACGCCGCGAGTGTCGCTTCCGCCATCGGTGCGCTTGATCAGCTCGACGTCCTCGTCAACAACGCGGGCGGAGCGATCGGGCTGAGCTCGGTCGAGGACGGTGACCTCTCCGAGTGGGAGGCGATGTATGCCTCCAACGTCCTGGGGACCGTGCGCATGACCCAGGGGGCGCTGCCGCTCCTGCGGCGTTCGCCCCGCGCCACCATCGTCAACGTCAGCTCGATCGCGGGGGAGCGGGTCTATGCCGGGGGCGGTGGCTATGTCGCGGCCAAACATGGTGAGTCGGTGGTCTCCGAGACCCTGCGGCTCGAACTCAACGGATCGCACGTCCGCGTCATCGACATCCGACCCGGCATGGTCCACACCGAGGAGTTCTCACTGACTCGGCTCCACGGCAACCAGTCGGCGGCAGACAAGGTTTATGAGGACGTCGACCGCCCCCTCGTCGCCGATGACGTCGCGGCGTGCGTCGCTTTTGCTGTCGGGCTGCCACAGCACGTCAACATCGACACCCTCGTCGTCAAGCCGGTGGCTCAGGCCGCCCCTCATCTGCTGCACCGCGGCCCGATCGACTGGCAGGACGGGTCGTGACCCCAGCTGCCCTGCCCCGCACCGGGATCGGCGTCGACGTCCATGCGCTGGCTCCTGAAAGCTCCGACCGCGAGCTGTGGGTGGCCGGCCTGCACTGGCCCGGTGAGCGTGGACTCGATGGACATTCCGACGCCGACGTGGCTGCCCATGCTGCATGTGACGCGTTGTTCTCCGCCGCCGGCATCGGCGACCTTGGCCAACACTTCGGCACGGGGCGCACCGAGTTTGCGGGAGCCTCGGGCGTCACCCTCCTCGCCGAGGCGGCGCGGCTCGTGCGCGAGGCAGGCTTCGAGATCGGCAATGTCTCTGTGCAGGTGATCGGCAACCGTCCCAAGGTCGGGTCACGCCGGGCAGAGGCCGAGCGAGCGCTCTCTGACGCTTGCGCCGCACCGGTGTCCGTGGGTGGCACGACCACCGATGGCCTTGGCCTCACTGGACGTGGGGATGGCGTCGCCGCCATCGCCACAGCCTTGGTCGTGCCCACCTCGCCTTCCTGACTTGCGGCCCAACCGGTAGCGTCTGGGAGCGGACCGCGAAACGCAGACACCCGGCATACCGGATCAAAACAGTGGAGGTGGCACGTGCCGCAGACCGTCAAGGGGATCATCGCTCGGGCAAAGGGAGCCGAGGTCGAGCTCGTCGACATCGTCGTGCCCGACCCGGGCCCGGGGGAAGCCGTCGTGCAGGTGCAGTCCTGCGGCGTCTGTCACACCGATCTGCACTATCGCCAGGGTGGGATCAACGACGAGTTTCCGTTCCTGCTCGGCCACGAGGCGGCGGGCATCGTCGAGGCCGTGGGCGAGGGCGTGACCGAGGTTGCGCCGGGGGACTTCGTCATCCTCAACTGGCGAGCCGTGTGCGGGCAGTGTCGGGCGTGCGCCAAGGGCAAGCCCTGGTATTGCTTCAACACACACAACGCGACGCAAAAAATGACGTTGACCGACGGGACCGAACTCACGCCCGCTCTGGGCATCGGCGCATTCATCGAGAAGACCCTTGTCGCGGCCGGTCAGTGCACCAAGGTCGATGCCGAAGCAGATGCAGCGGCCGTCGGGCTGCTCGGCTGTGGCGTGATGGCCGGCTTCGGCGCGGCGGTCAACACCGGCAACGTGGGCCGTGGCGACTCGGTTGCCGTCATCGGCTGCGGAGGGGTGGGCAACGCCGCTATTGCGGGGGCAGCCATAGCCGGTGCGACCACGGTCATCGCGGTCGATGTCGACGACCGCAAGCTCGAGGTCGCGAAGGCCTTTGGTGCCACCTCCACCGTCAACGGGGGGTCAGAAGACGTCGTCGAGCGAATCCGTGAGCTCACTGGTGGCTTCGGAGCCGATGTGGTCATCGAAGCCGTCGGTCGTCCAGAGACCTATGAGCAGGCTTTCTATGCGCGCGACCTCGCTGGGACCGTTGTCCTTGTCGGGGTGCCGACCCCCGACAAGCAGGTGACACTGCCGATGATCGAGATCTTTGGTCGTGGGGGATCCCTCAAGTCGAGCTGGTACGGCGACTGCCTACCCAGTCGCGACTTCCCGATGCTCGTCGACCTCTATCGCCAGCGCCGCTTCGACCTCGATGCCTTCGTGTCGGAGCGCATCGGGCTCGCGGACATCGAATCGGCCTTCGACAAGATGGAACGCGGCGAAGTCCTGCGCTCGGTGGTGGTGCTCTGATGTCCACCGCTGAGTATGACGATGATTCCGAGTCTGACCGCAGCCCAGACGCTCTGGACATCGCGCCCTCCCACGGGGGCGTGCGGGTCGACCGGGTCGTGACCTCCGGGACGTTCGAGCTCGACGGTGGGTCTTGGCAGGTCGACAACAACGTCTGGGTGATCGGCGATGAGCGCGAGTGCATCGTCATCGATGCGGCCCACGACGCCGAGGCGATTCTGGCGGCGGTCGACGGCCGCACAGTGCGAGCCATCCTGCTCACGCACGGGCACAACGACCACATCAATGCGGCTACGGAACTGGGGGCTGCCACCAACGCCCCGATTCATCTCCACCGCGAAGGGCGCGTGCTCTGGGCACTCAGCCAGGACACCCCGCCACCCGACGACATCGTCGACGGTCAGGAGTTCCACATCGGCGACGTCATGCTTCGCGCCCTTCACACCCCCGGACACTCGCCGGGGGCATGCTCCTTCCACGCGTCGGCCATGCACGTGGTGTTCACCGGAGACACCCTCTTCCAAGGCGGTCCGGGTGCCACCGGGCGCTCGTTCAGTAGCTTCGACCTGATCATCGAGTCGATCACCGAGAAGCTGCTCACCCTCCCTTCCGGCACCGTTGTCCTCACCGGGCACGGTGAGGCCACCACCATCGGGGCCGAGGCGCCCCAACTGGACGAGTGGATCGCTCGCGGCCACTGACAGCCACGCTGGTGGCACCCTCCCGACCCCGCAACGTCTGCGGATTCGGCTGCCGGAGCGACCGAATCCGCAGACGTTGCGGGGGCGGGGTCGGGGGTCAAGGACGGGTGCTCCGCGCCGGTACCCTTGTGCGGGTGACTCTCAGACTTTTCGACTCCCAGTCGCGTGAACAACGCGACTTCGTCCCGCTGCAGCCTGGCAGGGTCGGGATCTACATCTGTGGACTCACCACCCAGGCTCCGCCGCACATCGGCCATGTCCGCTTCGCCGTCGCTTTTGACGTGCTCAGGCGCTGGCTCGTGCGCGGCCACGGCTATGACGTGACCCTCGTGCGCAACATCACCGACCTCGACGACAAGATCCTGCGCAAGTCTGCCGAGTCCGGTGAGGACTGGTTCGCGCTGTCCTACCGCAACGAGATCGCGACCTCCGAGGCTCTGAGCCTGCTCGGTGTCCTGCCACCGACCTACGAACCCCGCGCCATGGGCCACATCACCGAGATGGTGGAGCTCGTGGGCCTGCTCATCGACACGGGCCACGCCTACGCCGCGGAAGACGGCTCGGGTGACGTCTACTTCGACGTCCGTTCGTGGCCGGCATACGGCGAAGTCACCAACCAGAAGATCGACGACATGGCCGCCGCGGAGGACGCCGACCCGCGCGGCAAACGCGACCCACGCGACTTCGCCCTCTGGAAGGGACGCAAGGACGACGAGCCCGACAGCGCCAGCTGGCCGACGCCGTGGGGCCGTGGTCGGCCCGGGTGGCACCTCGAGTGCTCGGCGATGGCGCGCAAGTACCTCGGTGACGCCTTCGACATCCATGGCGGTGGCGTCGACCTGCGCTTCCCGCACCACGAGAACGAACAGGCCCAGTCCCGTGCCGCCGGTCTGCCGTTCACGTCGATGTGGATGCACAACGCGTGGGTGACGACCGGTGGCGAAAAGATGAGCAAGTCCCTCGGCAACAGCCTGCTCGTCCAGGAGGTCACCAAGAAGGCCCGTCCGCTGGCGGTCCGCTACTACCTCACGGCCGCGCACTACCGGTCGATGATCGAGTTCCATGAGGGCTCGCTCGTCGAGGCTGAGGCCGCCGTCGAACGCATCGAGGGATTCCTGCGACGCGCGCTCGGTTCCGATGGTGCGGTCGCGCCGACCGGTGACGAGAAGCTGCCGGCCGACTTCGTCGAGGCGATGGACGACGACTTGGGCGTCTCCGGCGCACTCGCCGCCATCCACGAGACCGTGACGCAGGGCAACACCGCTCTCGACGACGGCGAAGGTGACACGGCACGGGAGCTGGCCGTGCTCGTCATCGCCATGACCGACATCCTGGGCGTCAACCCGCTCGACCCGGCGTGGTCAGGCGCGGACAGTTCGACGAGCGATGCCCTGTCGGCACTCGACGCCCTCGTGGGCGAGCGACTGGCAGCCCGCACGGCCGCCCGATCAGCACGTGACTATGCAACATCGGACGCCATCCGCGATCAGCTCACCGCGGCTGGCATCACGATCGAGGACACATCGACCGGCGCCCGCTGGTCGTTGACCCGTGGACGAGGAGAGTAGCCGTGGCAGGCAACAGCCAGCGACGTGGAGCCATTCGCAAGGGTGGCAAGAAGGCACCGACCGTCGGATCCGGCGGTCAGCGTCGACGGGGTCTCGAGGCCAAGGGCCCGACTCCACGGGCCGAGGACCGGACCTATCACAAGGCCCATTCCGGGGCGAAGACTGGCGAACGGCGTTCAGGAGGCCGCCCCACCGGTGGTCGCAAGGCCAAGGCGTCAAGCGAGGTTGTGGCTGGCCGCAACTCGGTGCTTGAGGCCCTGCGCAACGACGTCCCGGTCACAACCATGTATGTCGCCGGGCGCATCGACAGTGACGACCGGGTGCGTGAGGCTCTCAAGATCGCCACCGAGCGCGGCCTGCCGATCCTCGAGACGCCCCGCGGCGAACTCGACCGGATCACCGATGGAGCCGTCCATCAGGGGCTGGCGCTCCAGGTGCCGCCCTACGAGTACGCGCACCCCAGTGACCTCATCGACCCCGAACTGCCCGGCATCCCGCTCGTGGTCGCGCTGGACGGCATCACCGACCCCCGCAACCTGGGTGCGATCGTGCGATCCGTCGCGGCGTTCGGCGGACACGGTGTCGTCGTGCCCGCTCGTCGGTCCGTCGGGATGACCGCGTCGGCGTGGAAGACGTCGGCCGGCGCTGCCGCTCGCATTCCGGTGGCGCAGTGCACCAACCTCACTCGGGCCCTGGAGGACTACCGCAAGGCCGGGTTCTTCATCATCGGCCTCGACATGGAGGGCGACGTCGAACTGCCCGACCTCGAGCTGGCCAACGAGCCGATCGTCATCGTCGTCGGCTCCGAGGGCAAGGGTCTGTCGCGGCTCGTGCGCGAGACGTGCGACCAGATCGTGTCGGTGCCGATGTCGTCGGCCGTTGAGTCGCTCAACGCTGGCATCGCCACCGGTGTGACCCTGTATGAAGTGGCCCGTCGACGTCGTCGTTCCTGATCAGGCACGAGCGGCGACGGGCAATCTCATGATCTCCCGTGAGTCTGTGGGCTGGGTTGCGGCGACATATGCCACGATTGCCGAAGTCGGCAATCCGACCAGGGGGGCTCAAACCCTGATGACGCAGAGTGAGAGGGACAACATGACTGATTACGGAAACACGCCACCTCCCCCGCCGCCCGGTGAGGGCAACTACGGTGGCTCGACGCCTCCTCCTCCGCCCCCTCCCGGTGGTGGCAACTACGGTGGCGCGACGCCGCCCCCGCCCCCCGGCGGTGGCAACTACGGTGGAGCTACGCCGCCCCCGCCCCCCGGCGGTGGCGGGTATGACGGTGGCGCCTATGGTGCTCCGCCGCCCCCCGCGGGTGGCTACGGTGGCCCGCCCGCAGGCCCGCCGCCCAGCAACAACCTGATCCTCGCGATCGTCAGCCTCCTGTGCTGCTGGCCGATTGGTATCCCTGCTGTCGTCTTCGCCGCACAGGTCAACGGCAAGTGGAACGCTGGCGACCAGGCCGGGGCCGTGTCGGCCGCCGACAAGGCAAAGAAGTTCGCCCTCGCCGCCCTCGTGCTCGGCGTCATTGCCATCATCATTGGCTTCGCCGCTGGTGCGTTCTCCGGCGGCACATCGTCGACGGGTATGTGATCCCGACGTCCTTGACTCAGTTTCCGACGCCCCTGCTCGCCGACCCGTCGGTCGGGCGGGGGCGTCGACTGTTCTGGCCGGCAGTGACCGCGGTCGGAGCCACGGGCTTCGTGCTCGTGGCTCACCTTGTCGACCCCAATCAGGCTGGCAACTATCCGACCTGCCCCTGGCTCGCGGTCACCGGCACGTTTTGCCCCGGGTGCGGGACGCTGCGAGCCACCCACGCACTGAGTGAGGGCCACGTGGTTGAGGCGCTCCAGCGCAATCCGCTGGCCGTGGCCGCCTTTGTCGTGATGATCCTCGGCTTCGCCCGGTGGACTCGACGTCAGTGGCGGGGAGAGGTGCGGATGACGGCCGCTCCGGCGTGGGTGCTCTATGGAATGTTCTGGGTGATCATGGCGTTCTGGGTCGCCCGCAACATCCCCGGCTGGACGTGGCTCTCACCCGCCTGAGTGGGGTGACCGGAGGGAAAGTGAAGGGTCCGGAGGGTGATGAACCCTCCGGACCCTTCACTTTCCCTCATGGGGAGCACACGTTTGGGGGAGGTCAGGCTTTGGGAACCTCGATGACCGTTGAGTGGACCACCTTGTCAGCCAGGGTCTGCTTGTTGTCGTCCCACAACATCCAGAGGTAGCTCAGGTAGACGATCTGGTTGATGATGCCGCCGAGGAGCTCGCGCAGGAACGACTGCAGCGCCCCAATCGGCTGACCGGTCTGCTCGTTGATGAGCTTGAGGCCCATGACCTTCTTGCCGACGCTCTGGCCGGTGCGGCCCATCTTGAAGATGCGGTTCCAGATCTGGATGCCGATCATCAGGAGCACTCCGAGCCCGAGGAGCACGCCGCCCATTGCGAGCTGCCCGCCGTTCTCGGAGCCGTCGATGGTGTATCCGAACTCGTCGGTCTCGGGCGCGCCCACCACGAAAAGCACGATGCCGATGATCATGGGCACCACGCCGACCAGGGTGAGAAGGCCGTCGATGATGAGGGCTCCAGCGCGGCTACCGAAGCTGGCAACGGGACCGAAATACTGCTCAACATAGGCCTTGGATCCCGGGAAGACCTGGGGGCTGCCATAGGCGTTCACCTGGGGAGCCGGCTGATAGGGCGAAGGTGCCCCACCGGCATACGGGTTCGGCTGCTGCTGCGGGACCGGCGGCGGAGGCGGAGGCGGCGGCTGGTTCGGGCTGATCGGTTCAGACATGTGGGTTCCCCTGCAAAGTTTGGGTTGGGTCGCGACGATCCTAAGGGCCTCACGGTCGGTCGACGATGACCGGCATCTCCACGGTGTCGACACCGACGACGGAGACTTCATCGGGCTTGGACGGCAGGATCGAGGCGACATAGTCCTCGATCGCGCGCTCGATCGCGACATCCTGCTGTTCGCGCTCGGCCATGTACCAGCGGTGCTCGAGCACCTCGTGGAAGAGTTCGGCCGGCTCGAGCTTGCCCGAGAGCTCGCGGGGCACGCGTCGGGTGATGGGCTCATAGATCAAGGTGAGCCAGTCATGGGCGACGATTTCCTCGTCGTCGTTCTGCCGGTCCGTGGCTGCGCGATAACTGTCAAGGTCGTTGAGGAGTCGCTGGGCCTGCCCCTCGCCGACGTCAAGTCCGGTGAGGCGCAACAGTCGTCGCGAATGGTGGCCGGCATCGACGACCTTGGGCTGGATGCTGATCGTGGTCCCATCGATGTCGGTGGTGATGGCCAACTCATCCACGTCGAACCCGAGCGAGTTGAGCCGACGGATGCGCTCCTCGACGCGCCACCGCTCGCCGGTGTCGAACTCCTCGGTCAGCGTGAGCTCGACCCACAGCTCCTCGTAGCGGGTGACGATGCGGTTGGAGATCGCGACGGGGTCGATGGCCTCGTCCAGCAGTTCGCCAGCCTGGAGGTCCATGAGCTCACCCGCGATGTTGACCCGGGCGATATC
Organism: Knoellia sp.; assembly: GCA_039917755.1. Lineage (GTDB taxonomy): Bacteria > Actinomycetota > Actinomycetes > Actinomycetales > Dermatophilaceae > Knoellia. The sequence continues at coordinate 17,393 of JBDSIV010000014.1, read as the reverse complement.
GAGGTCGTGGGCGCGTTGCCCTTCACTGAGCCTGGGGAAGAGCTCGCCTGTTTCGGCGTCGACGAGGTAGGCAGCGAAGCTGCCGGCGTCACGACGAAAGAGCGTGTTGGACAGGGAGACATCACCCCAGAAGAAGCCGATGAGATGCAGCCGCACGAGCAGCACGGCGAGAGCGTCGATGAGTCTGGTCTCCGTGCCCGGGCGCAGCCCCTGCGAGAAGAGGGCGCGATAGGGCAACGAGAACTTCAGGTGCCGGGTGAGCAGGCACGCATCCAGGGGGTTGCCATCGGCGTCGACCCGCCCGCTGACGATCCCGAACGGCTGGACGCTGGGCTGGTCAAGGCGGCGCAGGTTGCGCAACATGGCGTACTCACGCCGCGCGATGTCTTCCTTGATCTCCTTGACGGCCAGCACTCGGCCGGACAGGCGGACAAAGCGGACGACGTGACGCGAAATGCCTCGGGGCAGAGCGGCAAGGTGGTGCTCAGGCCAGTCCTCGAGAGGCGTGGACCACGGCAGGTCGAGGAGTGCGGGATCGGGCCGGGCGGTGGTGATCTGTAGTGCCATCGGCTACCTCCGTAGAGAAGAACGGTGAGAACTCAGAACGCTGGAACACGAAAACAGCAACGCATCGGGGGTGCCAAGCACGCGGCATACACCGCTCTTGGCACCCCCGAAGGTTTGGAGACGTGAGTCGTCAGTTGCTCAGTCGGACTCCGGACTCGGCGTTGAAGATGTGCATGTGGCTCGCGTTGGGCTGGACCCAGATCTTGTCGCCCTTGAGGGGGACACGGCGACCGTCGACGCGGGCGATGAAGGGCTTCGGAATCGAGTCATCGCCACCTTCGAGCTTGATGGACTCGTCGTTGGGTGTGCCGTAGACGTAGGCGTCGGCACCAAGTTCCTCAACGACGTCGATGGTGATCTCGAGTCCCTGACCGTCGGTCGTGACCTCGACGTCCTCGGGACGGACGCCGACGATCGCGTTGGAGCCGACCCCCTTGAGGGAGTCGCGCGGGACCTGAAGGGTGTGCGAGCCGAACTTCACGCCGCCGTCGGTGACAGGGACGCTGATGAGGTTCATCGCTGGGGAGCCGATGAAGCCGGGGACGAAGACGTTGGCCGGGGTGTCATACATCTCGCGGGGAGTGGCGACCTGCTGGAGAATGCCGTCCTTGAGCACGGCGATGCGGTCGCCCATGGTCATGGCCTCGACCTGATCGTGGGTCACGTAGACGGTGGTGACTCCCAATCGCCGCTGGAGAGAGGCGATCTGGGTGCGGGTCTGGACGCGGAGCTTGGCGTCGAGGTTCGACAGCGGCTCGTCCATGAGGAACACCTGGGGCGAGCGGACGATCGCGCGACCCATGGCGACGCGCTGGCGCTGACCACCGGAGAGCGCCTTGGGCTTGCGCTCGAGGTAGGGCGCCAGGTCGAGGATCTTGGCGGCCTCTTCGACGCGCTTGCGGATCTCGGCCTTGTCGACACCGGCGATCTTGAGCGCAAAGCCCATGTTGTCCGCGACGGACATGTGTGGGTAGAGCGCGTAGTTCTGGAAGACCATGGCGACGTCGCGGTCCTTGGGGGACAGGTTGGTGACGTCGCGGTCACCGATCCAGATCTTGCCGCCGTTGACCTCTTCAAGGCCGGCCAGCATGCGCAGGGCGGTGGACTTGCCGCTGCCCGAGGGGCCGACGAGGACGAGGAACTCGCCGTCCTTGACGTCGATGTTCAGTCGGTCGACCGAGGGGCTGTCGTTGCCGGGGTAGATCCGGGTGGACTCGTCGAATTTGACAGTTGCCATGGCTTCATTGCCTTCCTTCACCGGCAGGAACGTGCCGGACGATCCGTTGTAAAGGGAAAACCCGCGAACGTCAGTGTGCGCGGTTTGCCCAGCATGCCGTATGCCGTCTGCTTCTGTCACGCGGTCGACACGTCGACATGGGCTCGCCTTGCGCCGAAGTCTGGCGCGGTCACGCGCGGACCACTACCGTCAGTGCATGAGGATCTCCGATGTCGTGAAGCGCAAGGGAGACACCGTCATCACGGTGCGCTCCGACGCCAGTGTCACCGCACTCCTCGACCTGTTGGCCGAGCATCGCATCGGGGCTGTCGTCGTGAGTGAAGATGGCCAGAGTGTCGATGGCATCGTCAGCGAGCGTGACGTCGTGCGTCATCTCCAGAAGGTCGGCGCCTCCGTGCTGGAGCAGCCGGTGTCCTCAATCATGACGAGAGAGGTGCAGACCTGTTCTCCCGAGGACGAGTTGGGTGCCCTCGAGCACACCATGACCGAGAACCGCTTCCGCCACGTGCCGGTCGTGGTCGATGGTCAGCTCCGTGCCATCGTCAGCATCGGTGACGTCGTCAAGCACCGTATGACTGACCTCCAGGCGGAGCGCGATCAGTTGTCCGCCTACATCCAGCAGTAGCCCCGGCTTCCGCGGACTCGACGCTCCGCCGCAATCGCGTCGATCCGTGGGGTGACCTCATCGCTCACCCCGCTCGCGCGATGTTCATGGGCAACAGGGGCTGCGTGGTCGATGACCAGGAGAACGTCCTGCGGCATCACAAGACCAACCTTGTGTGGGCGCGTGACAGGCGGTGGGTCACGAGTAGGGGGGTGTGTGACCAGTCGGGGGGTCCTGACGGCCCGACTCGTCACAAGCCGCCCGACTGGTGGGTCTCAGGACTGGTCAGAGGGAGCTCGGCCAACATCGCCGCGGCCCGAGCTCGGCCTCGTCCTCGCCGCGTCCCAGACCATGACGTTGTTGATGACGATCTCGTCCATCCCTCTGACGGCGCGGAACGCGTGCAGGACCGAGTGCCTCGAACACCGCTCGAGGAGGCGGACTCAGAAGTCACATCCGCCACTCCCGTCACACAGGAATCACGCGCCGATCGGTGATTCGGACAGGTGACACCCAGCCACACGGCATACCGTGTGTGTCATGACCGCCGAAGTCCTTGACGATCCGGGTGGGAGGGGTGACCTCCCCGAGCACGCGCTGCTCGGCTCCTACCGCCTTGTCCAACGCCTTGGTGAGGGCGGCATGGGTGTCGTCCATCTCGGGCTCGATCGCCACGGCAAGGCGGTGGCCATCAAGGTGCTCCGCCCCCATGTCGCGCACGACCCCGCTGCGCGAGCGCGGCTCTCGCGCGAGGTGCAGACGCTGAGCCGGATTCGCAGCCCACGCGTGGCCCCGGTCATCGACGCCGACGTCGATGGGGACCGCCCGTTCATCGTCACCCGCTACGTGCCCGGACCACCGCTCGACGACGTCGTCAGCGCGCACGGTCCCATGGGTCCTGATGACCTCCACCGGCTCGGCCGCGGTCTGGCCGAGGCGCTCGACGTCATCCACGCCAGCGACGTCATCCACCGTGACCTCAAGCCCGGCAACGTCCTCATCGTCGACGGCGACCCGGTCGTCATCGACTTCGGCATCGCTCACGTCGCCGACGACATCCGCCTCACCATGACCGGCCTCGTCATGGGCACGCCCGGCTACCTTGCCCCAGAGGTCATCGAGGGTGCACCCGTCTCGACTGCCACGGACTGGTGGGGTTGGGCCGCAACCTTGGCGTATGCCGCGTCCGGGCGCCCGCCCTTCGGGCGCGGTCCGATGGATGCCGTCCTCACGCGCGTCACCTCGGGGGAGCCGGATCTCACGGGTGTGGACACGCGCATCGCACCCCTTTTGTATGCCGCCCTCGCGCCGGTTCCCCAGGACCGTCCTCACCAGCGCGACGTGGTCGCAGCCCTCGAGCGCTATGCGCACGGGGGGCTCGTCACCGACGTCATCAAGGTGCGTCGCCCCGCGTCGCCCACGCCGCCGCCCACGCAGTCCCTCGCGATGTCGAGGACCGCCGTGATGCCGCTGTCGCGCAACTCTGCTCAGTCGCCTCGGCCCCCAGTGGCGCCCATGCTGTCTCCTGTGGTCGCACCGACTGCAGCGCCAGCAGGAGAACGAGAGCAGGCGGCATACCCACTGCAGGACAATGGGCAGGATGACTGGGCCCTGCTGCAGGGTCAGCCCCTGGTCGATCCACGCATTGGGCGACCGAGCCGGAGCGGCACGGTGGCCGCCCTGCTCGCGCTTCTCGTCGCGGCTGCCGCAATGGCTCCCGTCGTCGCCGCTGTGGGGCTGTTGCTCTGGATCGTGCTCGCGCGCACGACCGATCGCTCGGTGACGTCGGTGATCATGCGTCGGCACGACAAGGGTGCCCGGCGCAGCGACATCCCGGTCGCGGTCCTGGCCAGTCCGTGGCACCTCATGCTCGCTGTGGTGGCTTCGCTCTTTGCCGTGCTCGTGCCGGCACTCGTCGCCGTCTCCGGCGCCTTCTGTGCCGCCCTGGCGGTCGTCGCGGTGCAAGGCACGGGCTCGCCCGCGCCGGACGCGTTCATCCCGCTCGCCGCGGGTGGCTTCCTCGCCGGCCTCATGGCGTGGTGGGGTCCTGGTGGGGCCAGCCTGCGCCGCGGCACGCGCAGCATCGTGCGTGGGATCAGCCCGGGTGCAAGCGCCAGCCGCGTGCTGGTCCTGCTCCTGCTCGTGGCTGCGGTGGCGGTTGCTGTCGCGTGCGTCGTCAACGATCAGCCGTCCTGGTGGCCGACGAACACCTCCTTGGCCGGACAGCTGCACCTGCCGTGAGCGAGAAGGACCGTCGGCGCAGGGCCTGGCGTCTCGAGGGTGGGCCGCCGACTGAACCCATGCCGCTCGTGGATCTTCTTCGACGGACCCCCTATCGCAATGCCCGCGTAGCCAGCGAGGCTGCCGAGGAGGCGCGAGTTCGCGAGGCCCTCGATCTGGCAGTGCGCGTCGGTGAGCTCATGCTGCGTTCCGGTGCGGGGGCTCCCCAGGTCGAGGGATCGGTCGCTGCGGTCTGTGCGGCCGCGGGGATCAACAGCATCGAGATCGACATCACCCTGCAGTCCCTGCTTGTCCATGCGCACGTCGATGCCGTGCACGCGGTGACCGAACTGCGGGTGGTGCGGTCGTCGCGGCACGACTACGCGCGACTCGTCGCGGTGCACGAGCTTGTCGACGCCCTCGTCACTGGCCACATCGAGCTCCCCGAGGCAGTCGAGCAGCTGCGTGACATCAAGCGAGCGCGGCGCATCTGGCCGGACTGGGCGGTCACCGCTGCGACGGCGCTGCTGGCCGCGGCGGTCTCGGTGATGATCGGCGCCAACCTCCTCACTGCTGGCATCACCATCCTTGTCGTCCTTGGGGTCTCGGCAGCGTCACGGGCCATCCGTCCCCTTCATCTGCCGGACTTCTATGGCGGCGCGGTCAGTGCTTTTGTTGCCACAGGCCTTGCCTGGGTGGCCTACGCCATGGGAGCACAGGGCTGGATTCCCGTGGGCGGCAACGACTTCGCCTTCATCGTGGCCGGCGGAATCGTCGCCCTCCTGCCGGGTCGCACGATGGCTTCGGCTGTCGAGGACGTCATCTCCGGCTATGCCGTGACGGGAGCGGGTCGGCTCCTGGCGGTGACGGTCTCACTCACCGGGATCATCGTGGGGGTCGCCGTCGCGCTGGGGGCCACGATTCGGCTCACCGACGCGCTCTCGTTCACCTTCGTCTCTCCCTCAGTGCTCGATCTGCGCACCAGCCAAGCACAGTGGTGGGCCTCGCTGCTCGGCGCCTTCATCGTCGGTGCCACCGGGGCTGTGACGATGCAGACCCGGTACCGCCTCGTGCTGCCCACGGCCGCTCTGGCGGTTGCGGCCAGCGGTGTCTATGCCGCCCTGACCCGGCTTCTCGATGTCGGAGCCGTGACCGCGACCGGGCTCGCCGCGGTGGCGCTGGGTCTGGTCGGGCGGCTGGTCGCGCTGCGCCTGGGCGCCCCCGCCATGGTCGTTGTCGTGCCCGCGAGCTTTGGGCTGCTTCCAGGTCTGACGATCTTCCGCGGCCTCTATGAGTTGGTCGGTCAGAACGCCACCGACATCGGGACGCTGTCCTTCCAAGCTGGTGTGGCCACCCTGCTCGGTGCTGCGGGAATTCTGCTCGCCATCGCGACGGGTGCGATCTTGGGCGAGATCATCGCCTCACCCTGGGACCCACGCGTCGCGCGGGTGCGACGTCGAGCCCGAGTATGAGCCGTTTCCCAAGCGCTGAAGTTTCACTAAATTGTGAATTTCCGTGATCGTCTTGTGACCTTGAGCCCAAGTCGCTACCGTCGAGGCTTGGCCCGAACCCCCTGACGGGCTGCCCCTCACCGCAAGGATCCCCTGCCGATGTTCTATAGCCCGAAGCATGCTGCCCAAAAGTCTGCCCCCGTTCGCCGTCGACTCGCCGGTGTGGCCGTGGCTTCGGCGGCGACCGTCGCTGGAGCGACCGCGATGGCACAGCCGGCCTCTGCCGGGGGGACCGTGTGGGACGGCGTCGCCGCGTGTGAGAGCGGCGGCAACTGGTCGATCAACACCGGTAACGGCTACTACGGCGGCCTACAGTTCAGCTCCTCCACCTGGAGGGGTTTTGGTGGTCAGGCCTACGCGTCGACCGCCAACCGCGCGAGCAAGGCTCAGCAGATCGAGATCGCTCAGAAGGTTCTCAAGGTCCAGGGCCCCGGCGCGTGGCCGGTCTGCAGCGTTCGCGCCGGACTGACCCGCACCAACGGCGCGGCCGCGACCGCGGCCACCGTCGCGCGGGCCGCGGCTCCCGCCACGGTCTCTCGCAGCGCCGCCCGCACGGGGAAGTTGGCAGTGGACGGAATCAAGGGTCCGGCCACGCGCCGCGCCATTGAGCGCTGGGTCGGTGGCTCGGTGAACGCGTCCATCGGTCGCGCGGACACCCGTCTTCTCGAGAAGAAGGTCGGTGGTTCGGTCAACGGCTCGTTCAGTCGCGCGGATGTGAAGAAGCTCCAGCGCATCGTCGGTTCCGCGCAGGATGGCTCGTGGGGTCCCAAGACCACGGCCGCGCTCCAGCGTCACCTCAACAAGGGCTGATCGCAACACTTTTCACGATGGGGTGGATTCGGCTGCTGCCGGGTCCACCCCATCGTCGTGAGAGCGGTGCTGTGGTGGTCGCGGTTGTTGACGCGACACGCCGCGCGCCGGCTTGCAGAACCAGTGGGGTTGAAGTTACAGTTGTGTAGTTCTGTGACAGGATTGATTTTTGTGGCTGTTGTGACGTAGCGTCCTTTGTCGTCCCCTGACGCAAAGGTCGCCTGCCATGCTTTTCGCTCCTGAGTTCCCCACCAAACCGACTCGTCGTCGGCCCGTTCGCCGTGCCGTCATCGGCACGACGCTCCTCGCGACAGCGGCCTCCGCGGCCGTCCTTGGTCTCGCTACGAGTGCCGGGGCCACAGAGACCGTCTGGGATCGCGTGGCAACCTGTGAGAGCGGTGGCAACTGGTCGATCAACACAGGAAACGGCTACTACGGCGGCCTTCAGTTCTCCTACTCGACGTGGAAGGCCTTCGGCGGGCAGCGCTATGCCACCACTGCCGACCGGGCAAGCAAGGCACAGCAGATCGATGTCGCACAAGAGGTCCTCAAGGTTCAGGGTCCGGGTGCCTGGCCGGTGTGCAGCGTTCGCGCCGGACTCACTCGTGAGAACGGTCTTGACGTCACCGTCTCGCGCGACGCAACCCGCACGGTCTTCCCCCTCACGGTCGACGGTGGCAAGGGCCCGATGACGCGTATGGGCGTCGAGACATGGGTCGGCGGAAGCGTGGACGCCTCGTGGTCGAGCAGCGATGTGATGAAGCTGCAGAACAAGGTGGGCTCCTACCCGGACGGCAACATCGGGCCGAAGACGACCAAGGCCCTCCAGGGCAAGGTCGGCGCAGAGCAGGACGGATCGTGGGGTCCCAAGACCACGTCGGCTCTGCAGCGCTACCTCAACAACCTCTTCGGCTGAGCGCTCGACTCCACCCGCTGGCCAGTGGCGCCGATAGCCTTGGCGCCCATGAACTGGAGACACCCCGGTCCGGGCGGATCGCTGCTCTATGCCGCAATGGCTGCGGTGGCAGGCGGTGCGGTCGCGACAGTTGCCCGGCTTGAAGCGGCCCGGCAGGTGGGCCGACGGTCGGTGGCGCGTCAGCTGCCGGCTGGTCCGCTCATCGTGGTCGCCAACCACACGAGCTATGCCGACGGGGTGCTCCTCGCCATCGCCTGTCGCGATCTTGGTCGCTCGCTGCGACTGCTGGCGACGGCAGGGGTTTTCACGAACCCGCTACTGGGGCCGGTCGTGCGCCGCCTGGGTTTCATTCCCGTGCACCGGGGCTCCGCCTCGGCGGCCGACGCGCTGGATGCCGCAGCCGAGGCTCTGGCTGCTGGTGAGGCGGTGGGACTCTTTCCCGAGGGCCGGATCAGCCGCGACCCGCAGCACTGGCCCGAAAGGTCCAAGACCGGAGCGGTCCGACTCGCTCTGCGGACCGGAGCGCCCATCGTCCCCGTGGCAATGCACGGCGCCCAGGAGGTCGTCGCGTTGCGGGGAAATGTGCTCCGCACCGCCCGCAACCTGGTCCTGCCGCCTGAGGTGAAGGTCCTCGTCGGCGACTCGATCGACGTGACCTCGCTCATGCGCGCCGACCCCGCTGATGGCGATGACGAGGCGACCGTGCGGCGCGTTTCGGACGTGGTGATGGGCCGACTCATCGACCTCGTGGAGGAACTGCGTGGCCTTGAAGCTGCCCATGAGTTCGGCGTCCCCCGCGATGACGGTTCCTGAGCGAGCGGGTGTCCCGGCTGGGTCAGCCCTGGGTCAGCCGGGCGACCTCGGCAATGTAGTCGGCCTCTGCCTGCTCGCTCGAAGTCCCGGCCACGGTGGCCCAGGCGTCGTACTTCGCGCGACCGAGCGGGTTGGTGAATCCAGGCCGCTTGCCGCTGGCGTCACCCGCTGTGGCCTGCTTGTAGAGCGCGTAGAGACGCAACTTCGTGTCGCTGCCGGGGTCGTCGGTGAGTTTCCCGACGGACTCCGCAGCCTGCTCGAACTCAGTGCCAGCCACGTTCGTCAGACTATCGCCCAGTGGGTGGGTCGAGGTGACAAAGCCCGAAGATGAGAGCTGGCGAAGGGACTTGAACCCTCAACCCCCTGTTTACAAGACAGGTGCGCTCCCAATTGCGCCACGCCAGCGCGCGTCGGCGAGCGGTCTCCCCCGACGGCGACCCGAACATTACCTGCCGCGGAGTGCCGGGTTGTCATCGTGGTCGTCACGCGACCGGGCGACGGCCACGCGGACGGTGGGCACGGCATACCGGAATCGTCCATAGAATCGGGCGGTGACACTACCCCTACGGCGCCAGGTGCATGACATCGGTCGTCGGCGCGCCTGGGTGATCTGGGCGGTGGCGCTCGCGGTCTACACCGTCGCCGTCTTCCACCGCACGAGCCTTGGCGTTGCCGGACTGGTCGCTGCCGAACGCTTCGACATCTCGGCGTCGCAGCTCGCGACCTTCACGGTCGTCCAACTCATCGTGTATGCCGGGATGCAGATTCCCGTGGGCATCCTTTTGGACCGCTTTGGGTCCCGACTCCTGCTCATCATCGGGCTCACGCTGATGACTGTCGGCCAGTTGTGGTTCGCGTTCGTGCACAGTTTCGAGATGGGACTGGCCGCCCGCGTCCTGCTCGGCATCGGCGACGCCATGATCTTCACAAGCATGCTGCGCCTCGTCGCCTTGTGGTTCCACGTCAAACAGGCGCCGCTCATCACGCAGTTGAGCGGCATGGTGGGGCAACTCGGTGCCGTGGCCGCCGCCACGCCACTGGCGGTGGCGCTCGACCGTTGGGGTTGGGATCGGACCTTCTCCATCGCCGCCGGCGCCGGCTCGGTGCTGCTCATCGGCCTCGTCGTGGTGGTCAAGGACTCGCCCTACACCGGTGAGGCCGTCGAGAAGATCAAGGTGCGTGCCCTGCGGCGCACCCTCGCCGAGGTGTGGGGCAATCCCGGCACCCGGCTGGGCATGTGGATCCACTTCACGGGGCAGTTCGGGGCGACGGTGTTCACCATGCTGTGGGGCTATCCGTTTCTTGTCGAGGGGCAGGGTCTCAGCCCGTCCATGGCCGGTGGGCTGCTCATCACCTTGACCCTGTCGGCCATGGTCGCCGGGCCGATCATCGGCAGCCTCACCGGGCGGCTGCCCTATCGCCGGTCGCAGATCGTGCTGTGCATCGTCACGAGCATTGCTGCCGTCTGGGCGGTGGTCATCGCCTGGCCCGGCCGTGCACCCTTGCCGCTTCTCGTGCTGCTCGTCTGCGTGATGGCGTTCGGTGGTCCCGGGTCCATGGTCGGGTTTGACCTCGCCCGCAGCTTCCACCCCTCGGACCGCCTCGGCCGCGCGACCGGGGTCATCAACATCGGTGGCTTCTTTGCCTCGCTCGTCACGATGGCGCTCATCGGGCTCATCCTCGACCACCGGGCACCGGGCGGACCGGGGACCTACACGCTCACGGACTTCAAGGTCGCGATGTCGGTGCAGTTCCTGTTGTGGGGGCTCGGCGCGGTCCAGATCTGGCGCTACCGCCACAAGGGGCTCGAATACGTCGACAGCCACCCCGGTGCCCTCGACGCACTGCGCGCCGGCGACACCCTGTTGCCCGGCATCTCGCGCGACCCCGACTGATCCGCCATCGTGTGCCCGGTGTCGCGTGTCGGTCATCGGCTGGGACGGGTCGGCCACCTATAAAGGAGTGACCGGGCCGTGTATGAGACGGCCCGGTCTGACGTTTCTGGGGGTCTTGGCGCGTCGAGAGTGCTCAGCGAAGCACGTGTCGGCTGATGACGAGCCGCTGGATCTGGTTGGTCCCCTCAAAGATCTGCGTCACCTTGGCCTCGCGGAACATCCGCTCGACGGGGAAGTCCTGGGTGTAGCCCGCGCCGCCGAGCACCTGGATGGCGTCGGTCGTCACCTGCATCGCGGCGTCGGTCGCGAGCAGTTTGGCGACCGCAGCCTCTTTGGAGAACGGGCGACCGGCGTCCTTGAGGCGGGCGGCATACAGATAGGCGGCCCGCGCCCCCGAGACCGCAGCCTCCATGTCGGCGATCATGAACGCCAGCCCCTGGTTCGCGGCGATCGGACGGCCGAACTGCTGCCGATCCTTGGCGTAGGCCGTCGCGGCGTCGAGGGCAGACTGCGCCAATCCCGTTGCGCCAGCAGCGATTCCGAGCCGGCCGGCGTCGAGCGCGGACAGGGCGATCGCCATGCCCTGACCTTCGTCGCCGATCCGGTTGGCCTCTTCGACGGGCACCCCGTCATAGATGACCTCGCGCACGGTGTCGCAGTGCAGGCCCATTTTTTTCTCAGGAGCGCCGAAGGTCATCGCGTCCGAGCCGCCCGGGACGATGAAGCACGAGAGGCCGCGCCCGCCGTCGTCAGAGGTGCGCGCGAACGTCGTGTAGTAGTCGGCGTGACCGGCGTGCGAGATCCAGGCCTTGCGGCCCTTGATCGTGTATGCCGTTCCGTCACCAGACGCTGACCGTGTCGCCTGAGTTTTCATCGACCCGACGTCCGAACCGGCGAGCGGCTCCGAGAGGGCGTAGGCGCCGAGCTGGTCGCCGGACAGCATCCCCGGCAGGAGTGCTGCCTGCTGCTCGGGTGTCCCGAACGTGGTGACGGGGTAGGCGGTGAGCGAGTGCACCGAGACACCGACCGCAACACTCATCCACGCCGACGCGATTTCCTCGACGACCTGGAGGTAGACCTCATAGGGCTGACCGCCGCCGCCGTGCTCCTCGGGGTGGGGGAGGGACAAGAGTCCGGCTCGGCCAAGCGTGCGGAACACCTCGGTCGGGAAGGCTTCGTTCGACGCGGCTGCACGCTCCGCCTCGTCCACGCGCGGGCGCAACTCCTTGTCGCAGATCTCACGGGTGAGCTCGATGAGTTCGTGACCCTCATCGGTGGGCAAAAGGCGATTGACCGGCATACGGGCGACTGTAACGCCCGCGAGGGTGAGCTGGCACAGCCTCAGGGGGCCTCGTCGAAGGGGCGCATGGGCGCGAGGTCGGGACGCTTGGGCTGGACGTGATCGCCACTGGACTCTCCGCGCATCCGGCGCTGCACCCACGGGGCCAGGTACTCACGAGCCCAGACGGCATGAGCGCGCAGTTCTTGACGGCGTGTGACCGAATCGTCTGGAGGGAGCGGGGTGGCCCAGTCATCGTCGGCCGCGTGACCAAGGGCTGTGAGCGCGGCGAGGGCGACGCGTCGGTGACCCTCGCTGGTGAGGTGAATGCGGTCGTCGGCCCACATGCGCCAATCGCGCAGGGCCGAGACACCCCACAGGTTGAGGACGTAGCACCCGTGCCGCTGGGCGATGGTGAACAAGTTGGCTGTGTGGACTGCATGCCGGCCACGAAGAGGCTTGAGCAGGCCCGCCTCCTGAGGGTCCGCCGGGGTGGCAAGCAGGACGTCAGCGCCGCTGTGCCGGGCACGGATCACCGCCTCTTCAATGGTGTCCATCAGGACGTTGGTGTCGACCGAGGGACGCAGGAGATCGTTGCCGCCGCCGACGATCGAGACGAGATCGGGCGACATGGACAGGGCGCGATCGAGCTGGGGGCCGACGACGTCTTGCAGCAGACGGCCGCGCACCGCCAGATTCGCGTAGTGGAACGGAAGGTGCTCGAGGTGGGCCAGGTCGCTGAGGGACTCGGCGAGCCGGTCGGCCCAGCCGATGTAGGCGTCGTCGGTCTCGGGGTCGGGGTCCGACATGCCCTCGGTGAACGAGTCACCGACGGCGACATAACTGCTCCAGACGCGGGAGGCGTTCAGCGGCAAAGGATTCACGGCAGGCTCCAGTCGAGCGGTTCGGCGCCCTGTTGGGCGAGCAGATCGTTGACCTGACTGAACGGTCGCGATCCGAAGAAACCGGTTCGCGCGGACAGGGGAGAGGGGTGGGCGCTCTCCACCAACGGTATGCCGTTCAGGCGCGGCTTCAGTGACCGGGCGTCCCGGCCCCAGAGCAGGACGACGAGGGGGCCACCGCGCGCAACGAGGGCGTCGATGGCGCAGTCGGTGACCTCTTCCCAACCGCGGCCGCGGTGACTCGCGGGTGCGCCGGGCCGGACCGTGAGGACGCGGTTGAGGAGGAGGACGCCGCGCTCGGCCCACGGGGTGAGGTCGCCGCTGGTGGGGGCGGCCACGCCGACGTCGTTCTGGAGTTCGGTGAAGATGTTGACCAGGCTGCGGGGGATGGGCCGCACCGCAGGAGCCACAGCAAAGCTCAAGCCGATCGGGTGGCCCGGTGTCGGATAGGGGTCCTGGCCCACGATGAGCACACGCACGTCGTCGAGGGGTTGCTCGAAGGCACGCAGAATGTGGGTTCCGCTCGGCAGGTAGCCGCGCCCGGCGTCGACCTCTGCGCGAAGGAAGTCGCCGAGTTCGGTGAGAGTCGACTCCACCGGTGCCAGAGCCTGCGCCCACGAGCGGTGGATGAGTTCGGCGAGGGGTCGAGGGGTCACTTCTCAAACCTAGCGTCGTGTGCCTCAGCGGAAGCTCTGGCTTCCGCTGAGGCACACGAGGCGAGGGTCACGCGAAGATCGCGCGGACGTCCTCGAGGCGCTCAGGGATGACGCGGAACCAGGCCCAGGTGCCTCGCTTCTCGCGCTGGACGAGCCCCGCCTCGGTGAGCACCTTGAGGTGGTGACTCACCGTTGGCTGGGCCAAGCCGATGGCGGGGGTGAGGTCGCAGACGCAGGCCTCGCCGCCCTCACTGTCGCGGATGATGCTGAGCAGCCGCAGCCGGACCGGGTCCGCGACGGCCTTGAGGAGGACGGCGTTGGTCTCGGCCTGCTCGCGGCTCAGCCCGCCCGGCGTCGTGATGCCACAGCAGACATCCGGCGTCGCGGCCAGCGCGGTCAACTCGAGCTCCATGGCATCATCCCTACATATTGACGTTTATCGATGTATGCGGTTCACTGTCTTCATCGATACCCATCAATCTACGGGAAGGCCCCCTTCGATGGCCACTGCACCCGCTGTCTCCGCTGCACGGACCACGTCTCGCGTCCAGTTGGCCCTCAATGTCAGCGACCTCGAGGCCTCGATCGCCTTCTACTCGGCCATGTTCGGGGTCGAGCCCGCCAAGCGTCGCCCGGGCTACGCCAACTTCGCCATCGCTGAGCCGCCGCTCAAGCTCGTCCTCATCGAGACGTCCGATGAGACCCGTGGCACCGGAACTGTCGGGGCCCTCAACCACCTCGGCGTCGAAGTCCCGTCCGGCGATGACGTGACGGCCGCTCGCCATCGCTTCTCCAGCGCTGGTCTTGCCGCCTTCGACGAGAACGACACGACGTGCTGCTACGCCCTCCAGGACAAAGTGTGGGTGCACGACCCGGCCGGCGCTCCGTGGGAGGTCTACACCGTCAAGGACGAGAACCCCGCCGATGCTCGACCGGCCTCTGCCTCCATCGAGATCCTGCGTCAGCGCGAGGACGGCGTGCCACAGACCGGTGCCGCCTGTTGCTCGACCAGCGCATGAGCGAGACGCTCACTCAGACCCCTGAGAGCGGGGTTGCTCCTCGTCTGTCGACCCTCGACCGATTTCTTCCCCTGTGGATCGGCGTGGCGATGGTAGTGGGCCTTGTCCTGGGCCGCGTGGTGCCGGGACTGGGCAGCGCCCTCAGTGCTGTCGAGGTGCAAGGTGTGAGCCTGCCCATCGCTGTCGGGCTGCTCGTCATGATGTACCCCGTCCTCGCCAAGGTGCGCTACGACCGTCTCGGCTCGGTGACCGGTGACCGCCGCATGCTGGGTGCCTCCCTCGTCCTCAACTGGGTCGTGGGTCCCGCCCTGATGTTCGCGCTGGCCTGGACGCTCCTCCCAAACCTCCCGGAATATAGAACCGGCCTCATCATCGTGGGCCTGGCCCGGTGCATCGCCATGGTCATCATCTGGAATGACCTCGCTTGCGGAGACCGCGAGGCCGCGGCCGTACTCGTCGCCCTGAACTCGATCTTCCAGGTCGTGGCGTTCGGCCTGCTCGGCTGGTTCTATCTCTCGTGGCTGCCGATGCGCCTCGGGCTGGAGCAGGCCTCGCTGGACATCTCCGTGTGGAAGATCGCCGCGAGCGCCGTCATCTTCCTCGGGGCGCCCCTCCTGCTGGGCTATCTGTCGCGCAAGGTGGGTGAAAAGCGTTGGGGGAGAGCGGCATACGAAAAATCTTTCCTTCCCCGAGTCGGACCGTGGGCGCTCTACGGACTGCTCTTCACGATCGTCATCCTTTTTGCCCTGCAGGGTGACCAGATCACCTCACGCCCGTGGGACGTCGCTCGGATCGCCCTGCCGCTCCTGGCCTACTTCGCCCTCATGTGGGGTGGGGGATTCGCACTGGGGCGCGGACTCGGCATGACCTATGAGCGGACCACCACCCTGGCCTTCACGGCCGCTGGCAACAACTTCGAGCTCGCGATCGCGGTGGCCATCGCGACCTTCGGCGTGACCTCCGGGCAGGCCCTGGCGGGAGTCGTCGGTCCGCTCATCGAAGTGCCCGTCCTCGTGGGACTCGTCTATGTCTCCCTGGCGCTCCGGAAGCGCTTCCGCAATGGGTGACCGTCAGTTCTTCTCGTCTGCGTCCACAACGCAGGGCGCTCGCAGATGGCTGGTGCCTTTCGACGGCATCGATCTCACCGCCCCGCTGCCCAAGGTGCTCACGACCCTCTGACGGGCGACACCCTTGCCCCTCAGGCCAAGGGTCCACGGTTCGAGGGCCCGATGCTGGTCTGATGGAGGAGTGACGGCTGCTTCCTTTGTCAGGACGCCGAACCCACGACGTGGGCCGCCGCTGATGCTCACGGTGCGAGGGCGTCGCGTACTCCTCGTCCTCGCTGTGGCTGCCCTGCTCCTCGTCACGCTGACGATCAAGGCGGTGGTCAGCGACGCCAGCCCCTCCATTGCGGAGGGCGCCATGCCCCCGACGGGTGCGGCGAGCCTCCAACCCAACACCTGGCCCGACACAGTGTCGGCTGCCTCCGGACGCGGACGCGGACCCGGACGTGAAGGTCAAGGGGCGAGCCTCTCAACCCTCGCCTTGCGTGTCTGAGCGGAACCTCTGGCTTCCGCTCAGGCACGCAAGGCCAAGGGGGGAAGGGCCGGGCAGGCGGTCAGACGTAGTCGCTGTAGGACGGCAGGTCGAGCACGCCGTTGCCCGAGAGGCCGATGACGATCGTCTCGTCCGTCGTCGCGGCCCGCGCCCGAGCCAACGCCCCCGCAACGGCGTGGGTCGACTCCGGCGCCGGGATGATGCCCTCGGCCCGAGCGAACTCGACCCCGGCACGGAACGCGTCCTCCTGCTCGACCGCGATCGCCTCGAGGAGACCGAGCTCCTTCGCGTGCGAGACCATGGGAGCCATGCCGTGATAGCGCAGCCCTCCCGCGTGGATGGGCGGCGGCACGAAGTCCTTGCCCAGTGTGTGCATCTTGAGCAGCGGAGTCAGGCCCGCGACGTCACCGTGGTCGTAGCGGTATTCGCCCTGCGTCAAGGACGGGCAGGCAGCCGGCTCGCAGGCGACGATCTGTGTCTTTGTTCCCTCGCGCAGGTTGCGACCGATGAAGGGAAAGGCCAACCCGGCGAGGTTCGACCCGCCACCGGCGCAGCCGAAGACGACGTCGGCGCTCTCGCCGATCTCGTCGAGCTGGGCCATGGCCTCAATGCCGATGACGCTCTGGTGGAGCAGCACGTGGTTGAGCACGCTGCCCAGCGCATAGTGCGCGTTCGGGTCGCCAGCCGCCATCTCGACCGCCTCGGAGATCGCCATCCCGAGCGACCCCGTCGTGTCCGGGTCGGTTGCGAGCATCGCGCGCCCCGACTCGGTGAGGTCCGACGGGGAGGGGTGGCACACGCCGCCGTAGGTCTCCATCTGGAAGCGGCGATAGGGCTTCGCGTCGAAGGAGGCGCGGACCTGCCACACCTCGCAGTCGAGGCCCAGGAGGGAACAGGCAAAGGACAGGGAGGCGCCCCACTGACCCGCACCCGTCTCGGTGGTGAGCTTCGTCGTGCCCTCGATGGCGTTGTAATAAGCCTGTGCAACAGCGGTATTGGGTTTGTGCGAGCCGGCCGGACTGACCCCCTCGTACTTGTAGAAGATCTTCGCCGGTGTGCCAAGCGCCCGCTCGAGGCGGTGCGCGCGCACGAGCGGCGAGGGCCTCCAGAGGGCATAGATCTCACGGATGGTCTGGGGGATCTCGACCCAGCGTTCGGTCGACACCTCCTGCAGAATCAGTGCCATCGGGAACAGCGGTGCGAGGTCGTCCGGCACCAGCGGCTCCTTCGTGCCCGGGTGCAGGGCCGGCGGGCACGGCTGCGGCAGGTCGGCAGCGAGGTTGTACCAGTGCGTGGGAACCGTGGACGGGACGACGGCTCCCGTCGGCTCGGTGAGGGCATTGGTCGCGACATCGGTCATCGGGGGGCTCTCCGGGGTTCTGCGCCGAGCCACTCTGCCCGGCGGTT